>CAYOUR010000158.1:0-7437 GCA_964407145.1 uncultured Lentisphaeraceae bacterium | reverse complement strand
GCCTCATGAGTCGTGAGTCCTCGCCCCAGCGCACCGCCAATGAGTCGTGAGTCCTTGCCCCAGCGCCGCGTGCCGGTGCCGTATCACCACCGGCGGAATGGATTACTCCGTTTACGCTTCTTTGTCGGCGGTGCAGTTGACAATGATGTCAAGATCGCCTATTTTGTAGAGGTGTCACGTCATGTGAGTCCTGAGTCTTTTGAGCAGAAGAAGAAAGAACGCCATGATTGCGAAAAGTTGTTGTCGGAGTGTTTTTGCCGCGGCGGTTATGCTGGCGGCTGGTTTTGTCTTCGGTCTTGACCTGGTCAAGGATGGCCGCAGTGCCTTTGTGATTCATGTGGAGGAAGACGCGCCGCCGTCGGTGCACGAGGCGGCATCGGACCTGCGGATGTATTGTCAGCGGGTCACCGGGGTGGACTGGCCCATTGTCCATGCGGCGGCCACGCCCATGATTTCACTTGGGGCGACCAGGGCGGCGGCGGCGGTCGGAATCACGGTCGCCGGTCTGGAATGGGAGGGGTTCCGGGTCAAGCCCCTGAACGGCGACCTTTATGTCCTGGGGCCGGACACCGGCAGGAATGAACGGACGCCGCAGGGCGGCACCAGCGCCGGCACCCGCAATGGCGTGGCCACGCTTCTGGAGGATTATTTTGGCGTGCGCTGGCTGATGCCCGGCCCCCACGGGGACTATGCGCCGAAGCGCCAGACCATCAGCGTTCCGGACACCGAACGGGTGGAGGCGCCAGGCTTTTTGAATCGGCGGCTGCCCTACATCCAGCCGAACGCCAAAGGCGTCGAGCAATGGTCAAACCGCCAGAAGCTCGGGCTGAGCCTTTATTTGACGCATGGCCACAACTGGATTCGCACCTGCCCCCCGCACCTGTTTGCCGAACATCCGGAATGGTACATGGTTTCCGGTGGCCAGCGCACCCCCCCGTCCGGCGATTACTACAAGCTCTGCCAGACCCATCCCAGCACCATCCGCCGTTTTGCCGACGTGGCCAGCGACTATTTTACGCGCCATCCCCAGGCGACCTGCTTTTCGCTGTCGCCGTCCGATGGCGGTGGCTGGTGCGAATGCGAAACGTGCGCGTCTTTCTATGAACAGGACCCCCTCGGCAAGCTGTCGGTCACCCCGGCCGTCATTTATTTCTACAATGAGGTCGCCAAGCTGGTGCGGCAGCGTTTCCCGGACAAGCTCCTGGCCGGGTATGTGTATGCCCAGTACGTGTTTCCGCCGAGCAAGCCGTTCCAGCTCGAACCGAACATCTTCCTGGTCTGGGCGCCGTCCTTCGACTACGGCTATACCCTGTATCGGCCGGACATCCGCGAACTGTTCGACAGTCTGCTGCCGCAATGGCCGAAGATCACCTCCAACCTGGCGTTTTATGACCTGCCCAACAATGTCTCCAACTCGGTCGGGGCGCCCAACGCCCCGGGCCTGGAAATCCTCCAGTTCCTGTATCCGCGCATCAAGGCCAACAACATGAAGGGCGTCTATGTCTATGGCCACGCCGCCTGGGGCCATGCCGCGGTGACCAACTACCTGCTCGCCAAGCTCGCCTGGAACCCGCTGGCCGACATCGACGCCCAGTTCAAGGACTTCTGCGACCACGCCTATGCCGAGGGCAGCGAGGACATGCAGGCCTTCTATCGCCTCCTCGACCGCGCCACCAAGGAATACTACATCGCCAACACCAGCGAGACGTACACCCTCTCCAAGAACCGACTCCAAAAAGTCTATGCCGACAATTTCCCGGAATTCGCCCGGCTGTATGCCGACGCCCTGGCCAAGATCACCGACGCTTCAGCCAGATTCCGCCTGGAGCGCCTGGGCATCAATCTCTCCATCCTGCTCTGGAATCTCCGTCAGCAGAAGATGATTCCCGATGCCTACGAGTCCGCGCTTGACGTCTCCTACGACGATTTTATCGGCCTGATCAGCAATCCGGAGAATGCGCTGTACATCAGCCAGAAGTCCAGCGGTCTGCCCAAGCCGCCGGCGAAGATCGCGTCGGCGAAGCCGGCGACCATCAGCGGCGCCGAGCCGGTTCGGCCCTATAGTGTCCGCGGCCCGCAGACGCTGGCGCTTGTCGCGGAGACGACGGGCGACATCGGCGTCAAGCTGATTCCCAAACGCCAGTATGGCGGGCTGATTTGGGGCTATGTCTATGACCAGGAGCACAATTTGCTCAGCCGCAATATCTTCCGTTTGGATGTTCCGTTCACGTTTGCGGCCGAAGCCGGCCAGGTCTACAGTCTGTGCATTGACTCCCCGCGCGACTTCTACCGGATTGAAGTCACCAATGCCCACTGGGGGATTTTCGCCAACACCATTGACGCCGGGCTGCACTTCATCCAGGATGCCACGCCCTTTTACTTCCATGTGCCCAAAGATGCGACTTCGTTTGACGTCTGGCTGAAGGCCGGACCGCCCGGGGAAACCGCCAAGGCCGTGGTGCATACGCCGGCTGGCCGCCAGGTCGCGTTTGACTGCAGCAAGCTGACCGTCGACATGCAGACGCTTCGGGTTCAGCCCGGCGAAGCCGGTGCTTTCTGGCGGGTGGACGCCACCGTCGGCGACACGGGCGTGCTGGACGATTTTTATTTCAATATGGTCAAAGGCCTGGCGCCGATCATCGTGATTGATCCCGCCAAGGCCCTGGAAGTGGAACTGGCCAAATAAACGCCAGCCCGGGAACCGGCGCGACGGTTCCTGGGCCCATCATGGAGCAGAAGCCATGCAGTATCAGATCATCGGCGAACCCTTGCCGGTCGTCATCTGCACCCTTGAAGCCGGTGAAGCCATGCTCAGCGAAAGCGGCGCCATGAGCTGGATGACGCCTAACATGAACATGGAGACGTCTTCCGCCGGCGGCATCGGCAAGATGTTCGGACGGATGCTCTCCGGCGAAAAGCTGTTCCTCAACCGCTTCACCGCGGGCGGGAACGCCGGAACCGTCGCCTTTGCCTCCAGCTTCCCTGGCAGCATCCGGGCGTTTGACATCTCCCCGGGAAACGAAATCATCGCCCAGAAGTCGTCTTTCCTCGCCAGCGCCACAACCGTCGAAATGTCCGTCTTCTTCCAAAAGAAACTCGGCGCCGGATTCTTCGGCGGCGAGGGCTTCATCATGCAGAAATTCTCCGGCGCGGGCATCGTCTTCATCGAGATTGACGGCTCGGCCGTGGAGTACGACCTGGCGGCCGGTCAATCCATGCTGGTGGACACTGGCTACCTGGCGGCCATGAGTGCGACCTGCAAGCTGGATGTGAGGGCTGTCCCCGGCCTCAAGAACATGCTTTTCGGAGGCGAAGGCATCTTCAACACGGTCGTCACCGGGCCGGGCCATATCATCCTGCAGACCATGCCGGCCAACCAGCTCGCCAAGATTCTCAAGCCGTTCCTGGCCGTCAAGCGGTAGCCGACCGCCATGCCCCGTCACGGCGTCAGGAAACGGCGAGGGCCGCATCCTGAAACAGTCCGGCCGATGACTTCGATTGGGGCACACACACCATAGCATGAACTGACAGAGTGGAGAGGGCGGGATGGCAGAGCAGACGCGGTTTTCCAGCCTCATGCTGGGCACAGTCCAGTTCGGACTGCGCTATGGCATCGCCAATACTTCCGGAAAGCCTGATCTTGACCAGGTCGAAGACATCTTGCGGGTGGCGGCCGATGGCGGCATCACCGCCTTGGACACGGCCGCCGCCTATGGCGACAGCGAACAGGTTCTTGGTCTTGCCATGCAACGGGCCGGCCTGGCCCGGCATTTTACGGTCGTCAGCAAGGTCCCGCCCATTCCGGCCGACACCGACCCGAAGGCGTTCATCCTCGCCTCCCTGCGGCGCTCGCTGGCCAATCTGCGCCTGCCGGTGCTTCCGGTCGCCCTGCTGCATCGAGAAGACGACATCAAGCACCTGCCCATCCTCGCCAGGATGGTCGGCCGCGGTTTGATTGAAGGCGCCGGGGTTTCACTCGACAGCATGCCCTACGCCGTGGCCGGTGTCGCGCCTGCGTATGTCCAGGTGCCGGTCAATGTCCTCGACCACCGTTTTGACGGTCTGTTGGCGATCCGTTCCTGGTCCGCCCGCCAGTCGTTTATTCGCAGCGTCTATTTGCAGGGCCTGCTGCTGATGCCCGAGGACCGCGTGCCGGCGGCGCTGTCGCGGCTGTTGCCGTATCGGCGGCGGCTGGCGAAGCTGGGCTTGCCGATGAATGAGTTGTGCATGCGCTATCTGCTGTCGCTGCCCGGCCGCAACAGCGTCCTGACCGGCGTTGACAACGCCGCGCAACTGCGTGAGAATATCCGCCTGGCCGCCGCCGGACCCCTGCCGGCGGATGTGTTTCAGGCCGCCGGCCTCTTGGTGCCGCCTCTGCCCGAAACCCTGATCCGGCCAAAACGCTGGCCGGTGTGAGCCGCTGTCAGGCAAGAACCACCGCCGGACACGCTTCTATGCCATGACCGAAACGAAGCAAGTCAGGCAAAAGGTCACCTTCCGGACGTCTGAGAATGACGGGTTTTCTGGTCGCGGCGCAGCCTGAATCGGCGTTGTCCTGGAGTCAGGCCGCGACCGGTCGTTCACGGTTGCGGGCGATGATGATGACCATGGCGCCGGCCAGGACAACGGCCGCCGTCAGCATCTGGAAGAAACTGATTTTTTCCTGCAGGAGAAACCAGCTCATGGCGATGGTGAACAGTGGCGCCGTCTGTTCAATGGCGGCCGCGACCGTGACCTTGACGTATTTCAGGCCATACAGGTGCAGACCATAGGCGATGCAGGAACCGAGGACGCCTTTGGCCGCGATCAGCAGCCACTGCCGGAGAGACAGGCCGCCAAAAGCGGCCAGCCCGTCGACGACCAGGCTGGCGGACAGGGCCAGCAGGCCGGCGTTCAAAAGCCGAAGGCCGCACAAGGCCGAAGGCGATACATGATTGAGGAGTTTTTTGCCGGTGATGGTGGCGCCCGTCCACAGAATGGCGGCGGCGAAAGTCATGAACCATCCCAGCGGGGTGGTGTTGGCCAGCAGGGGATCGGCGCTCTGCCGGCAGGACGTCACCACCCCGGTGGCGTGCGCCCCCAGGATGATGAGGACACCGGCGCCGACCGGCAGCGTGATGCGCTCGGCAAAAAACCACCATGCCGCCAGCACGGTCAGGGCAATCTGGGAGCGCAGCACCAAGGCGACCATGCCGGGCGTCATGTGCCGGATGGCCATGATGTAGCAGAAGTCCGCCAGAGCCGTGCAGAAGATGATGTAAAACGCGAACATCAGCAGCAGGCGGCGGTCGCGCAGGACGGTCCGGAACTCCCGGAGAGCCGGGAACAGAAAAAGCATGCCGCCGATCAGCGCGCTGCACGAGGTCACAATCAGGCGCGGCGTCTCATTGCCGATCATGCGGATGAGAACCGGGTCAAACGACCAGATCATCCAGGAGCCGACCATGGCCAGATGGGCAAAACGCTTGACTGGCAAAGGCGCGTGGGCGGAGCTGTTGTTCACAGTGCCAGTCCCAGCAGACCAAGGACGAGAACGGCAAGTTCACCGAGATAAAGATACGCCGCCCGGGCCGGGGCGATGCCGCCAAAGTCGCGCGGCGGCATCGCCTTGGCCATCATTGCGGGAAGCAGCCAGGCGAAAATGGCGGCGAGAAGGCCCAGAATGAACATGCCGTCCTGCTCCGGCGCCAGGCGGCTGCCAAGACCGGTGGCAACCAGGACAATGGCGGCCGCGGCCAGCCAGTGGCGAGGCCCCGCGGAAAGGCCAGAACCGCTGTCACTGTCGGACGATTCGTCCCGCGGCCAGGTCAATTCCACCATGATGGCCGTGGCCAGGGCCGCGCTCGGAATCAGCCATAGGCAGGCATGGCGCAGACACAAAAAGAAAATGGCCAGGGGCCGCAAAATCAGCAGCAAATTGAAAAGGGCGTTCCGGTAGTAACGCTCCGTTTCCGACAACGGATGACCTGAACGCAGCTTGTGGAGCAGCACGACGACCCCTTCGCGCTCCCAGACCGCGGACAACGCCTGGCGGACGGCGCAGAACGCCGCGGTCGCCAGCAACGCCGCGATGAGTTGATCCTTGACCAGCCAGAGGACCAGTGCCGCCGCCAAAGTCGCAACCACGGCCAACAGGGTACGGGCGAGGACGACCCAGACCACGTCAGGCTGGGCCACGCCGCCGGCCGGCGATTCATCCTGGACGATGCGTAGACGCGAAACGGTCGCCAATGCGGAAAGGAATGCCTTCATCAGCATCATGCTCCTGATTCGCAGAGCTGCCTCTGCCTCTGTCTAGAACGGTTTCCTGAGTTCGGCGGCTGTGGAGCGGCAGAAATTCTGCCGTGTGCGCGCAGAGAACGTCGTCTTCCCGTTATTTGTTTTTGCCAGCAGGGGAAAGATCAAGGCCGAGGTTTTTCAGGGTCAGGCGCAGCTTGTCGCGGTTGGCGGCGGCCATTTCGCACAGCGGCAGCCGGTATTCCTCGGTCATCAGCCCCAAGTCAGCCAGGGCGGCCTTGACGGGAATGGGGTTGCTTTCCAGGAACAAATCCCGGAACAACGGGAACAGCCGCTGGTGCAGGCCGGTGGCTGTGGCGTAGTCCCCAGCCAGGGCGGCAGCCGTCATGGCGGAGACTTCCGCCGGGACGACGTTGGAGGCCACGCTGATGACGCCCTTGGCCCCGACGGCCATCATCGGCAGGGTCAGGCCGTCGTCGCCGCTGAGGACCGTGATCTCACAGGCGTCCAGGATGGCGCTGACCCGTTCCACACTGCCGCCGGCTTCCTTTACCGCCATCATCAGCGGATGCCTGGCCAGCCGTGCTACCAGGTCGACCGGAATGTCCCGGCCCGTGCGGCCGGGGACATTGTACAGCACGACCGGCAGGCCTGACGCATCGGCAATCGTGCAGAAATGGCGGTACAGACCCTCCGGGGTCGGCTTGTTGTAGTAGGGCGTCACCTGCAGCGTGGCGTCAACGCCGATGCCGGCCGCGAATTTGCTCAGTTCAATCGCCTCCGATGTGCTGTTGCCACCCGTGCCGGCAATGACCTGGCATTTGCCCGCCGCCAGATTGGCGACGTACTCAATCACCTTGTTGTGTTCGCTGAAGCTGAGGGTCGGCGATTCGCCGGTTGTTCCGACCGGAACCAGGCCGGTGACCCCGCCGGCGATCTGCCGCTGAACGAGCTTGCGCAGCGTAATATAGTCGACCTCGCCGTTGCGGAAGGGGGTGACGATGGCAGTGTAACAGCCCGATAAATTCATAATCAAATCTCCTTGCCGGAATGCCTGGCAGTCCGGATGGACAGGAATGGCCTCCTGATAATGTTCTGGCGGGAAACGTGTCAGACGATGTCCCTCTATTAAGGTTTAATGTACACGGAAATTGCGATTTTGCAATTAATCCGGCACGCGTCTCAGCCGTATCAACGTAA
>CAYOUR010000157.1:0-10425 GCA_964407145.1 uncultured Lentisphaeraceae bacterium | reverse complement strand
GCCGACCGCAGAGTATGACGACGACCTCTCCCTCACCCAGGACATCCTGAACGCGAACCAGGCTCTGATTCGCAAGCATCCGGAACAGTACACCTGGCTGTACCGACGTTGGCGCTACATTCCCGAAAACGCCCCACCGTCGCTGGCCGAGGCCTTCCCGTACTACGCCATTGCCAGGCCGTATCCCTGCGACGAGCAGCTGCTGGCGACCCTGGCCGCCCGCACCGGCTCGTAAAACCGCGCCACCAATTGCCGGAAGGAAATGACGCCATGGACAAAATCATTATCCGACGCCTGGAACTGAACTGCGTCATCGGCTGCAATCCCGAGGAACGCCTGGCCCCGCGCCAACTGCTGGCCACCATCACCCTGCTGACGGACACGCGCCGGGCAGCGGCCTCCGACAACCTGGCAGACACGGTCAACTACGCCGCCATCGCCAGAAGCCTGCGCGAATACACGGCCACCACCAGCTTCCTCCTGCTCGAAACCCTGGCCGAACAACTGGCCAGCCGATGCCTGAATACACCCGGCGTCCAGGGCGTGACCATCATCCTCGACAAGCCCGGATGCATCCGCCAGGCCGAAGGCGCGGCCGTCGAGATCACCCGGCCATGAAGCCGCCCGCGGACCATCAGGCTGAACCGGCGCCCCAAGCCGGCGCCGCGCCGGCCCGCAACCACCCCTTGGCCGACGGCGCATCACCCCAGGCAGTACTCCTGGCGGTCGACCTCGGCCTGCGTTCCGGCCTGGCCTGGTTCGACCGGCAGGGACGCCTGCTCCGCTGCCGTTCCACCCATTTTGCCGACCGCCGCACACTGCGCCGGGCACTTCCCGGCCTGTGGCAGGAAGTGCCTGGCGTGACTGAACTGGTGCTCGAAGGCGGCGGCGACCTGGCGGAAATCTGGCTGGATAGCGCCCGGCGGCGGGCCATAACCGCGCACGTGGTCTCCGCCGAAGCCTGGCGAACCGAGTTGCTCCTTCCGCGTGAACAGCGCTCCGGCGCCCAGGCCAAGGCGGCCGCCGGACGACTCTGCCGGAAGGTCATGCAATGGTCCGGCTACACGCGCCCCGGCCAGCTGGTCCACGACGCGTCCGAAGCTGTCCTCTGCGGCCTCTGGATGACCCGCCAGCTCGGATGGCTGACCAGCTGGCCGCCGCCAGACCGGCGCGGCCACGGCTGAACCGGACCAGGCCGACTTAACACGGAAGTCGGCAAGCCATGGTCCATAGTCCATGGACGACCGACCGTCGCCTGTTCAAGCCTTGGTCAATGACGACACGTCGACGACGTACACCTGCCGGGAGCCCTCATGGATGGAGTCGATGCACACGGCGCTGTCGTCGCGTGACCAGTTGGGGTGCAGGTCGCAGCGCGTCGGGCCGGGATAGCTCGGGTCGGCATAGAAGCTGCCGATTTCAAAGGCCTCGCCATCACTCAGGCGATACAGGAACAGCTTCCGGCAGGAATCCTTCTGCGGATACGTGTCCGTCAGCATCCAGCGGCTGTCGCTGGAATAGGAGCAATGCCCGTCGCCGGGGAAGACGCCCTGGGCAATGACCTCGACCGTGCTGGTCTGGTCCGTGAACAGATGATAGTTCCAGCCAGTCGCGTGACGGTTGGAGAAGTTGATGATCTGGCGGTCGTTGACCCACACATAGTGCGAACTCATGTCCTCAAGGTTGAGCGGATACAGGCCGCTGCCGTCCAGGTTGGCGGTGAACATGTGCGTCAGATGCCCAGGCGAACCGTCTTGACGCCAGAGGCGCCAGCGGTGGAAGAAGGAAATGCGCCGGCTGTCCGGGCTGAACAGCATGTGGTTGAACCAGCCCGGCGTCCGCTCCATGCCGTTCTTCCCGGTCCGCAGATGCTCCCTGGTCACCCGGTCAATGCTGACCACGAGCCGGGCCGTGTTGGCCTTCAGATCGACCAGCCAGACACCGTCGCCGTCCGGATGATGCTGCCCCAGAAACGGGTCGCGCCCGCCCGGGTAGCCATAGCCGGGACGCTCGCGGTCCAGGCGGGAGAAATTCAGGCTGAGCGCCCAGCGGCCGTCCGGGCTGAGGCAGTAAATGGGCCGGCAGACCGTTTCCTTCCGGCCGCTTTTCAGGTCGAGGATGCGGGCGACAAAACCATCGCCTTCACGGTCGTTGAAGATGATCTTGTCGTCATCGTCAGCCAGCCATTGCAGCATGCTGCCCTGTTGCCAGCACCAGGCGTCGGTCTCGGCCACCGGCGTGAAGACCCCGCCCTCAATGACGCCGAGCGTCGCCTTCTCCCCAGAAACCGGCTGCCGCGCCGTGAAGCTGGTCTCATGCGCCAAAAGACGACGGCCACGGCGATCCCACGGATACTTGTCAAAATAGCCGAAAAAATGATGCCTGGGTCCGGAGGTGACGCGCTCCACCGGCATATGCATGATCTTCATAAACGACCTCTCCTGCTGACGGCTGAAGGAAAACTGCCCGCCCCGGAATAAACCGGCCGCGGGACGCCCGGCGAGATGCCGCATCACGCCCGACGCCCCAGGCGGCAGTCCTGGTTAATAGATCTTTACTTCGACGCCGTGTGGCGGCAGGGTCATGCTCGCCGGCATACCCTGGATGTTCAACTCGACGACGACGGCCTTCTCCTCCGGATTGACAATGGCCAGGGCGCGCCGGCCGTCTTCAGCCCGCTTCTGCCAATAATATACACCTTCGGGAAGCGCTCCGGCCGGCAGCTTTTCGCTTCTGCCAACCAAAAAGGGCATCAGGCCATTCAGTTCCTGGGTGGTCGAGCACACCTCGGCCCACTGGATGGGGGAATGCAGGCGCATGTCATAACGGTCCTTGGGCAGCCAGTAGAAGACGATGCCCTGCACGCCCGTCGCCAAGGCCAGATGCGTCATGCAGCGGATTTTCCCGGCCTTGGGCTCGACGTCCTCCGGCGGCAACTCCCGAACTTTCTTCTGTCGCCAGTCAAACGCCTGGATGACCGCCCACAACGGCTGCTCCGGAGACGCCAGCAGACGCGAATTCTCCAGCGCCTTGACCATGCTGGCAATCGGATGCCGGCCGACCGGATACGGGTCGTGCCAGTAGATGTCGGACAAACCAGCCCCGAAAAACTGGTTGATCTCACTTTTCGGATTGGTCGTGCACATCAGCAGAGTGCGGGGAATGCCGCGGCCGGCACTGGCCACCGCGGCCGTGCTGTCCCGGAAATTGAACCGGTTGATCCACAGCTCCGGCTCGTCCGCCAGATACCAGGTCACCAGCCCGGGCTCGTCATAGACCTCACCGCAAAAGGCCTCAATCGCGTCGAACCGCTCGTTCTGCATATGCTTCCGGGGAATGCCGATGCAGGCCGTCACCCCGTTCTTGACGCAGTCGCGCAAATACGCACGCGCCTCCTCGGGCTGCCGCGGCGCATGCTCAAAATAATAGGAATGGGTGAAGTTGAAGCCGGCTTCCTTGATGCCGGTAAATGTATGCAGCTCGTCGGAAGGATCCCGGTACGTCCCGACCGGAAAAAAGGGCTTGCCGTCAATCAGCATCACGAGATCGTCGCGGAACGTGATCTTGGCCGCCGGATTCTTGTTGACGTAGAGCAACTCGGTGGCCTTGCCGTCAAGCACGACCTTGACCCGGTAGCAGCCCGGCGCCAAGTCGCTACCCGGACGGAAAGACATCTCCGATGCCGCCCGGGACACCACCTCCACCGGCGCCTCGTCAATCGTCACCTCGACCAGAGACCCGACGGCCAATGGCGGATAAAACCGCACTTTCAACTCGGCCCGGGGCGCGAACACGCCATTCGGGAAATCCCTGGTCACCCGCACGGCATACCCGGCCGGCAGCGCCGCCGCCGTGAACGTGCCGCCCTGAACCGGCAAGTCGCCGCGGCGGTGCGTCCAGCAGTTGCGCACATGCCAAATGCCCGGGACCAGGGCATGCGGCGGCGTAAAGACTTCCTGACCCGTCATGAACTCCAAGGTCGACGACGCCGGAAATGACGGGTCCGGACTCAGCAACACCCGCCGCCGCAGATTGTCCTTGGCGCCCTTCATCAGCGGCGCCGACGAATGCAGCGTCGGCGGATTCGCCGAGGCGTCAATGCTGAACTGCGTCTCCAACTCCAGCTCCATCATCTCGAAATCACGGAACCAGGCCTTGCCCTGGCCTTCCACGCAAAGCCACACCTGAATGAAACGGACCTGGGCGGGCACGGCAATCGTCGAGGTGATCGCCACCTTCTGCCAATCCGTCGTCTGCAGAGCCCCGCGCGGAAACTCGCCGCCGTTCACCCACTCGCGCTCACTGTCCAAAAAACCAAAAAACAAGGTCGCGCCGCGGTCGGCATTGTCACGCGGCAAAACCCCCTCGGCCTTGACCATCACACTGCCGCAGTAGTACTTGCCGACCTCAACCGGAACGTCCAGCAAAATCTGCCGGCGCTCCCCGCCAGTGGCGGTGATCTCAACCGAATCGCCCGCCGACACAACCCCCGCGTCAGGAATCCGCCACCCCGCGCCACGCAACACCTCCAAACTGCCCACCAGACTGTCACGCAACGGCATCGCCCGCAAACCAACCAGACCAAACACCCAAAACAACAACATCGACAAGCGGCTCAATCGACTACGCATCTTCAACCTCCTTGTTCCTGCCAGGACGGAAACACTGCCTTCATTAACGATAATGAAGAGGAAGAAAAAAAAGGCCAAACTTCTTTGCCATACGCAACCGTCACTCATCCCTCAAGGCCGTCCCTCTCCCCCCCCAAAAAAAAGTTTTCCAGGAAGAGCCTGGCGCTTGATCCGGCTCAGCCGCAGGCGGCGCCGGTTTGTGTCGCGATGACCAGGAAGCCGGCGGCAGGCGAAGACGACCCGCCGCCGGCATTGCCATCGATGCCGTCCCGGCGTTTGCGCTCAGAGCCCCATGTTGTCACGCATGTTGTCCAGGCTTCTGTGCAGGCTGTCAAAGGCATCCATGTCGCCGCTGTCGCGTTCGACGATATGCCAGATCACCCCAGCATAGCGGCAGGCCTGGACGATGCGCGGCCAGTTCAGGTTGCCATCGCCGATTTCACACATCTTGGGCGTCCGTTGCGGGGTCATGGTCAGGTCCTTGAAATGCACGCACGGGATTCGGCCGGCAACGCGTTCAATGTAGGCAGCCGGGTCGCCGCCGCCGTGCGCCACCCAGTAGGTGTCGATTTCCATCCACACGCTCTGTTCCAGAGTATTGATCAGCAGGTCGAGCGGGCGAATCCCTTCTGCCGGGGCGAATTCATGGCTGTGGTTGTGGTAGCCGATGCGAAGGCCGGTCCCGGCCAGCTTGGCGGCCAGGGCGTTGTAGCGCACCACGAAAGCACCCCAGCCCGCCCTGGTCCAGTCTTCCTTCGGCGAGAAGCCGCCGATGGCCGTGTACTTGCAGCCAAGAATATGATGCTCGTCAACCAGCGCCTCGGTGGCTGTCTCCATCTGCTCCAGGGAACGATGCGTGGCCGCGCACTGCAACCCCTCGCCATCCAGAATCTTGCGCATCTCGACCGGCTCAATGGCGCCGATGCCGGACAGCTGTACGCCGTCATAGCCCATCTTCTTCACCCGGGCGCACGAAGTCGCAATATCGGCTGGAGTCTTGCAAAACTCTCGCAAGGTGTACATCTGCGCTGCAATCAAGGCCATTTCCATCGTCTCCTTCACTTGGGGCTTTCAACATCGCCGGCAACGACCCTCGGCCAGCTGACAATGCATACCAATATCATCTCAATCACGTTCTTTTACAAACATTCAACAGGTTTTTCGGCGAACAAAGCGCCACTGTGGCGCCAGGACGCCGGGCCGGCTGGCCGGAACCTCGCCGCGGATGACCTCCAGGCGGCCGGACTGGCACTCCATGCAAACGTATTCATAGGCCAGCATCACCGATTCGCTTAGATAGTCCGGAGACCACAGCCCCGACAAGGCCTTGGCCAGCCCGCCGACATGGTGCGGTTGGCCATCCGCCAGCACACCGTCCAGAATCCGGCCGGCTTCCGGCCACGGCCGAACCGGACAAGTCCGGCCCAGACGCCCCGCAAACGGCCGGCAGCTGAGCCCCGAGGAGGTCAGCACCGCCGTACAACCGGCCGGCACCGGATGAATCCCGGCCAGGCCCTCGTCGGCAAAAGCCAATGCGGACGTCGCCAGGTAGCCCGCGCCTGCCTTGTGACCCCACATCAACGGAGTGCCCAGACGCACGGCTGAGACACGGTCCGGCTCCTGCGCCGACACCGCCAAAGACGCAATCTCGGACGGCGCCTCGCTGACCGCCGCCCGCATGGCGGCCGCCAAGTCCAGGCCCAGGCGGACATGGTTGTCCGCAATCAGACCGCCGAGAAGATCGGTCGTGTGCACGCTGTGACCGTTGGCCAGCTGCGGATACGGCTTGATTTCGCCCGACACCTCGGAGCGGAAAGACGCCCCCAGCGCCCGCAGCCGATCGTAGAGAGCGTCATAGTCGACCGTGCCCTGGAACACACCCTGGTGACCATTGGCCTGATAGGCCACCTGGTCATTCCAGGCCAGGAACGGCTGGGCCCACTCCCGCAGCGGCGCGCTCGGCGTCCGGCTGTGAATAATGCCGACCGTGCCTGGCAACTCGGCGGCCGGCGTCTCCCGAATCAGCGTCGCGCAATCACCGACCACCTTGGCCAGGTGCAGGCGCCCCGCATGAATCGTGGCCAGGCCGGTGAAATGACCGCCGCCATAGCCCTCCTGCGCCGCAATCAAACGCAAAAGAATCGGCGCCGCCGCCTCGGAACCTACATACGCTGCCATGTTGCACATCAAATACTCTCCTTCAACTCTGAAAATCCGTGGCCATCCGTGGCCATCCGTGGTTCTGCCATGCGTCCGGCGCTCACATGCGGCCAGACCGAAACATGCTCCACAGCAGACTGCCCCCGAAAACGGCGGACAGAACCAGACCCAGCAGGCCAATCAGTGACATCCCCCACACATGCGGCGGCGCACCGGCGTGTATGACGATGGCCGAGGCCACCAGCATCGCCGCCACGACAATCGCCGTCGACAGCCGGTTGAATGACCGGCTCAGGGACCGCTGCAATGACCCCAATTCCTCGACATGATGGTTGAAGCGCAGCTGCCCGCGGGAAAGCTGCCCCAACAGCAGCCGGCTCTGCTGCGGCAGACGCCGGAACAGCATCTCCCAGTCCGCCACCCGCTCCAGCATCCGACGCACGCTGCTCACCGGATGGTAGCGTTTCAACGACAGCCGCGCTATGAAAGGCTTGACCTGCCGGAAAATCTCATACTCGGGATTCATCCGCCGACCCATCTCGTCGGCATAGCCCAATGCCTTAAGCATCAGATAGATGTGCGGCTTCAGGCAAAGCCTCTGCCGATAGCACAGGTCGTAGAAGTCCTGGATGGCCTGGGCCACGTCAAGGTCGGACAGGTTGCCGCGCAGGTGGCAGTCCACCAACGCTTCCAGGTCGCGCTCAAGCTCCTCCGCATCCGGTTCCACGTCGCTGACCGTGAGCCGCAGCAGAGTCCGCACCGCGGCTTTGTTGTTGTCGGACATGACTTCGAGAAGCAGGTTGGCGAAGTCGTTGCGTTCCTCCTGGGTGATCCGGCCCATGACGCCGAAGTCGACGTAGCAGATGCGGTTTCCCGGCAGCACGAACATGTTGCCGGGATGGGGGTCGCCATGGAAGAAGCCGTGCTCGAAAAACTGCTCCAAAAGCAGGGTCGCGCCAAGCTCGCTGACCTGCAGCAGATCCACCCCGCCCGCCCGCAACGCCTCGAAATTCGAACAGCGGATGCCGTGCACAAATTCCATGGTCAGCACGCGACGGCTGCAGTATTGCCGGAAGACCTTCGGCACATACAGGCCGTCGCGCCCGGCAAACTGACGGGCAAAACGGGCCAGGTTCGAACGCTCGACCGAAAAATCAAGCTCCTGCTGCAGGGCACGGCCGAATTCCTCGACGATGTCCCGCGGCCGCAGAAAACCAAGACCCTCGCTATGCCGTTCCAGCTGCCCGGCCAGGTAACTCAGGATTTCCAGGTCAACCTCGATGTCGCGCTGAATGTTGGGCCGCTGCACCTTGACGAACACTTCCGTGCCGTCCGGCAGGCGCGCCCGGTGCCCCTGAGCCATCGACGCCGCGCCGACTGGCTCGGAATCGAACTCGGGAAAAAAACTCTCCAACTCGCCGCCAAGCTCCGACTGGATGATCTCCCGGACCTGCGGCATGGGAAAGGACGGCACCGAATCCTGCAACTTGGCGAATTCCTTGATGTATTCGGCCGGAATCACATCCGGCCGGCTGGACAGCAGCTGGCCGAGCTTGATGAAGGTCGGCCCGAGCTCGATGAGCACCAGACGCAGCCGTTCCGGAATGCCAAGCGACGGCGCCATCGGTGGCTCGTCCCCGGAACCGCGCCCCTGGGCGCCGCGCGGCAGACCGCGCGGCACATGAATCCGCAACGCGCTCACCATGTAGCCGAAGCCATAACGCAGCAGGACCTGCACGATCCGCCGATAGCGCCCGACATGGCGATACGTACGGGAAATCTTGATGATGGTGTCAAAGCCGGCCATGACGGCGCGTTTCCCCTGCAGGTTGCTCCGGATTGTTCTCGGCCCCACCGCGTTGCCGGCCGGTGACGCAGATCCCGGCGGCCACACAGCTGTCGCACGCCGGTTGCCGGGCCCGGCAAGTATAGCGGCCATGCAGAATCAGGTAGTGATGCGCCTGCAGCCGATGCCGCTCCGGAATCCGCGGCAGCAGCGCCGCCTCGACCGCCTCCGGCGTGGCGGCCGAAACCAGCCCGCTGCGGTTGGCCACCCGAAACACATGCGTGTCCACCGCCAGGGTGGGCTGCCCGAAACCGACGTTGAGAACCACGTTCGCCGTCTTGCGACCCACGCCGGGCAAGGCCATCAGCTCCTCACGCGTGCCCGGGACCTGACCGCCATGCCGCGCCAAAAGCTGCTCGCAAATGCCGATGATCGCCCGGCTCTTGGACCGGAACAGCCCCAGACGACGGCAATACCGCTCCAGGCCGGCCGCCCCCAACGCCAGATAGTCCGCCGCCGTCCGACAATGCCGCCAGATCTCGGCCGTCACCTGGTTCACCGCCTTGTCCGTGCTCTGCGCCGACAGCACCACCGCCACCAGCAGATCCAACAGCGACTGGTGCGCCAGCTCACAACGCGGGACTATGACCGAAGCCAGACGGTCGAAAAACGCCGCTGCCTCCGCGTCACTGAGCAATACCGCCCGGCCGACCGGCCGGCCTCGCCTCCCAAACGCCATTTCTTCATCCGTTCCAGTTGATTTTTACCGCCAGGCGGCTTAAAGTGATAGCAGATGTCCTCAAGCATAAAACGTAATCCGGCAAACGCGTTTTGCCACAGCCGCATCCTAAAAAACAGAAAGACGCGAACGATATGGAATCCTGGTTTCATGAACTGCTGGCCTCCGGCGTCGAACACAACGCCACCGAATGGCAGATTCTCCTGGACAAACCGGCGGTGCTGCGCATCGACGGCAGTGCGGTCACTACCGACCTGGTCACCGACCATGACGCCTTCGTCAACCTGCTCCAGGAACTGCTCCCACCCAAACAGTTCCATAAACTGACCACGGCTGACGACGGCACCGACTTCATCAACGAGAACTTCCTGTTCACTGACCAGGACCTGGGCCGCTTCCTCCTCACCCTGCAACGCCAGCGCGGACAGCTCGCCCTGGTCGCCCGCCGGCCACGCCGTGACCCGTCCATCCTCTTCGACGCCCTCAAACACGCCGTCGAAAAAGGCGCCTCTGACCTGCATATCCGCGAAGACAAATTCATCCGCCTGCGCATCGACGGCAAGCTGGTCGAAACCGACTTCATGACCGACTCGGTCTTTTTCAAGCGCGCCATTGACGAAATCCTCCCGGAAGGCCAGCTGCACAAATACGTCGAAAGCGGCGACTACGACTTTGCCTGGGAGGAAGAGGGCATCGGCCGTTTCCGCGTCAACCTGCACCGCCAGCGCGGCAACAGCGCCTTCACCCTCCGCCATGTCAACAGCAAGGCCCCGACCGTCCAGGAAGTCGGCCTGCCCGAAGTGCTCAAGACCATCGTCGAAGCCCGCAACGGCATCATCTTCGTGTCCGGCACGACCGGCTGCGGCAAGTCGACCACCATGGCAGCCATGCTCGACCACGTCAACAACACCGCGGAACAGCACATCATCACCATCGAAGACCCGATCGAATACACCTTCCAGGACAACCGCAGCTTCTTTGAACAACGCGAAGTCGGCCTCGACGCCGAAAGCTTCGAATCCGCCCTCATCCACGCCCTCCGCCAGGACCCGGACATCATCATGGTCGGCGAAATGCGCAACCGCACCACCTTCGAAACGGCGCTGACC
>CAYOUR010000156.1:0-10527 GCA_964407145.1 uncultured Lentisphaeraceae bacterium | reverse complement strand
GGGGTCTTCGGCCGGCGTCGGGGCGGGGTTTTCGGTCGGCGTCGGGGCGGGGTTTTCGGCTGGCGTCGGGGCGGCGTATTCGGGCAAGGTGGCGATGGTCCAGGCGGTAAAGCGTGATTGCAGTGCGTGATGCAGCGAGTGTTGGCCGGATTTGGCCGTGGAATAGGCGACATGGCAGGCGAAGATAGCGCGGGTCAGGCCGACATAGAGGATGCGCATGTTTTCCTGGAGCGCTTCTTCGTAGCTGTTTTTCTGGTGTATGTGGTCGGGCGTCATGTCGAGGCAGCGGCGGCCTTGTTCGTCATGATAGAGGATGTCGCGGCTGTCGGGTTGTGATTGTGGCAGGTGTGGTATGAAGACGAAGGGGAACTGCAGGCCTTTGCTTTTATGCAGGGTCATGATGAGCACGGCGTCGTTTTGAGTCGCCATGCGCAGGGCCAGGGACTCGTCGTCGCCCTGGGCGCTGTTGTCGGCGACCGCGTCGATTTTTTTCCTCTGGTTTTTCAGGAAGGCGATGAGTGCGTCCTGGCCCAATCGTCTTTGGGTGGCGGTCTGATGCAAGAGTTCGCCGAGGTGGTTGAGGTTGGTCAGGATTCTTTCGCCATGGTCTTGCTGCGCGATCAGTTCGGACAAGTTGCCTTTGGGCGGATAGACTTCGGGCCGGGTGTTGGTCAGCCACTGGCGGTCCTGGTCGTGCGGTTGTTCCAGAAGGCGTCGGAGCATGGCCAGGAAGGACTTTTTCTGCCACATGTCGTTGAGGGATTCGAAGTACTGCTGGATGGCTGGCATGTCGTCCTGCAGTCGCAGCAGGTCCTCGGCGCTGACGGCGAACAGTCGCGAGGCCAGCACCTGGTTAACGAGGCGGCTGTCACTGAAATGGCTGATGGCCTGCAGCAGGTCCAGGAGCTCATCGGCCTCGCGGGTGTTGAAGACATTGCCGGCGTTGGCCCAGATGACGGGAATGCCGCGGTCCAGCAGACGTTTTTCCAGGCTGTTGCCGTCAGTCCCGACGCGGACCAGGATGGCGATGTCACTGCAGCGGGGGCGGCGGGGCGGGCCGTCCAGGGTGATTTTCAGGTTGGGGTTGGTCGTCAGTGCGACGATGGTGTCGACGATGTTCTGTTCGGCTTCGGACTTGTTGGCCTTGAGGCTGATGGTCAGCGGGTTGGCGACAATTTGGCCGCGGCTGGTGAAGGTCTTGCTGTTGCCGGCCGGTTTCAGGATGGTGGCGCAGGTGATGTCCGGTCGGCCGAATGGCGGTGCGGCGTCGGCGCCGTTGCTGTCATAGAAGGCGTTGAGGGCATCCAGGAAGGCGTCGGAGGAGCGGAAATTGGTGGCGAGGGTGTAGCGGCGTTCGGTGGGGACGTTGTCGGCGGCGACGAGGTAGGCGAAGATGTCGCCTCCGCGGAAGCTGTAGATGGCCTGTTTCGGGTCGCCGATCATGAAGAAGGCATGTTGGCTGGATTGGGCGAAGAGGCGGTGGAAGATGCTGTATTGGACCGGGTCGGTGTCCTGGAATTCGTCAACCAGGGCGCAGCTGTATTTGGCGCGGATGATTTCGGCCAGGCGTTCGCCGTGGTCGCCCTGCAGGCGCAGGTCGAGCTTGGTGAGCATGTCGTCAAAAGTCAGGAAATTGTCGCGGCTTTTCCGGTGTTCGAGTTTTTTCAGGAAGTCTTTCAGGGCGAGGCAGCGGACCATGTTTCGGTATTGGTCCATGGCCTGCACCAGCATGTCAAAAGGCCCGGTGAATTCGCGGTAGCAGCGCCCCCGGCTGATTTCGGCGGCGATTTTTTTGCCATCCTTGGACCGGGTGCTGATCATGTCGGCCAAGGCTGAGGTCGAGAACTGCCGCAGTTGGGAGGTGGCGATGGGGTCGCCCTGCGCGAGTTGCTGCCGGAAGCGGCTGATGGCTTCCGGGGCGAAGGTTTTTTTGAATCCCGTGAGCTGCAGGTTTGGCGGGACGTCGGGCTGGTTTTGCCAGTGGGCTTCGGCGCCGGCTTTTTCCAGGCCGCGGCCGATGGCGGCTTCGCAGGTATTGAGCGCCGATTCCAGGTTGTCCAGGGTGTCCTGGTCGAGCCCCCAGTCGACGGCGGCCGAGAGGTTCCGGGCGGCCGGTCCGATGTCATTGAGCAGGGAGGCCGGGGTTATGCCCAGGCTGGCGGCGAGGCGTATTCGCAGGGCGTCGGCCGGGTACAGGAAAGCGCGGGCAAAGTCGTGGACGATTTCATTCATCAGCGCCGTGCGTGGTTCCAGGCCGAAGCGGATGCCGCTTTCGAAGGCGTTTTCATGGAGCATGCGGTGGCAGAAGCCGTGGATGGTGGAAATCGGCGCCTGGTCAAAGCAGCGGAGGGCATCCCGGACTGTTTTCAAGGCGCCAGGCAGGTCGAGGCGCCAGTCCGGTTGTCTGGGTGCGGGGTTTCTGGCCAGGAAAAGCTCACGGATTTGGCTGTCCAGGGCGGCGATGATGGCGTTGTGTCGCTCAAGCTTATGGGTGGTGAGTTCGGCCAAGGCGTCGCGCATGGCGTCAAGGATGCGGTGGATGCGGTCGCGCAGTTCCGCGGTGGCGGCCTCGGTGAAGGTCACCACCAGGATTTTTCTGATGTCGACCTTGGCCAGGACCAGCCGGAGGACCAGGATTTGGATGTTGTAGGTTTTGCCGGTGCCGGCGCCGGCCTCGATCAGGTTGATGCGGTCGAGCGGGCAGGTGTAGGCGTTGAAGTAGTTGGTCATGCTGGCGTCACTCAATCGATGATCATGGTGCTCAGGTTGCCGTAGCAGGCTTGGGCCAGAGTTGCGGCGTGTTCGGGCAGCGCGGCAGGGTCTTGTCCCCAGAGGAAGCTGACATAGGGATCGGCGGCGTCGCCGCGTTGTTGGTGGCTGTTAAAGAAGGACTTGGCGGCGGCATTGGGATTTCGGATCAGGTCAGTGGAGTATTCGGCAAAGAGAGGCAGGGGCTGGCGCTGGCCGACCAGGAAGCAGGCGAGGAGGGTGCGCAGGATGTATTCCGCCGAAGCGGCGTCGGTTCCGGCCAGGGTGACGATGTTGTCCCGCCCCACCAGCCGGGCGCCGTTCTGGCCGCCGCCGGCGGCGCACAGGAAGAGGTGTCTCAGGTAGTTGCGGAGCAGGTGTTTGCCGCCGGTGGCGCTGAAGCAGCAGTCGAGGCTGGCGCGGCGGTCGGCGGTTGCCTCGACCTGGCCGGTAAGCACGAGTTTCCGGATGACGGGGTGTGTTTCCGGGGCCATTCCGGGTGCGATTTCCGCCAGGTCCTGGCGGACGTCCGCCAACGTCACGGCCAGGGCATGTCGCGTCTGGCGGTTCCATTCATGCCGGATGTCGGGGTCCTCGATCCAGGCTTTTTTCAGCAGGGTCTGGAAGGCGTTCCGGCCGAGGTTGCCGATGGGGATGAGGTTGCGGTGGAGGAGGTCTCTGTACAGGCGGACGGTCAGTTCATCGTTGTCGGCGGGAAGTTCATCGTATTGGCGCAGGGTGATGGCAAGTCGTCGGACCAGGGAGGTTTCTTCGAGCTGGTTGAGGCTGAAGGGCTCGAAGTCGGACAGGTTCTCGTCGTCCCATTCCGGCGGCGGGAAGTTCATGCGGCTGACCAGGAATGCCCGGCTGGTGTTGCGATGGAATCTCATCAGTTCGTCAAGGGTGACGGTCAGGGTGGTTTCGTGGGGCAGGATGAGTTCTGGCGGGGTGGGCAGTCGGTGGTAGGATTGCCGGAGCTGCTCGGCAGTGATCGGCAGCGTGTCAGGGTTGTCGGCGGTGAGGACGGCGGCGACGCGCGAGGCGGGGCTGTGGAACGAGAATCGCCGCCTCAGGAAGCCGGCCGGCGGCAGTTTTTCCAGGCGGAAATAGTGTGGGTCGAAGCCTTGCAGGCGATGTTTGACGACCAGGGCGCCGGGCAGGTCGGCGCCGGCGGTGATTTTCCGGGCGAAGTCGAGCAGTTCGCTGACGGCGGTTGAGGGCAGGTATTCCCGGCGGCGGTGTTCATCCTGGCCGCGATAGTAGAAGAGCAACTTGTCGCTGGCTGAGAGGATGGCTTCCAGGAACAGGTATCGGTCCTCAAGCTGGCGTGAGCGGAAGCTGCTTTCGAGTTCTTCCGCGATCAGGTTGAAGCCGAGGTTGGCGACGCTGCGCGGGAATTGGTCCTCGTTCAGGCCGAGCATGGCGATGACTTTGCAGGGGATGCCGCGCATGGGGACCAGGGAGCAGAAGGTGATCTTGCCGTTCAGGAAGGGTGAGTAGGGCGCGGTGTTTTCCACGGCGCCGGACAGGGCGGCCTTGATGACGGGAAACGGGATGGCGGCTGACTCGTATTCACTTTGGGCGATGGTCGTGCACAGGTCGGCGACGGACCGGCGCATGAGGCCGTAGTCGGAGGCGCTGTCGCTGTCCGCGGCGAAGAAGTCCTCCAGCAGGTTTCCCAGGATATTCTGCCATTCGGCGATGTGCTGGGGGGTGTTGGTGCTGTCGGCGAATTGGCGCAGCCGGTTGAGGAGGCCGCAGAAGTTGCCGAGCAGGACCATGTTTTCGGTTGAGTCGGCGTGATTGAGCGGCTGGATGGTGCCCAGGGGCGGGTCGTGTTCGTCCTCTTCCTCCACGGCCAGGCCGAGCAGCAGCCGGTCGAGGCCGTGCTGCCACGAGAAGTTGTCAAAGGGCACTCCGAGGATATCCTTCCGGTTTTCGGCATTGATTCCCCAACGGATGCGACAGGTGTTGAACCAGGCCCGGAGGGTGATGACGTCCTGGTCGCTGAAGTCGAACCGCCGTCTCAGGGCCGGGGTGTCGAGCAGCTTCAGGAGGCGGGTGAGTTCATAGCGGCTGGTGCCGATTTCCAGGATGGAGAGGAAGGATTCGGCCAACCGGTTGGCGTGTTTGACGGAGCGGTCGCCAATGGCATAGCCCTGGCGCAATGGCCCCTGGTCGAAGACGGCCTGGATGGTGGTGGCGTATTCGGCGATGTCCGGCGCCATGACCAGGATGTCGTTGAATTGGTAATGGTGCGTTTTGAGCAGTGCGAGCAGGTGGTCATGCAGGATTTCGACCTGGCGCAGGTCGTGGTGGCAGTTGTGCACGGTGATGGAGTCGTCGTCATCGGCCAGGGGCTCCGGGTCTGGCGTGGTCCTGGTGCGGATGGCGCGCTGGACGCGGCCGAGGAGGGTCGTGGGGTGTACGTTGTCGTCATTCGTCCCGGCCGTTGCCGCCGGGGTGGGTTCCCAGGTGTGTTCGTCAATGTCGTGGTCCAGTTCCAGGACGGCCCCGAAGAAGCTGCGTCCCTGCTGGCCGAAATCGCCGAGCAGGGTATTTTCGAAGTGTTCGTCGAGGCCGGCCGGCTCGTCGACGTTGTTCTGCGCCCAGCGCGATTTTTGATCGGCCCAGAATTCATCGCATGGATTCAGGTAGAAGAAATGCACTTCGGTGGTGTTGGAGAGTTTTTTGAAGAAATTGAGGAAGACGGGCGACATGATGCTGACGCCGAAGACGGTTTGTGGCGGCAGGTCTCGCGGCATTTGCCCGTGTGGTTGTTGGAGGAAGGCGACGATTTTGTCGGCGGGGCTGACGATGCGTCGGCCGTCACGGCGGCAGAGGCGTTTCCAGAGTGATTTTTGCCAGTCGCAGTCGCCGGGCCACCGGTCGAGGCTGAGCATGTCGGGCTTATAGACGACATACTGGTCAAAGACTTGCGCGATGCGCAGGGCCAGTTGGTAGCGGCGGAGGTCGATGTCCTGGTCGTCGTCTCCGGCATTGGGGCGCAGGTATTGTTCGAGGGCGGGGAAGTCGGCCGGCGACTGTTTCAGGATGGCCATGATGCGCCAGGTCATGACGGCGGGGGTGAACAGTTCCGGCCGGAAATCCGCGTCATTCTGAAAATGGCGGTTGAGCAGTTCATTGACCTTGTCGCGGATGTAGGGGAACTGCAGGTTGATGACGATTTCATCGTTTTTGACCAGGAACTGTTCCAGCCAGACGGCCATGCCCTTGGTCGGGACGGTGACCTGCTCGGGGGTGAACAGATCGGCGGGCATGAAGGCATCGGGTTTCTGCCGGCGATGATGCACGTAGCATTGGGCCAGGTCAGTCAGGTTGTTGCAGGTATAAAGGTGAAAAATGGGTGCCATGGCAGCAGGGCGCGAGGAGTTGGCGTTGAGGGGTGAATTGGTCTGCCGAAAAGGGATGACGGCATTCGGGAGGTCAGCCTGACAACAAAGGGCAGCCCGGGTTTGCTTTCCGGTGAAAAAAACGCGGCGCCGGGGGGGAGTCTGTCAGGCGTCAGGATGGCCGCCGCGACCGGGGAGGACGACAATTTGGACAATTTGGGAAAATAGCAGTGAAAGGGGCGTTTTGCAAGTGGCTTATTGAAGCTTCATCCGTATTTTTCGTAACCGGTCACCCATTGAGAACAGGGCTTGGGGAAACGGCCAAAGCATCAGCCAGCAAAACCCCAAGCCCTCCTCAACGCGCGCGCGACAAATTTTGGATGGTGGCCCCCTCTTGGGTGGGTGGGCTTGATTTCTAGAACCCACGCGAAAAATACCTCCGGACAGGCCATTTTTCAACGCCATTTTGCCGAATCATCGTCATTTTGTGCTTTGGCGGGAATTCAGATACCAACGGGCAATAGGCTTTCCATGACATTCGCCTTACCAGCGGGGAAAGCATAACGCCTTTTATCAGTGGCTGACCGGTTACTATTTTTCTGAGGTATGGACCGTATGGGACTGATGGGGCGCACGGGGCCAAGATACCTGTTTTTGGGGTGCCGCCGGATGTTTGCACGTGCAATAACTTCATTGCAGGTGAAACAAGTTTTGCCTCAGGCGTCCCATGTCACCGTCCTCTGCGGTCCCTGCGTCCCATGCGTTCCATGGGGACCAGAGCGTTTCCGGGCGTCGCTGTCGGGCAAAAAAGCGGCCCGGGGGCAGATGGGGCTGCCGCCGGGCCGTTGCGGAGTGTGTTTACGGGAGGGGTTATCTGGCCAGCTTCATGGGGCAGAAGCTGTTGTAGCTGTGGCAGTAGGTGGTAAAGATCGGGTAGTAGCGCCGGGCTTCCTCGGGTTCCTTGGACAGGCGGACGAGCGCAGCGCGGAACAGTTCCAGCTTGGCCGGGTTATAGCCCAGGTCCTTCCAGGGGATGGTGAACAGCGCGCACCAGCCGTCTTTCGTCACGCTGGTGTCCACCGTCCAGGCGGTCGGGGCGTCTTCATGGGTGTAGCGGTTGCCGGCCGGGTCAAAGGCGAACTGATAGTAGCCGTCTTTGCCCTTGCTGTGTGACAGGTAAATTTCAAAGCCTTCGCCGGCCGGGTGTTCGTTGTCGCCATGGCGTTCGCGTTTGTACGTCATGGCGTCGGGCTTGGGATAGGCGGCGCGGATGCCGATGTAGAGGGCTTTCTGGTCGTAGGCCAGGCGGGCGTCGGTGCGGTGCGGGACGGGCGTCGTGCCGCCAAGCTGGAAGAACTGGTCGATGTTTTCGGCCTTGGCCCAGGCCGGCGCCTGGAAGTCGATGGGCATGGCCGGCGGGGTGTCGGTCTGGCCGACGGCGACGGCCTTCAGGTCGGCCAGGGCGGCGGTCTGGCGGTCGAAGGTCTCGCGCAGGACCTGGAGCATCTTGGCGCGGTTGCCGGTCAGGCCCCTGGTGGCGGCGCGGTCAAGGGCCCGGCGGCAGTCGTCAAGCCGTCCGGCCTCCTTGATGATGCGCCAGTTGTTGGTGGCGCGGTCGTTCCAGCGGGAGACGCCGGCGCTGGCCAGGAAGCATTTTTCGATGATGGCGTAGAATTGGGCGACGTCCTTGGCGGCGGGGCCGTAGACTCGGGTGAAGAACTTGCGGCGCAGTTTCTGGGCGGTATCGCGCTTCGGGTTCCAGTTGCCATTGGCCATCACCCAGAAGTACGGCGCGTTGATGTTCCAGGATTCGACGCCGTCCATGCGGGGTCCGACGGCATCGCTGTACATTTCCGAATACGTGCGTTTGACGCCGAAGGCGTTGACGTACGTCCAGTCCGGGATGGCGATGACGTCGATCGGCCGCGGGAAGGGCCCGCACAGTCCGAAGTACTCGCGCCAGGTCAGTTCCGAGGTGATCGTCATCCATTCCAGGAAATTCCGGTACGTCTTATTGTTTTCCGGGGCGGTGAGCACGTGCTTGGAGTCTTTGCGGATGGGGCAGAAGGAGATGCTGATGATCGGGTTGACGGTGACCTTGGGCGGGATTTCGGTGAAGAAGTACCCGAAGGTCAGGATGCGCTTGCCGGGATAGTGCGCGGTCATATGGTCGGCGATCTGGTTGAGCCAGATGAAGAACTGGGTTGAGCGGAAGGATGGGTCGTCGACGGGCACCTCGCCGCCATCGGCCAGCTTGATGGGCGCCATGCAGTCCGGGCATTCGCAGCATTGCCAGACGTCCTCGATCATGATCCGGTATGTTTCATAATCGGGGTTTTTCTGGACGCGTTCGTCGATTTCCCTGATGAAGGCCGCGGTCATCTCGTCGTTGGTGAAGCACAGCTGGGTGCGCATGTGGATTTCGCGCGGGTCCTGGCGTTTGCCCTTGAAGAAGGGGAAGAATTCCGGATGGTCCTTGAAGTACTTGCCGCCGGTGATGTAGGAGCCGGTCAGGTTGTGGCCGCCGCCGTATTCGGAGACGCAGCCGTATTTGCGGTTTTCCGGGGAAATCCGCATGTGTCCGGCCGCCCAGTTGCTGCCCTGGCGGAACTGCCAGACGTTCGATTCATTGCCCGGGCCGATCATCTGCCAGCCGCGCAGGACGTACACCGGCACGTCCAGCCAATCGGTTTCCCGCAGCGACAGATTCGGGTCCCGTGTATAGACCGTCCCGAAGTCGACGTTGGGGCGGGCCCAGATCAGGTCCGTGTTCCTGGTGAGCAGGCGGTAGGCGCCGTTGAGGACGCCTTTCGGAATGGCGCCGACAATCGTCACCGTGTCCCCGGTGCGGCGCACGGCGTAGCCGTCCGTCGTGCCGATCGCGGCCAGGTCTTGTTCAAAACCGGCGGGCGCCACCGCCAGCACGATTCGGGACTCGGCCCCGCCCGGAGCATTGACAATCGGCAGCTTTGCCCCGGAAATCATTTCGACGTGCGCCTGCAGCTCCTTGGCGGCATAGGCGACCGCCGGATGGGAGTCCTTGGCAACCACAATCTCGGCCGCCGCCTGGCCGTCGCGAGCCAGAATCAGCGGGTCCGGCCGCCAAAATCGCCAGAAACCGAAGCTCGGAATGGGGCATAATCCCAGCAACACCACCAGAAACGCCAGAAAATGTGTCTTCTTCATGATCTTCCTCTTTACCAGCAGGTGAACGACAAGTGAAACCAACGAGGCAACGCCGCCATCAGCCCAAGGCGCGCCCACATCTCGAACACTATATGCCAGAAGATGGCAGTTTGCAAGGGCCTGGCCGTCAGTTTGACCTGGGGGGCGATGCTGTTTTCGGTTTCGCTTTTTGAGGTGGTGATTTGCAAAACCCGCGTTTAAATTTATAGTCCTGGGTCGTTGATAAGCATCATTGCCGCAGTTTGGCGGCGGGAGCGGCCATTGGCGCCAGCGTCCTGGCCGCCGGTCACCTGGGAGAGAGTCGTCGACATGGTCAAGAGCATGTTGTCTCGACTGCTGCTGGCAGCAGTCATTCTTTTTTTTACCGTGTTCTTTTTTCTGCCGGTGGGCCGCATTCTCAAGGGCGGGGTCAGCGATGCGGAAGGCCGGTACACGCTGTTCTACGTGATGGAGATTTTCCGCAACCCGATTTATCTGGAGGGATTGTGGAATTCATTTCGGATCGCGTTTTGCACCACGGTGCTGTCCTTGCTGCTGGCCATGCCGCTGGCCTGGTTGAGCGACCGCTATGAATTCCCCGGCAAAAAGCTTCTGACCAGCGCGTTGCTCCTGCCGCTGATCCTGCCGCCGTTCGTCGGCGTTCTGGGCATGCAGGGGATTTTTGGGCGCTACGGGGCTTTGAACGCGTTTTTGGAACGGCTTGCCGTGGTGGGAGCCGGCCAGGGTCCGGACTGGTTTGCCGGCGGGTTCTGGGGGGTGGTGCTGCTGGAGGCGCTGCATCTGTATCCGATCCTTTATCTCAATGTTGTGGCGGCTTTTGCCAATGTCGACCCGCAGTTGTCGGAGGCGGCCGCCGACTACGGCTGCGTCGGCTTCCGGCGTTTTTGGCGCATCATTCTGCCTTTGGTGATGCCCGGGGTGTTTGCCGGCGGCTCGCTGGTTTTCATTTGGTCGTTCACCGAGCTGGGCACGCCGCTGATGTTCAACTACGGCCGGTGCACGGCCGTGCAGATATTTTCCGGTTTGAATGAGATCGGCAGCAGCCCGATGCCGTATGCGCTGGTGTCGGTGATGCTGGTCTTGTCGTCGGCCATGTATCTTGGGGCGAAGTTCTTTTTCGGGCGTGGCGGCCACGCGATGTTGAGCAAGGCAGGCCGGGCCGCGACGGCAAGCCGTCTGCGCGGTCTGGGGGCGTTGCTGGTGGCGGCTGTGTTTGCCATTCCCGGGTTGTTCAGCCTGT
>CAYOUR010000155.1:0-10677 GCA_964407145.1 uncultured Lentisphaeraceae bacterium | reverse complement strand
CCGTTTCCAAAAGCCCTGTCATCAATCGGTGACCGGTTACCAAAAAACTCCCGCAAAAAAAATCCGGGCATTGACAATTCCGGCATGGAGGCATATACTAGGCTGATGTGATCATCCGGCCGTTTCCGACGGATGCTGAACGCGAATATCGATCACTTGGCATCCCAATTACCAACGAGGCTCGACGGCGAGACTTTCAATGAGGAGACCTGACCATGAAAAAGACCTTCACCCTGATCGAACTTCTGGTCGTGATCGCCATCATCGCCATCCTGGCAGCCATGCTGCTGCCAGCCTTAAGCAAGGCCCGCCAAAAAGCCCAAACCATCACCTGCAAAAACAACATCAGGACCATCGGCCTGGCTGAAATCATCTACGAAGGCGATTTCGGCGCTCTGGCCTATGCGCGGGTGCCCAATCCCAGCGCCTACCGCGCCACGTGGGACTCACACATCTGGAGCAAAGCCGTGTTCAGACCGTACCTGGGCTTTCCCGACAACGTTTCGAACAAGAACATACCCGTCTACTTCTGCCCTTCCACGCAACCGGAATTCCGCCAGATTTCCTGCTATCCGCGCCTCATGTGCCAATATCACTTCACCGGCGTAGCCGAAAGCAACGCCTGCGCCAACATGATCGACGGACCAGCCCTCCTCACCAAGGTCACGGAGCCCAGCCAGACAGTCTTCCACTTCGAAGGCTATACCGGACTGTGGGCAACCAACAAAGACCCCACCGTCTATGGCGAAGTCGGCTACCTGTCACAGGCACACGCCTACCATGCCTACGGCGTTCATCCCAAGGACGGCAGACTGCCCATGAAATTCTCCGCCCTCTTCTTTGACAATCATGTCGAATCACTTGACGGCACGAGCTCCTTGAAAGGAGGCACCGCCAACGGCAACAAGATGTTCGGCCTCTGACAGGCCATCACCTCGAAACGATGCCGGAGACGACCGACCCACTTGTTGGCACATGACCGACCCTGTTCCGTCCTGAACCGGACAGCCCGCCCGCAGCCAAATCCGAAGATAACCATGGCGCCATGGCGCCAACCACCATCGCCCAAGCGGTACACGCACAAACCGCAGACGGATTGACTCGAGCCGCTCAACCAGCGCACGCCCGCACGCCGGCGGCAGCGGAATCGGCGCTTTGATTCCGTGTTTTTCATTTGTCCGGTGCGTCTGCCACCCACGCAGCCCCGGGCGCCAGCAACAAGGAAGATCATGTGTAACAACATCACCCGCAGCCTGCTGCTGACCTTGACCCTGCTTGGCACGGCCCGGCTCCAGGCCGCCTTTCCCGGGCCATTCCGAGCCGAGGCGCTCGCGTTCTACTTCGCGCATGACGGCGGGCCGCTTCAGCTCCAGGCGACAATCATCGGCGACCAGGCCGCGGCCGTCGTCCGCGTCTTCGACGCCCAGGAGGGCCTGCGCCTCTGGCAGTACTGCCGGCCGCAGCCCGGCGGCCACACCCTCAACTGCGACTTCGGCGCCGACGCCCCGGCCGGCATCTACCAGCTCCGGGTCAGCGGCAAGGACTACCAGATTGACCCGCAGGCCACACCGGCCAAGCCCTTCGGCGTGATGGCCGCCAGCTGCCGGCTGCACGCCACCACCCCTGACCAATTTGCCGAAACCTTCTTCATGCTCCCCCACAACGCAGAGAAATTCTCCTGGAGCGCCCTGGGCTGCAAGCACGAAATCCTTGACGGCGACGGCGCCCCGGTCGTCCTCCCGGAAAACCGCCAGCCGCTGGAGGTCAGCGCGCACCGCGGCGAGGTCTGGTCAGGCCGCTTCACCATTCCGCCCGGCAATTACAGCGCCCTCGGCTTCGAACACCTGCCGGTCATCCTCTGCCCCGACCGCGAGACTGCCCGCCGAATCAACGCCAGCCTGGAACAGACCGAGGACGGCCATTACTACCCGCACCAGTTCCAGCTCCGCATCCACGCCTGGCTGGAAAAACAAAAGACGGCCGACCTCGCGGTGCCGATTGTCGACCTGCGCCAGTTTTCCGAGCACTTTGCCGCCGAAGAAAACCACCAGGCCCTGCTCGGGCATTGGGGCATCTTCACCTATATCAACCATGTCCTCGAAAACCAGGACACCGACCCGGACAGCGAAAAATTCGGCGCCAACGGCAACACCACCATGCTGGCGGTCGTCAACAGCCTGGACAAGCCTTTCAACCCCTATTTCGGAAAACTGGAGAAACGTCTCCTGATCCCCGCTCTGCGCCGCCTGCTTGCCATCCAGGAGAATGACAGCTTCCGGGAAACCGCCAGCAACTACAGCGGCGCCTGGGCCATGAACTACCTCAGCATGGCCCAACAGCTGGCCGAGGGACACCACCAGGTCCGCGACCAGGAAGCCCTGAACCTCTGGCGGGACGGGGCACGGCGCGTCGCCGACCGCTTCTCCATGTTCCGCGTCTCCTGCGAAAACCAGTCCTCCCACTGGCCGCTCTCCTACTACTACCTGTACCAGGGCATCGGCGAACCGGGATACCGGCAGCTGGCCGCCGACTTCATGGTCAACTTCTGCCGGCCGGAACACAACCGCTTCATGCAGACCGGGTACCAGCAGGAAGCCTACGGGCCGGACGCATCCTACCAAGGCCTCGGCGCCTGCCTGCAGGCGGCGTACTACCGGCTCAGCAACGACCCCGTCGCCCGCGACGGCCTGCAACGCATCTTCCACTTCTTCAACCACACCATCGTCCCGGAACCCGACGGCCGCAAGGTCGGCGCCACCAACTTCTCCCACCGCACCAAGGGGTCCTGGGCCCGCGCCCAGTACGGCGCCGGCATCCCGCTCCTGCAGGGAATCCTGCCCGAAGCCGCCTGCCTGGCCAGAACCAAAACCGACGACCAGCCGTCCCTGGAAGAGCTGCTGACACCGCCGACCGATGTCTACCGCCCGGCCATCGGCTACGCCACTGCCAGCTTCGGGCCCTTTTTCAACGCCTACCGCTTCGCCTCGAAGCCACTTCCGGACGCCCAACTGCCCGTCCTGGCCGAAAATAACTTCACCAGGAATTTCAACCACGAATTCCTCGCCTGGCGGCGGCCGGGATTCTACGCTTTCGCCTATACCGGCAAAACCGCCGACGCCTGGACCAAGTCCCGAGCCCGGAAATTCCCCGAAAACCCGGCGGACGAAAAAGCCAGCAATGGCTGGTTTCAGACCCAGGGGCTGTCCATCCTCTGGTTCGAAAAATACGGCGCCTTCATCCTCGGCAAAAACTGGAACGCCTATACTGGACAATTCCTGCGGGGTGAACTGCCCGACGGCCGCTGCGCCTACCCGGACTACTGGGAACACCAAAACGAACGGACGGAGGAACGCCTGCGCCTGCAAAGCAAGCTGTTCCAGGCGGAGGCCTGCCGGTTCACCCGCGATCTGTCCCTCCTCCCCGATGGGCTCCGGCAGACACTCATCGTCGACTTTGACGAAGATTGTGCCTTCACCGCCCTCTATGACCAGCTGCCCATCCTGCTCAAGGGGGACGAGCCGGCCATCGAATTCCAGGTTGACGGCGTCTGGCAGCGCACTCCGGGACGGTGCCAGGCCGTCCGCGTCAACAACCTGGTGACAATCACCTTCGCGCAACCACAGACCTGCTCGCTGGGTCCGGAGACCGAGCTCTACGGCCAGCGGCTGGCCTGCCTGCAGATCCACCTCGGCGCCGCTTTCAAGGCCGGCGACACGGTGTCCCTCGCCTACGACATCACCGGCGAATGAGGCCGGCATCATGCCGGAATGCTGGCTGACCGGCCCCTGACGCCCGGACGCCCCCTGGCGCCCGCCAACCCTTCAACACATGCACGTCAACAAGGCCAAGAACATGTTAGGTGCAATCATCGGCGACATTGCCGGTTCCCGCTTTGAATGGGAGAACCACCGTTCCAAAGACTTCGACTTGCTGCCCGACGAATGCTTCTTCACGGATGACACGGTCATGACCCTGGCCATTGCCCGGGCCATCCTGGAAGCCGACGGCGACTATGACCAGCTCGGCCAGCTGGCCGTCAAACACATGCAGGAAATCGGACGCCTATACCCCAGCTGCGGCTATGGCGGCATGTTCGGCAACTGGCTCTCCGCCAAGACACCGCGCCCCTACAACAGCTTTGGCAATGGCGCGGCCATGCGGGTCAGCCCCTGCGGATTCGCCGCCAGAAGCCTGGACGAAGCCCTCAGCCTGGCGCAAAAAGTCACCGAGGTGACCCATAACCACCCCGAAGGCATCAAGGGCGCCCAGGCGACCGCCGCCGCCATCTTCCTGGCCCGGTCCGGCCACGATCAAAACGCCATCCGCGCCCATGTCGAACAACACTATTACCCCCTGACCAGGACGATCGACGAAATCAGGCCAACCTACCAGTTCAATGAAACCTGCCAGGGAACCGTGCCGCAGGCCATCACCGCTTTCCTCGAAGCCGACAGCTTTGAGGACGCCATCCGCAACGCCGTCTCCATCGGCGGCGACAGCGACACGGTCGCCGCCATCACCGGCGGCATCGCCGAAGCCGCCTTCGACATCCCGGAACGATTCCGCGACATCAGCATAACGTTTCTGGACGACTTCCTCAGGGAAATACTCCTCCGCTTCGAAAAAACCTTCCCGAACACCAGCCCGAAGACACCGTGACGCAGCGGCTTTCTTGCACTGCCGCGCCTGCCAACAGGCAGAAAACAGGGCAGAACCACCGATGAACGCCGATCAACGCCGGTGCCGCCACTGGAGCCAATCGCCCCAGACACATAACGCGTTCCCGGAATTCAGGACAGACCCGGGTCCGGCACGAAGTCCCGCCCGTCGCCGGATGCCGCGCCCAAGCCCCCTGCGACGGAAGATCCCCGCCCGTTGCGCGCTGCCGCCTCGCTCAGCGCGTGCTTTTGACACAACTTCACCATCACATGCCCCGCCACCAACACCATGAACACCAGCCTGATCCGTGAACGCCTGCAGTCCCACCTCACCATGTTTTGCCTGCGGCTTGGCAGCCGCCATGTCGGTTCCCCCGGCGAAGCCGCTGCCGCGGATTACATCGCCGAGCAGTTCACCGCCTTGGGCGTTGCCGCCCGCCGCGAAAGCTATCCGGTCACAGGCTGGGCCATGCAGTCCTTCGAACTGGTCAATCTGACCCGCGGTCGGGCAGTACCGGCCGCCACGGCATGCTTCTTCTCGCCGTCCGCCGAAAAGGAGGACACGCTTCTCTGGCTCCGCCCAGCTGACCTGCAGCAGCTGGATGCCCAGCCCGTGCAGAACCGGCTCTGCTTTGTGGAAAGCTGGTCCGAAGGAGCGGACATCGCCGGGCGCAACAAAATCGCCGAAGACCTCGACCGGCTGGGCGCCGCCGGCGCCATTTTCATCAGCGACTCGCTCACTCATGGAGCCATGGCCCCCAGCACGAAAATCCAGCGTTCCCCCAACTTGCACCGCTTGGGCGCCGCCGCCGTCGCCCAGGACGGCGCCCTTGACTTGGCGCGACACAAGGCCGACCGCTATCGGCTGGCCGTCAAAGCGCGAACCTTCCAGCACCAGTCCTGCAATGTGATTGCCACCCTCCCCGGCCTGGAAGGCCGCGGCAAGGGCGTCGTTGGCGCCCATTACGACACGGCCCCACTGGTCCAGGGCGCCCTTGACAACGCCAGCGGCACAGCCGTCATCCTGGAACTGGCCCGCATCCTGCAGTGCCAGCCGCCCAACGGCCCCGCCCTTGACATCGTCGCCTTCTCCGGCGAGGAATACACCGTCGACGGCTTGCAGCTCGGCAGCGGGAATTACTGCCAGAACCATCTTGGCGACGACCTCCGTTGGTTCATGAACATCGACCATGTCGGCGGGCTGATCGCCACGCCGGAACTACGCATCGGACTCCCGGAAAAACTCCCCAGGCTCACGCCGGCGACGATTCCCTTCACGGACGTACATCTGGGCGGGGATACCAAACCGTTCCACCTGGCCGGAATCCCGACCCTATGGTACGGCGAAAAAGACCCCTTCCTGCTCTTCCATACCTGCCTCGACGCCATGGACGCCGTCGACTTCGACCGCATGACCGACGTTGTCATCGATGCCGTCCATATCCTGGGGCAGCTGACCCGATGAAAGCCCCCCTCGGATAAACAACACCACCGGGAAAATTGCCCTCCAGCATGCAAAAAACAAACTGGAACCACCGATGAACGCCGATCAACGCCGGTGCCGCCAGCGGGGCCAATCGTCCCGGGCACATAACGCGTTCCCGGAATTCAGGACAGGCCCGGGTCCGGCACGAAGTCCCGCCCGTCGCCGGATGCCGCGCCCAAGCCCGCTGCGACGGAAGATCCCCGCCCTGCGCGTGCGGCTCCCGCGCCGTGGTCAATCGCCAGCCTTTTCGCGACAGACAAGCCGCGGAGCGATGAATAGATTCTGCCGTGCTTCCGGCGGCAGCTGCACCTGCTCGACGATGCGGTCGGCCGCCTCGGCCAGCTGCAGGTCGACGCTGCTGAAAGGACACATTGAATCCTGGGAACTCCATGGCGTGTTGCCGATGCCGACGAAATGCAGGTCGCGGCCAGGGCGAACCTTGAGGGCGGCAGCCGTCCGCATCGGCCGCACCAGCAAGGAGTCGGCACTCCCGAAAATCCCGTCCGGACGCAGCTGGCGGTTATGAATCATTTTGATGATCAGCTCGAAATGACCCTTTTCTTCGCGGCAATGCGGACCACACACGAAATGCTCGCCCTCCAGGCCGTATTCGGCCAGGGCGCGGCAATAACCAAGCATGATCTGCCGTTCACGATGATGATGGTAATGCCCGGGGTTGAACCGGACCGCCAGCGGCAGCGGATGCAGCAGCAGCAAGGGCCGCCGGCAGCCGCGCTCCATCAGGAACTTCCCGCCCAAGTACCCGGCCTGCTCAAAATCAAACCACACCCCCGTCGCCTGCAATGGGGTCGGCGCATCATAGAAATTCCACAGCACCGGCTGGCGGACCTGCAAACAACCCAGGGACGGCAGCTCGCCCAGGATATACCCATCCACAATGAAGCCGCTCAGCTGCAGGCTCATCAGCTGGTCGGCCTTGCGTAAGATGGTTGTCCGCCGGACACCATTGCCGGTGTACATATTCACGCACAGTGCCGAATAGCCATTGACAGCCAGACGCTCGGACAGCTTGCCATACATGTCGCTGAACAGGTGTCCCTGCGTCCGCATCAGCAGGCCGATGGTCGACTGCCCTGGGGCGGGCTGGGGAATAACAAAGGTGCCCGCGCGCTTCCGCCGTTCGATCAGCCGGCTGCCCTCCAAAACCGCCAGCGCCTTGCGCAATGTCACCCGGGCCACCCCGTACGTCTGACATAAATCAACTTCCCGAGGCAGACGGCCGTCGGCAAAACCGCCGGTCATGATCTGCTTGCGTAAGTCCTCAAGAACCTGCTCGCTTTTACTGCCTGAGTGCATCAGAAATCACCGCCCCTCCCAAACATCCCCACGGCCAATTCCTAAATAAGAGATGCATATGCATACTGTATATCTCATTAACGCCTCGTCAATGAAACAATTTGCGCGAGTTTGTTATATTTTTGGCGGGCAATAATGGCAGCAGACAGCGGACAATGGACATCTGTGGACAATGGACGCCATGGTCTACAGACAATCAAACCCTTTCTTTATTTCCATCCATGCAGGCGAAGAGAAGCTGTATGCAGCGCATTGGACGAATGGGCCGAATGCCCCTCGTCCCACGGCGCCACCAGCCGTTTTCTACGTCAAAAACCACATTGCACACAAAGCAAACTTCGTCTCATACATCGTACATGTCCAATACTCTTTGTACAAGAGTTCGGTTTGGCTAAGGGCGGCTTAAACAACCCAACACCATATATGTCCCATTGCCCTATTCCAACGCCCCATACGTCCTATAGGTCCCACACGTCCTATAGGTCCCACACGTCCTATTCCAACGCCCTACAGGTTCCATGTATCCAGCCAGGATTACGCATAGAACAAGCGTATTGGCCACACGTCACATTCGCCGCTTCCTATGCATCGGGCAGGGACCACAGCGCGGCGAATTATGCCGGAACATGCCGAGAACGGCCTATTGGCGCAGAAAGAGAAGCATGTCCGCCTGCATGAAGGCGCAGCGGGTGATCGGTTCTCCGACGTCGCGCATGGGCAGCAGTCCGCCGTCATCGGTGCGCCATTCGCGCAACCGGTCGGCAATCAGGCCGGCGGTCTCGGCGCGCTGCAGCCGCTGCAGCACATTCCAGACCAGGGCGTAGGTCCACACATTGTGCCGCGCGCAGGTCGTCTCCAGCTCTTCCCACCGGAGCAGGCCGTTGGCCAACACGGCGCCTTCCAGAAAGTCGCCGCCGCGGGCCAGCAAGTCGTCCGCCACAATGTTTTCGAACGCCAGGTCTTCGGCCGTCCAGAGCTCCAGAAAATTCATGGCCAGGAACAGCACGAGCGCCGTGTAGTTGATGGTGACCCCGCCGGTGGAACGGTACGTGATGCAGCCGTCGTCACGCTGCTGCGCCAACGCATGGCGCAGACCGCGAAACGCCGCCGCCCGGAAAATGTTGACCCGGATGCCATAGCAATCACGCAAGGCGCGGAAGATCAATCCCAAGGCCTCGACGGAATGCAAGGTCGCATTGGGCGTGTCAAACGGCGACCGTTCGTGGTGCGGGAAAACGCCGGACCAGGCCGGCGTCTCCATGCCGACAAACCACAGCCCGGCCCGGCGCAGCGCCGTCAAATAGCTGGCCTTGGGCGGCAGCCCGGCCAGCAAGGCCGAAGCCAGGCCACGGCTGGCGAACGCCGTCTCAATCGTGCTCAACTCCTCCGCGCCGGTGAATTCCCAGTCTGAGGGCCGGTCGTTGTTCTGGGTCTCGGTCCAACCGCCGCGGCTATTCTGACGTGAGGCCAGCCAGTCAAAGGCCTGCTCGGCGCGATACTGGTCGTCCTTTGCCCCGGTCAGAAACAGCCCCAGTCCGCCGCTGCCGGCTCCGCGATGGTGATGCGCACCGCCGCCATGCCAGTCCAAAAGCGGCGCATGGTACGCCTTCTCACTCCAGAAAGACCCATAGTACTCGCCGCCGGCCATGACCTGGCACGACCGAAGATAAGTGACAATCGACTGGCAGATCGCATGCATCGGCTCTTTGCTCCTGTCTATCCAAAACGCCGACGGCCGGCTGCTTCAAACTCTATGCCGCCGCCTTTCCATCGCGCGGCGTGCTCCTCACGCCCGCGGGCGCCCGTCCGGCCGGCCCCGTCCGGCCGGCGGCAGCGCCGCACCGGCCTCGCGGATCAGTCGTCGCAGCAGCCGCTGGAATTCAGGCGCCCGCCGGACCGAGACCTCGTACACCTCCTCAATGCTCAACGGCGTCGGCGAAATGCCGGCGGCCAGGTTGGCAATGCAGGACAGGGCGCAGACACGCAGGCCGCAATGGCGCGCCGCCATGGCCTCGCAGGCGGTTGACATGCCAACCGCATCCGCGCCCATCCGCCCATACATCCTGATTTCCGCCGGCGTTTCGAAGTTGGGTCCGGCCGTCTGAATGTAGACGCCTTCGCGGAGGTCGATGCCTTCGGCCGCCGCCGCCGCCCGCGCCAGGCTCAGCAGGCCGGAATCATAAACCTGGCTCATATCGGGGAAACGCCGGCCAAGATGGCTCAGGTTCGGGCCGCGCAACGGCGACGGCACCAGCTGCGACAAGTGGTCGGTCACCAGCATGAACGTCCCGGGCGCCATCGCCGGGTCGATTCCGCCGGCGGCATTGGTCAGCACCACGGCTTCCACGCCAAGCAGGCGCATCAGCCGAATCGGCATCACGACCTCAGCCATGTCGTAACCTTCATAGTAATGAATCCGCCCCTGCATCACCACCACGGCCACGCCATCCAGGTGACCAAATACATACCGGCCGGCGTGACCGTCAACCGTTGCCACCGGAAAACCCGGTATCTCCGTATACGGAATGACCACATCCGCGGCAACCAGCGTCGCAAAATCCCCCAGCCCGGACCCGAGGACGACCCCCACCCGCGGCGACCTGGCCAGGCGCGGGCCGACGAATGACGCCGCCGCCGACAACCTCTCTGACATCGTCAAATCCACATCGACTCCTTCGTCATCCCAACAAAAATCAGCCCCGCGCCGGCAGACACCTCAACAGTACATCCTGACGCGCCAAGCCTCCAAACAACAATATTCCATTTCCCGGCAATAGCAAAACCACCCGACGACAAAATCCCGCTGCCGCCATAGAAAAATCACCCGACGGGATTAGGTTATATTTTGTCATTTTGCCAGGAAGACGGCAACGGCAGTCCATCTCCCGGCCACCGTTTCGTGACAAGCTGGGCAGCCTCGCACGTCCTTCCTGCCTTCGGTTCTCCCGTCTCCCCTACACCCCATCTTTGTCTGCCGGGATTCCGGCTCCCCCCATGACAGTCCGCCCACCCACCGTACAATGGCTGGCCGCCGATGGCGTCACGCATCGTCAGCCAGGCCCCGCCGCCGCCGACAACGGCTTTCTGGACATCATTGACCAGACCCGCCTGCCGCGGGAACTGGTCCGCCTGCACTTATGCGCCCCACAGGACATCCATGACGCCATCCAGCGCCTGGCCGTGCGCGGCGCCCCGGCCATCGGCTGCGCCGCCGCC
>CAYOUR010000154.1:0-10683 GCA_964407145.1 uncultured Lentisphaeraceae bacterium | reverse complement strand
AGGCAATGGAGAAAAAGGTGAACCGTGTTGCGGACGAGGATCTATAATTTTTTTCACGCCGTTGTTTCACTCCCGTAAAAACCGGGGTAAACCCAAAATGGTACCAATGAAGGGAGGAAACAATATGGCGGTTATTAAACTGACGAAAGCAAATTTTGAAACGGAAGCGCTGAAGAGCACGAAACCGGTGCTTGTGGATTTTTATGCGGACTGGTGCGGCCCCTGCAAGATGGTGAGCCCGCTGGTGGACGAACTGTCCGAGGAGAGCGACGCCTACAAGGTCGGCAAGGTGAACGTGGACGAGTCGCCTGAGCTGGCTGCGAAGTACGGTGTCATGAGCATCCCCACCCTGATCGTTCTGAAAGACGGCAAGGTGGCGCAGCAAGCGATCGGCGCCCGCGGCAAAGACGCGATCCGCAAGATGCTGGCGTAACACCCAAAAGGTGATCATCAAACCCGGCCGTAAGCTGACGGCCGGGTTTGATTGTTTTTCCGCTGATATTGGTTGGTTTTCCGGCCGTTGTCTGCTATAATCAGAGCAGACGAGGGAACGGAGGAAAACGAAGTGGAATCCATACTGGCGAACGCGGCGCTGGCGCCGCTTGGGGAGCAGAAGATCGAGTGGGTGCGCGGGCATATGCCGGTTCTGTCCGGGATAGCGGATACCTTTGAGAAGGATCAGCCTTTCAAGGGATTAAAAGCGGTCATCTGCATCCATCTGGAGGCCAAAACTGCCTATCTGGCGCAGGTGCTTCGCCGGGGAGGCGCGGAAGTATACGCTACGGGCAGTAATCCGTTAAGCACGCAGGACGACGTATGCGCGGCGCTTGCGGCAAGCGGGGTTACGGTGCTGGCGACACACGGTTGCGACGCGGAGACGTTCCACCGGTACGAGTGCGAGGCGCTGTCGGTATGCCCGGATCTGATGATTGACGATGGCGGTGATCTGGTCCAGATCATGCGCGGCGATTCGGAGCGCAGCCTGGGCTGGCTGAAGATGATGCGGGAGCAGGGCGCCGACCCGGCGCCGGCCTGGCGCATCTGCCTGCGTGAGCTTGATGGCCGCGGTGACCTTTTCCTGCAGCATCTGCGACGCGAGAAGCTGACCGCGCTGTTTGCGCAAAATGACTACGTGGCGTGCAAGGTCATGAGCCTGCTGCTGCAGCATGGCCTCCGGGTGCCGGAGGACGTCGCCATCATCGGTTGTGACGGTTACGCCTTCACGGACTTCATGCCCGGCGGTCTGACGACGATGGTGCAGCCGGTATCGGTGCTGGCGTTGCGAACGGTCGACCTGATGCTGGACCGTATCAGCCGCCACGATTTGCAGGCGGCGCCGGCCAGAATCAGGATAGCGCCGGTTTTGCGCCGGGCCGGTTCCTGTGGCTGTCCGCCGCTGCGCACCGAACGCCTTTTCCGCATCAACACCCCGAGCCTGCTGGAAAAAGACCACCTCCTGAACTTCAACGACGACATCCTCGAGCAGTAGGGGCTTTTTCCGGGGAGGGCGGCACGGCCCCGTCCTGAAGGGAAGAACCACGGATGGACACCGATGGACACGGATGAAGATTCAATGAAGAAAAGCGCCGCGCCTCGAAAAAGTCCAGATTCTGAACCGGCCGAGAAGGCCGGGACATCGGGTCGGGTCATTCTGAATTTCAAAACGCGATGCCGGCCGGGAAGTGATTGGCTGTAACAGCAGCCATCGGTGCGCATTTGAGTTCATCTGTGGTTCAGGCGGGGGGGGGCTTGGGTGATCTGCTGGCCTGGTTGACGGGGTCACGGCCGGTCGGCGTTGTTCCAGGCTTCGTCGCAGTCCGGCGTTGGTCCGCCGGCCATGCCTGGCGGAGCCAGTACGGTGTAAAGGTGCTTGGGCACGGGCGAGCTTTTCCGGGCTTGGACGGCTCCGTCCGAGTAAAGGATGTTGACGTCCTCGTAGTTGTGGGCGACAATGGGCGTGCCGCTGGTGACGGCGCAGCAGAAGTCCATGACCATGCCCTTGCCCTGGTTTTGCGGGGCCGACAGTTTTTCGGCGAAGCCGACGTCGTTGGAGCGGAAGAGATACGCGGCCATGACGGGGCCGACGCCGGGCCATTTTTCTTCCACGTAGGACGGCGTCCTGGTCAGGTTCAGGGGGCAGCCGTGATGCTTGGGGACGGTGCCATAGTCGTTCATCAGCCGGCCCAGTCCCAGGAGGCCCAGGCCGGGCATGCGGAGGATCATGATGCTGCCGCTGAGACCTGGCGCCAGCGCGGGGATCATGCCGTCGTAGTCGTCGGCATACATGGGCAGGGCCAGGCCGATTTGGCGGAGGTTGTTGATGCACACGCTGCGCTGGGCCTTGTGCATGGCCTTGCGCAGGGACGGCAGCAGCATCGAGGCCAGAACCGCGATGATCCCGATCACGGTCAGAAGCTCGATCAGGGTGAAGCGGCGTGGCGAGCGCAACGATGTCCGCAGGGCCAGCAGATGCGCCGAAACCGCCAGGCCGACGGCAGCCAGGAGCAGCAGGGGCCAGCCTGGCCCGAGCAGAACCGCCGACACCGCCAGCCCGCCCCACAGAAAGGCCAGCGACCGGTAGATGATGACGCGCGGAACACCGCATTTTTCCCGGTAGTTGCGGAGATAGCTGCCCAGGTATTCGTTCTTGGCCATCCAGGCGTGCAGGGCCGGTGAGCAGCGGGCAAACAGCAACGCGGCCGCCAGCAGGAATGGCGTGGTCGGCCACAACGGCAGAAAAACGCCGACCAGGCCGGCGAATACGCAGGCAATGCCCAGCAGCAATCCAAGTTTTTTCTTCATGAGCAACGCCACGGGGGGAAATGACCGCGGGCCAGTCCGGCGATGGCTTCGGGGAGGCCCGCGGTGGGGTGGAGATGACTTGCCGATGGGGTCCTGGCCCGGCCGGCCAGGGGCGGTTTTGAGCTGGCCCGGTGGGGTGCGGTTACATCATTTTGGTCTTTTTTGCCAGGGCTGCCAGGGCCTTGGCCACGCCCTTGCCATAGGCCGGGTCGGCCTTGGTGCAGTGTTCGACATGGCGTTGCTGGATAAACTCCGGCACGCCCTGCATGGCGCGGGCCGTGTTTTCAAACAGGCGCTTCTGCTGTTCCTTGGACATGGCGCGGAAGCGTTCGCCCGGTTGCTGGAAGTAATCGGCGTCGTCGCATTTGAAGGTGTAGAAGTCGCCGTCGCCGTCGACCGGGGTGGCGGGGGGGCGGTATTTCGGCTGTTCGGTCCAGGCGCCGAAGCTGTTCGGTTCGTAGCTGATTTTCGAGCCGTAGTTGCCGTCGACGCGCATGGCGCCGTCGCGGGAATAGCCAGTGACAGGGCAGCGGGCCTGGTTGACCGGGATCAGGTGGTGGTTGACGCCGAGGCGGTAGCGCTGGGCGTCGCCGTAGCTGATCAGTCGGGCCTGCAGCATCTTGTCCGGCGAGGCGCCGATTCCGGGCACCAGGCTGCCGGGGTTGAAGGCCGCCTGTTCGACTTCGGCGAAGTAGTTTTCCGGGTTGCGGTTCAGCTCCATCATGCCGACCTCGATGAGGGGATAGTCGGCGACGGGCCATTCCTTGGTCAGGTCAAACGGGTTGAAAGGGAAGGCCTTGGCCTGTTTGTCGGTCATGGTCTGGATGCAGAGCTTCCACTTCGGGAATTCCTTGCGTTCGATGGCCTCGTACAGGTCGCGGTTGTGGCTGTCGCGGTCTTTGCCGCAGAGGGCTTCGGCCTCGGCGTCGGTGAGATAGGCGATGGGCTGCTGGCAGAGCCAGTGGAATTTCACCCAGACGCGTTCGTTTTTCGCGTTGTACAGGCTGAAGGTGTGGCTGCCGAAGCCGTGCATGTTGCGGTAGCTTTTCGGGATGCCGTCGTCGCTCATGGTGATGGTCACCTGGTGCAGGGCCTCCGGCAGGTTGGTCCAGAAGTCCCAGTTGGCGGTTGCTGAATGCAGGCCGCTGCGCGGCTCCTTCTTGACGACGTGGTTGAGGTCGGAGAAATGCTGCGGGTCGCGCAGGAAGAACACCGGGGTGTTGTTGCCGACCAGGTCGAAGTTACCCTCTTCCGTGTAGAATTTGACGGCGAAGCCGCGGATGTCGCGTTCGGCGTCGGCCGCGCCGCGGAAGCCGGCCACCGTCGAGAAGCGCGCGAACACGTCGGTTTTCTGGCCGATTTTGGCGAACACCTTGGCTTTGGTGAAGCGGGTGATGTCGCCGGTGACGGTGAACGTACCGAAGGCGCCGCCGCCCTTGGCGTGCATCCGCCGTTCCGGAATGACTTCGCGGTTGAAGTTGGCCAGCTTCTCCATCAGCCAGGTGTCTTCGAGAAGAACCGGGCCGCGCGGGCCGGCCGTGCGTGAGTTCTGGTTGTCCGGCACGGGCGCACCGAAGTTTGTCGTCAGCTGGTCATGAGACTTTTTCGAATTGTCTTTTTTCTTCATGGTTGGCTTGTCCTTCTGTTGCGTGGTGGATGGGCGAGTTGGGGGGGGGCGATGGGGAACATCACGCAGTTATTGGTGCCTGGCCGCAAAACCAGGCGGCGTCAAAACGTGCTTTCGCTTTTTCCTGATTCCTCCACGTGTTCAGGCGGGATCACGTCATTTTGACATTACTATTTATGTAGCGTGCTTCGTCATTCTTTCAATCCGAAGTCACGTTTTTTTATGATAATTGCCGGAAAACATAAGTTTTGTTACGTGCAACATGTGGGGATAAGCTTTTGGCTTTAGCCTGCCATACGTATTCCAGGCTTCAGTCTGCCGTCGAAGGGATAGGGCCAATGCTTTTCACTTACCCATAACTCGGGTTGGAAGCAGGGGACTTATAGATGGGGCGACGGCCAATAAAAGCCTGGCGGACTGCGTTTTTTCTCTGACATCCCTTGACAACAGGGGCTTGCCAGGCTATGGTGATTGCAAGTTCAATCAGATTCTTGGCAACGAGTCAATCAGGAGTCGCCGGTGGAGCCGTGCAGGAGAAATGCGGCGTCATAATGTCAGTGGAGGCGAGGCATGCGGAAGAAGTTCACCTTGATTGAATTGCTGGTGGTGATCGCGATTATCGCGATCTTGGCGGCGATGCTGTTGCCGGCGTTGTCGAAGGCTCGGGAGAAGGCGCGGGAGATCACGTGTGTCAACAACTTAAAGCAGATCGGCCTGGGCTTTAATTTCTACAATCAGGATCACGACGGCTACTATCCGCCAACCGATCTGGGGTATTTTGACGGTCCGACGAAATACTACTGGAACTGGGCGTTTGCCTTGAGCAAGGACCGGTATGTATGGCCGGCGGACAACCTGTGGAAGTGCCCGACCGGGCAGGGGCTGTTCACCTACGTTGAATCGTTCAAGAGCTGCGACGACGCCATCTTGAACCCCTATGCGACGTCCGCGGCGCGTTTTCTGTATATCGGCTATGCCTACAGCAGCAATTATGTCGGCAGCAAATGGAGCGCTTACGGGTATGTGAGCGCGGCGCACAATGTCATGCACCGCCATCCCCCGGTGCGGGTGGACGAGATGAAGAAGACGTCTTCCTGCCTGGTGCTGGTGGACAGCATGGCGACCCATTCCGGCGGTCCGGGCGGCCAGCATCAGCTGTATAGTTCCGGGATGTACGTGCATGACCGTCATGCCGGCGGCGCCAACATCCTGTGGGCGGACGGGCATGTCAGCCGCATGCAGAGCGCCAAGGTGCAGATTCAGGCCGATGCCGATGCCAGCCTGGCCAACCGGAAAATCCTGGTGTGGCAGTGACGTTTTTTCGTTCTGGGGCGGCTCTTTTCGTCGTGGGTCTCGGTTGCCGCCGGTGCGGGCAATCCGGTCGTTCCGGCGCGGGGCGATGACTTGGTCCTGATGTTTCCAGGCCCGTGGCCTTTTGACGCGGGTCTTTTTTTATGGCGGTTGAAGGATGATTCAGGCAGTCATTTTGCCAAGGAGCTTATCAATGTGGCTGAAGACAGCGGTGTTGGCGGTATTGGTCGTGTCGGCGGTCGTGTCGGCGGTGGAGCCGGGGTCGGCGGAGGACTACGAGCTCGGGCGGAAGCGCCTGGCCGAGATGCAAGGCGCCGTTCGGCGGCGGGTGCTGCCGCGGACGCATGCCTTTGTCCGCAGCCAGACGAAGTACTCCGGCCGGCTGTTTCTGGGCGGCTACCAATTTGACGACCGGCCGTTGTTTGCGGACCGCAGCTTGTGGGAGGAGAGCGAGTCGGACCACAAGATACCCAGTTTTGCCCGGACGTTCGAGCTGTATCGTCTGAGCGGTCTGGATGGCTACGCCACCTTTGCCTGGCCCGGCGAACGCGAATTCAAGCGCACCATGAAGGTGATCTACGACACGGCCGCGCACATGAAGCTGTCCCCGGACGACTTCCATCTGATGCTGGAGACGAGCTCCAGCCGCGACTACCTGGAGATTGTTCCCGAGACTCTCGATCTGATCGCGAACAACCCGTATTCCTTCCGGGTCAACGGCAAGAGCCTGATCAGCAGCTATGTCATGGACCGCATCGCTCCGGAGGAGATCGCCGGGTACCTCCAGCGCCTGCGGGAACTGTCCGGTGACAAGATTCTGTTCGTGCCCCAGATTCATTTCATTCGCCTGTTGAATCCGGCCGGTGAGTCGACCAACGGCCATGCCCTCTATGAGATGTACCGCAGCCACGGGCAAACGCTGCCGGCTTCGCAGCTCGCGCTGATGGAGGAGTACCTGCGTTCATACCTGGCCGTCTGCGACGGCGTCTATCTGGGCCATTACAACAGCTATCCGGACAGCAGCTACGACGACGATTTTTCCGGTGCGCTGCTGGCGATTTGCCGCAGCGTCCTGGCCGAGCCGGCCTACAACGGCCGGAAGCTCCTGGTCACCCAGGGCAAAGCCGGCTACACGGCGTACTACGGCGCCCAGAACCTGTCCCGCGACGGCACCAGGACGTTGCGCCGCGGTCTGGAAGGGGCGTTGACGTATGAAGCCGACGTGTACATCGGCACGGAATGGGACGAGTTGAACGAGGACACCGGCTTTCAGCCGCTGGTGAGCAAGCCGATGTCGTCGCAGCGGATTCTGCGTTATTACACGCACCGTTTCCGGGGCGAGGCGCCGACGCCGCTGCCGGGCGACGACGTGACCGTGCCCAACCTGATCATCAGCCAGCGCCGGCAGCTGATTCCCGGCGAAGCCATGGTGGTGGAGCTCCTGCACGTGCCGGACACGGCCGCCGGCGAAAACTACACGCTGCGTTATGAGTTGACCGATGAAAACGGCAAGGTGCTGTACCAGGCCGGACCGTTCACGTTCAACACCGCGGCCCTGCGGGAGGAGCGCCTGAACCCGGCGAGCGAGCCCTTTGCGGCCGCCCAGGCCCTGCGCAGCCGCGTCACCATCGAATACCAGGGCCGTACGCTGGAATACTTCACCGGGCTGCCCTTCACGGCGGTCCGGGCCACCTCCACCGGCGACCAGCAGTATTTCTGCACCCCGCTGCGTAATGTCCTGCGGCCGGTCCGGGCCGAGGTGACCCTGGCGCCGGACGGACGGGTCGACTGCCGACTGGAAGCGCCGGAAGATCTGGCCGTGGTCGAAGTCATGCAGAACTCGCTCGAGCAGTTCGCCTACGATTCCCGGGATGAATTCCAGCTGGCGGACGGGTCGAGGCGCCTGTATCGCCTGCGCATGCACTACTACAACCAGGAACCGGGCCGGGTCAGCGTGAAGATCGACGCCGAGGTGACTGGCGCGGGCGGCGTGCTGTCGTACAAGAGTGACGACGACCCGCGGCAGCTGGCCGCGGTGACGGAGGGGCTGCCATCGCCGGTCTACCGCGGCAATCTTGACTGGTGGCGGCGCAACTGCCTGTTTTCGCTGCCGGTCTCTGAAGTCGCCAACGCCGTCCTGCGCGTGTCCGGCCAGATCCTGAACGGTCCGCGAAAAGGCGAGTCGTTCGCCTGGGACGTGGCGCTGGCGGAGCTGGGGGAGAACGACGTCCGGGCCCAGGTCTACGAATCGGGCATCATGCTCGGGGTGGAATCCGGCGGGCGGCCGACGACGATTCCGCTCAGCCTGGATTCGCGCTCGGCGGTTTTCCAGGCCAGGGTGCCGTTCAACCAGCCGAACGGGGTGGCCGCGGTGCGCGCGGTCACGAAGGCCGGCAAGGTCTGGTGGAGCGCGCCGCAGCCCCTGGCTCAGGCACAGGCTCAGACCCCGGCGCCGGCGTCGGCGACGCGGCCGGTGTATGTGTATTCCGACACGGCGCGCCGGGCGGTGCGGCTTGACTTGCCGGCGCACCGGGTGCCGGAGGCGACGTATGTGTTCGACCCTGCCGCCGGCGGGGCCGTCCTGAAGACGCCGGCTGGCCGCGATTTCTATGCCATGCTCGGCAGCTACCAGGCCTTCGCCACTGGCTTCCAGGGCCTGGAAAGCGCCTACACCATCTTCCGGTTTTTCAAAAAAGGTGTTTTTGCCGGCGCCGACAAGCCGGTGCCCGACTGGTGTGTGGAGGACGGCCGTCACTGTTTGCGCTTTGACGGCGAACGCGGCAATTTTGTGATGTTCCCCAACGTCGTCGTGCCGCAACGGGCCGGGTTCACGCTGGAGTTCGAGGTCAAGCCGGAGGAGGTCAAGCCGCACCAGGTCCTGTTTGCGCATCAGGGCAACACCTTCGGTGGTTTGAGCGTCGAGGTCAAGGACGGGCATTTCGTGCTGGTGTATGTGCACCGCAACCTGCATGACTGGAACCTGCCGTGGTATTCCGAGAGTCGTTTTCCGACACAGGTGCCGTTGCTGGCCGGGCGGTGGCAGACGGTCAAGGTCACCTACAACGGCTCGGAGCTGGCGATTGTCGCCAATGGCCAACGTGAGGCGTTCCCGCTGCAGGGCACCGGCATCTACCTGCAGTCCGCCGGGTTTGGCGGCCGCGGCGAGCGTCGGCCTGATGGCAGCGTGCCTTTTTTCAAGGGCTTCCTGGCGTCGTTCTCCGTCAAACACTGGGTGGAGGATTAACCGTTTTTTGCAGCGTCGGCACGCCTTCGGCACTCCAGCCAATGGCGGCGTTTCCGCCGCCAAGATCGTCGCCAACTCGCCGGCCCCAGTTGTTTTTGGCTTGCCTGGCTGGAAAAATCGTTTGTCGGCAGTACGTTTTCGGAGCGTGAAGAAAAGCCGGGGGTGCTGCTAATCCAGAGGGGACGCGGCCGGCCCGGCATCGGGCGTGGAAACGGTGCAAGGGGCGACAGCATGTATGACATCAGGGCTTATGGAGTCACCGGCGTTGCCGGCGACTTGTGTACAGCGGCGATTCAGCGGGCCATCGACGAATGCGCGGCCAACGGCGGCGGAACCGTGAACTTCCCGGCCGGGACGTATCTGACCGGGACCGTGTATCTTCGCGACAACGTCACCCTCAACCTGGAAAGCGGGGCCAGGCTGCTCGGCAGCACCCGCCGTGAAGACTACAACGCCGACGACTTCTGCCCCCAGAACCGCGTCTTCAAGGAACGGGTCACGGGCGCCCACCTGGTCGTTGCGGTCGAGGCCTGCAACATCGGCCTCACCGGCCAGGGCGTAATCGACGGCAACCGCCAGGGCTTTTCGGACAAGACGTGGGACGAGCACCCGCATCTGTTCGAATACCCCGAATGGCGCCCTGGACAGATGATCTTCTTCTGCGAATGCCGGAACGTCACCATCACCGACGTCAAACTGTACAACAGCCCCTATTGGACCTGCTTTCTGCACGGCTGTGAGGACGTGGTGATCACCGGGGTGCGGGTCTGGAACGACCAGCGGACCTGGAACGGCGACGGCATCGACATTGACTGCTGCGCCCGGGTGACGGTCACCAACTGCATCATCGACTCCGGCGACGACTGCATCACGCTGCGCGGCGCCATTGACCCGCTCAAGGATTCGTCGCGCGTCTGCCAGCACGTCACGGTCAGCAACTGCGTGTTGCGTACGCGTTGCAACGCCTTCCGGATCGGCGTCGGCAATGGCCAGGTGCGCGATTGCGTCATCAGCAACTGCGTCATCCGGGACACCCGCACCGCCATCTGCATCATCTCGAAATATTCGGAGAAGTCCCTGGGCGTGAACATCGAGAACATCCTGTTTGACAATCTGCACATCGAGGCGATGCGGCCGATCATCGTGTCGTCGAACGTGCGCGGCTGCCAGGCGGATGAGACGGTGAAGCTCATCCGCAACATCAGTTTCAGCCATCTGCGGGGTCGGGCGCGGTGGTCGTCGTACGTCACCGGCAACCCCGACTGCCTGGTCAAGGACATCAGCTTCTCCGATGTCTGGTTCGAGTATTCCGGCGGCGCTGACGCCGTGCCGCCGGAGAAGGCCGAACGCAGCTATGGCGAATTCGGCGTCAAGTGCGCTCCGGCGCCGTTTTACCTCCAGAATGCCGACGGGGTTGAGTTCGACCGCTGCCGGATCAGTTGGCGCGACCCGGAGCCAGGCTGGCAGTCGGCCATCATGGCGCAGAATGTCCACGGCCTGCGCCTGGAGCGCTGCCGGCTGGAAGCGCCTCCCGGCGGCGTGGAGTGCATCCGAAACGGGAAATAGGCCGCTGGCGCCAAAGCCTGGCCGATGCGTCGGCTGCCGCTGTCGCCAAAGCCTGGCCGATGCGTCGGCTGCCGCTGTCGCCAAAGCCTGGCCGATGCGTCGGCTGCCGCTGTCGCCAAAGCCTGGCCGATGC
>CAYOUR010000153.1:9231-10683 GCA_964407145.1 uncultured Lentisphaeraceae bacterium | reverse complement strand
CCGCGCCGACGTCCGCCCGCACCGGCCGGTTTGCTCAACGGCAAGGCAGCCATGTTCACGCAAGCCTTGACGGCTCTTCTGCAGGCCCTGCGGGATAGCGACGCCAGCCACCCATGTCATCGTTGCCATGATTACCATCAACCAGGAGCAAGCCATGCAGTACTTCGCCGTCAGCGCCATGATCGGCAAGGGCGCTTATGCCGTGCCGGACTTTCCCGACGCGTCCAGCCTCTTGGGGCATCTCGACTACCTGGGGATCGACCGCGCCATCGTCTACGCGGTGGAAGCCCGCGACGCCTCGCCCTATCTGGGCAACCAGGCCCTGCTGGAGGCCATTGCGCCCTTTGCCGAACGGCTGCTTCCGGCGTTCGTGATCACGCCATCGAACACCTTCGAGACCGGGGTCATTGATTGGCTGCGTTCCCAGGCGGCCGCCGGCCACCGTGTCTTTCGCCTGTGCCCGGAGGTCTGCCGCTTCCCGGTCCGGCAGATTGAGCGGGTCGTGGCCGAACTGACCGAATTCGAGCCGGTGCTGCTGTATGACTCCCGTTTCAGCGGCACGGAAAGCAGCTTCCGGGACCTGGAGGATTTAGCCACGCGCTATCCGTCCATCCGGGTCGTGATCTGTCAGCAGATGTGGGGCGGCTTCACCCAGGTGCTGGACCTGATGTGGCGCTGCCGCAATGTGTACCTGGACACTTCCTGGCTGCACATGCGGGACACCATCGAACTGGTCCGCGACCATTTCGGCATTGACCGGCTGCTGTTCGGCATCGGCTACAAGTCGCACTACGGCGCCGCCATCGGCGCCCTCGCCCAAGCACGGATTTCGGCGGCCGACCGCGAACTGATCGCGCATGGCAACCTGGAAAGGCTCCTGCAACTGGCGCCGCCGCCGGCCAAACTGGCGCCGGAACACCCGTTGCTGGCGCAAAAACCGCTCTGGAAAAGATTCAAGGACGGCCATCCCCTGGAAAACGTCACCATCTACGACGCCCATGGCCACAACGGCCCGCACGCCCGCGGCTGGGTCCTGGCCACGCCCGACACCCCGGAAATCCTCGACATCCTGGTCCAGCGCATGGACCAGTACGGCGTCGAAAAACTGTTCGTCTCCGACGGCAAGGCCCTGTTCGGGGACATCGTCACCGAAAACCGCCGCGCGGAACGCCTCGCCGAACGCCATCCCGAACGGTTCCACGGCTATTTCGTCTACAATCCGCTGTATGCCGACGATGTCAACGAAGACCTTCTGGACGACTTCTTCGGGCGCGACTATTTCGTCGGCTTCAAGATTCTGCCCAGCTACTGGCAAATCCGGGTTGACTCCGACCGTTTCGAGCCGGTCTGGTCGTATGCCGAGAAGCACCACCTGCCCGTGCTGATCCACACCTGGGACGACAAGTACTGCTCGCCGTCCATCCTGACCCCGGTCGTCCCCCGCTACCCCGG
>CAYOUR010000153.1:0-9221 GCA_964407145.1 uncultured Lentisphaeraceae bacterium | reverse complement strand
CGTGCGGGCAACGGCGGCACCCCCGGGCGTCTCGAAGCCGAAGCCCTGGCCCAGCAGTTCCCCAACGTCTACCTGGAATTCTGCGGCACCTTCTGCTCGGATCGCCCCTGGCACCTGGCCATCGACAAACTCGGCATCGAACGGTTTGTTTTCGGTTCGGACACCGATGCCCACAACCAGTCCTATGAATTGTCGGCTTTCCTGTCCATGCCCCTGCCCGACCGCGACCTGCTCCCGGCCCTGTCCGCCAATATCATCCGCATCCTCCAAGACCGGCGCTGACCACCAGCGCCGGCCCCAGGGTCGGGGAAATCACGGCGCTTCGGCGGCCTGGCGCAGGGCGAGGATGCGCTCGATCATGCCGGCGCGGATTTCATCAAGGGGCGTGGCGGCCGGATCAATGCGTCGCATCCACAACTGGGCGGCGCGCGCCTGTTCTCCGACCGGGCCGGGCTGGCGCTGGTATTTTGCCGCCAGGTTTTCCAGGGTCGCCAGGTAACGGAGGTCGTCGTACCCCTCGCGGTAGCCTTCCCACTGCAGAGTGGGGATGACGCCGTTGACGGTCGGATACGCCATTTCATGGTCGCGGTACTTGACGTTGTCGTAGTCGTCCCAGGAATGTCCGAAGGAATGCTGATAGGCGTAGGTGCAGGCGCAATCATAGCCGGCCTTCCACAGCCCCAGACCAAAATTGCGGCGATACGTCTCCGGCTCCTCCACACCGCCCTGGGGATTGGCGTAACTGCCGATCAGATGCCCCATGGTGTGATAGGCCTCACCCATCGCCACGTCGGGCCGGCCGGCAAAAATCGGCAGATCAAGCACATCGCCCATGATTTCGTAGGAATCCCGGTAGCCGGCGACGAAGACCTTGCCGCCGGCGGCATGGATGCGGTCGTACCAGGCGCGCTGCGCGCGCAACTCGTCCCCCTTGCGCTCGTCCTGACCGTAGAAGTAGACGTCGGTGAAGCCGTACTTACGCGCCAGGGCGATGGTGCTTTCCACCGTGCTGCTGCCGCTTCCGCCCAGAAACAGCAGCGGGCCGCCGCGCATGCCGGCTTCCTGCCGCAGCTGAAAATAACGCTCCAGGTTGGGGCCGGGCTTTTCGTAGACCGTCGGATTGGTCACCCCATGAGCGACCATGTCCTTCAATTCGGCCAGCAGCTGCAGCTCGGTCTTGCGCTCGGAGTTGCAGACCGGGTCATCCTGGCTGAGTCGGCCGCGATAATAAATCGAGCAGATGATCTTCGGTTCCTCCAGCACAAAGGGCAGCACCGTCAGCTCCACCGGCTGCACAAAAGCCGCCCCGCCCTCCGGCGCAATCGTGATGGCGCCGCGATAGACGCCGGCCTTGGCCTCGGCCGGGGCCTGCAAGGTCAGCCAGCATTGCTTGAAGGTGTTGGCCGGCACGGCAAAAGGCTGCAGGGTGTCGGCGTCACGCATCGCATCCTGATCCATCTTCAACACATTGAGCTGACGCTTCTCGTCAAGCTGCACCAGGCTGTCATCCTTCAGCAGCAGTTCCGGGGTCAGCAGCTTCAAGTTCTGGAACCCGACATTGCGGCCGGCCTGGTACCAGACCTTGACGACGCGCAAATCAAGCGCGCTGGCCGGCAGTGTGCCGGACGGGCCGGTCAGGTCACTGGCGGACACTTGCACGCCGTTGAGGTCCTGCAACGCAAAAATCCCGAAGCTGGCGGATTCGTATTCACCGGGACAAGCCGTCAAGCTGAGAGTCGGCCCGGCCAGGGGATCAGCCGGCAGCTGATGCGGCAGGCGCTTTTCGTTGGTGATGGCCGGCAGCAGAAAAACGCGGAAGTCGGAAAACGGCTCCTGGCCGCTCAGCTGGGCCAGGGTCAATCCCGCGTAGAATTCGGCCTTGGCGAGCAACGCCGCGGCCTGCTTCTGCTGCTCGCGGAACAGCTCGCGCTGTTTTTCCCACTGTTCGAACAGGCTGGCGGCCGTTTCGCGGCCCAGGCCCTGCAGGCGCTCAGCCGTCTGGGCCAGCTGCGCATTGACCGCCGCGGCGGCGTCCTGGACCTGGCTCAGCTTCGACTTGCCGACCAGCTGGCCCAATTTCTCCTGGGCTAGTTTCAGGGTGGCCTGGGCCTGACTCAGAGGCGGCTCCAACTCCAGCTTGCGCACGATGTCCGCCGCGATCTTGGCGTCGACCGTCTTCTTGTCCGCCGACGGCCAGCGGTCCAGGAAGACCATCTTGCCGAAGTATTCCGGGTCATGGAAACCCGAGAAGGTGATGGACCAGCCGCTGTATTCGCCGGCCTGGCCGCGCTTGGGCAGGCCGCGGTTGAAATTGACATCCCAGATGTCGTTGTGCCGGGGCTTGCTCTTCAGCTCCGCCCAGGGCATGGCCAGTTCGACTTCCCAACGATCGTCATGAACGGTCGTCCGGGCCGTCCACTTGGCATTCCAGACATCGGGGGCTTCCGTGCCGATCTCGTCCCAGCAGACACCGGCGGCGTTGACGGCCAAATGAAAATAACGGCGCGCCACCGGAAAACGCGCCAGGACGGAATTCTGCGGCGGCGCCAGGAAGATTTCGATGCAGTCATCGGCGCAGACCAGCCCGTCGCGTTCCGTGGCGGCCTTCTTCAGCTGCGCCGGCTGGGAATCGAAGCAGATCATGCCGATGTAGAGGCTGGTCGCGTCCCAGAGCACCCGCGCCTCGGTCTTTTCAACGGCATAGCCCTTGCCGCCGAAAAGTACGAAGTCCTTGGCGACGGCGGCTTCCTGCCAGCAGGCGTCGTCCACGCGCCCGTCAATCGTCGGCGGGGCCGCGGTCCGGATGGCGGCGGTCAGCACAAAGGGCAGCTCCTGCCCGGTTTTCCTGGTCATGACGGCGCCTTGTACACACAGGCACAAGCCAAACACCGCCACCATCCAACCACGTCCTGCCCGCAATGCCGCTTGAGATGCCATGTGCCTGCCCTCCTGAATGGCCTTGGACTACCAATTTGTGCCAACCCGGCAGGAAAGCCAAGCCGGCAAACACCCCACCCTGCCGGCTAGAACACCAGCAGCAGAAAAAAGAAATCAGGATGTTACTTTGCCACCACAACGCCTGATTGTCAAGCCGCCCCGCCGACCAGGCCGATGGCGGGCAGGCACGCCCTCGGGCACAGCCGATGTCAGGCCTGCACGGACACGCCCTTGGCACGCAGATAGTCCTTCACCTGGCCGACGGTGAACGTCCCGAAGTGGAACACCGACGCGGCCAGCAGGGCGCTGGCCTTGCCGATGGTGGCGGCCTCGTAAAAATGCTCCAGAGTGCCGGCGCCGCCGCTGGCAATGACCGGCAGGCCGGTCTGCTCGGCCATGGCGCGGGTCACATCGAGGTCATAGCCGCCGCAGCTGCCGTCGCAGGCCTTGCTCGTCGGCAGAATGCGTCCGGCGCCGGTGTCCTTCATGGCCAGGGCGAACTCCACCGCGTCCTTGCCGGTCGGCGTGCGGCCGCCGTCAATGTAGACTTCACGCTTGCAGGGCATGGCGTCATTGCGGTCGACATCAATGGCGATGCAGACGCGTTCCCCGCCAAAGTTCCGGACAGCGTCACGCACGAACTGCGGGTTGCGGAAGGCCGCGCTGGAGATGCTGACGGCCGTGGCGCCGGCGGCCAGGGCGTCTTCGATGTCCTGGAGGGTCCTGATGCCGCCGCCGACGGTCAGGGGCACGGTCACCACGGCGCTGACCCGACGCAGCACGTCAAACATGGCGCGACGCTTCTCCACCGTGGCGGTGATGTCCAGAAAAGCCAGTTCATCGGCGCCGCCGGCGCAATACGCCTTCGCCGCCTCGACCGGGTCGGCGGCGTCCTTCAACTCGACAAAATGGACGCCCTTGACCACCCGGCCGTCCTTCATGTCGAGACAGGGAATGATGTTCACAACAGACATGGTTTTGCCTTTCCTCAACGTTGCCGACGCGGAAGCCGCTCGCCGGGCGCGGCCAAAATCGGCCAGCCGGGGCGCGCGGCTCTCGCCATCAGCACGTCGTCTTCAACTCCTGAAATTAAAAAGTCGCGCAGTCGGCCAGAATCCGCAGCAGGCCTTCGACCGGCAGTTCCTTGGTTTTGCTGAATTCCGCGGACACGCAGCCCGTGTAGCCCGTGGCGGCAATCGCCCGGAAGATGTTCCGGTAATTCAGCTCGCCGGTGCCGGGCTCGTGCCGGCCGGGGTTGTCGCCAAAATGATAGTGGCCGATTTCGTTCTGGAAATCGGTCAGGTTGCGGATGACGTCGCCTTCGCTGATCTGCTGATGATAGACGTCAAACAGGAATTTGACGGCCGGGCTGCCGATGCTCCGAATCAGGTCGGCTGCCTGGTTGGAGTAGACCAGGGCATAGCCCTTGTGGTCCTTCTTGATGTTCAACGTCTCGAACGTCATCACCATGCCGGCGTCTTCCAGCATCGGCGCCACCCGTTTGGCGGCCTTGGCCACGTTGGCCATCTGTTCGTCCAGGCTCATGTCCGAACGCTGGGCGCCGGTCAGGGCCAGGATGGTCTTCGTGCCCAGGGCCTGGGCGTTGGCGATCGCCGTCCTGATCTCCGCCTCGAACGTGTCATGAAAGGCCGGGTTGACCGGCCCGTCGCCGACGATGGTGCCGCTGCTGCTGATGGCGCCGACGGAAACGCCCAGCTCGGCGCATTTGTCCCGAACCGCCTCCTTGTCCTCCCATTTCCCAGCCCCGAGGTTTTCAAAGGCCGGAAAGCCGTACGCAGCCACCTGCTCCACCATCTCAACATGGCTCAGGTCCGGAAACCAGCCGCTCATGACCGCCAGCTTGATCTTGATTCCAGCACCAATTTTTTCGACCTCGCGTTTTACCGGCATCGTGCTCTCCTTTGGGTTGACTCCAGGCCCGTACCGCCCTTGCCCGCAGGGGGGGGCACAACACGGCACGGAAAACGGCATTCAATATCATGCGGCAAGCGGCTTCCTGCAAGACGGCCGCGGTCACTTTCCCACGGGCGGCGCTGCCGCCGCGTCCCGAAGCAGGATATAGGTCGGCAGTCCGACCACCTCGTAATAACGAAGCACGGCCGCCAGCTGCGGGTCGGCGGCATCGTCGGCCTGTACCGCCACCTTGATCCAGGGCTGCATGCGCTCGATCACGTCCGGTTCCTGGAAGGTCGTGGCCTTCATGGCCATGCAGCTTTTGCAGGTGATGCCCCAGAAGTCCAGGAAGAGCGGCTGGCCCGTCCGCTCGGCCAGCTGCATGGCGGCCGGCAGGTCGGTGTGCCAGCCGTCAAGGGCCGCGCTGTCCGCCGCCCCGGCCGTCGGCCGGAACAGCGAAAAGGCCAGCCAGGCGTAGTACGCTGCCGCCAGCAGAATCAGAACGCCGAAGACGCGCTTGACCTGCTCCATCCAGGCGCCAGGCCGCGGCATCTTGGCCATGCCGGCGCCGAGCAGCGGCCAGGGCAACGCCATGCCTACCCCCAGCAGGAAAGGCAGCACCAGGCCAACGGCGTTGCCACGCGACCACAGGTCGGCGGCCAGCAGCAGCACCCAGATCAGCACCGGCGCCACGCAGGCGCCGCCCAGGACCGCCGCCACCGCGCCCAGCACAAAGACGCCGGTCAGCCCCATGGCGCCGCCGTCGCCCCCGCCCCCGACACGCCGCCAGCGCGACAAGTCAATGATCAGCACGTCGAACATGGCCAGGGCCAGAACCACAAACACGACGGCCACGGCCAGATTGAACCAGGGCGAAGAATTGAGGGCGCCGAAGCGGCCGCCGGTCAGCACAGCCAGCAAGCCCAGGGCGCCATAGGTGAGCGCCATGCCCAGCCCATAGACGCCGCCCTGCCGGAAGCCGCGGCCCTTGCCGCCGGCCTTGGCGCCGGCGCCGATGATGGCCAGGTTGATCGGAATCATCGGCAGCACGCATGGCGTCAGATTCAGCAGCAGCCCGAGCGGAATGACCAGCAGCGCCGCCAGCAGCAGCCCGTAGCGGGTGAAGACGCGCCGCAGGATGTCCTCGTCCGGGGCGACCCCCTGCTCGGCCTGGTCCGCCCAGGCCAGGAACGCCCCCTTGTCCATGTAGCCCGTTGCCCGGCCGCCTTCCTGGAAGCGCTTGGCCAGTGCCTGCCAGGCCGCCGGACTCGCGACGTCCGCGCCGGGCGGCGCGGCCGCCTCATCCGCACCAAGCAACTGTCCTTCCGGGGCTGGACCCAAAGCGAAACGGGCCGTTTCCGGAAGCATGCAGACACCGTCGCTGCACCCCTGGAAGGTCACTTCAATCAGCAACGGCACGGGCAAGCCGCCCTGCAAACGGTAGTGCCTGGTAAAGTCCTTCAGGAAGACCCGCGACTCCTCGCCCTCCTTGACGACCGGCTCGTCGCCGCCGGCCGGCGTCACTTCCACGCCGGGGGGCGCCTTGAGGCGCAGCTGGTCCTCATAGACGTAGGCGTTTTCCGCCACGGCGAAGGCTACAGTCACCAGAGCGACATGGTCGCCCTGGCGTTCCCAACTGACCGAGGGCGTAAACAACGCCGCCGGCTCCTCGGCCTGGATGGTTCTGGCGGCGGCCGCCAGGACCGCCAGCAACAGCATGCCTAGTTTTGCACGGTTCATCACAATCCCTTTCTCCTGAAGGACAAGAAGACACACCGCCTCGAACGGCGTCTGGTCGCGTTCACTGCCGAAGCCGGCTTAATCCGAGCCGCTCCCGTTCCCTGTTTACGACCTGCCAAACGGCCGAATGTTTCGCCAGGTCCTTGCTTAACCGCGACGTGCTGACACCCATCCGGTCGGCCGCCTCGGACAACCGGAAACCGCTGTCCGCCAAGGCGTCAAACGCCGCCGCCACCCACCGGACAAAGGCGTCGGCCTGGACGCCCGGCGCCGGACCGGCCGGCGCCGCCGGGGCGGGGCGGCGCACCCGCAGCGCGATTTCCAGGCGCAGCTTGCGCAGCGCATGCAGCCGGTTCAGGTGCTGGGAGCGGGACACGTCGTCCTCGGCGGCAATGCCGCTGGGCAGGTGGATGACACGCACCGCCGATTCCGTCTTGTTGCGCTTCTGCCCGCCCGGGCCGCTGCCCCGGCAGGTCTCACAACGGCACTGCCGCAGAAGCTCCTCTTCGGTCAACGCCAGCCACTGATCACGGCCCGCGACTGATTCTGCTGCTGATGCGGTCACGGCCTGACTCCTTGCCTTGCCTGCTCACCCACAATCGGAAAGTCCCTCGTCCGCCACGGACGGACTCGGCCGCGTGCGCCACGGCCCGCGCCGGGCTCAACTCCGCACAGGCGCCGCCGTCGCCGGCAAACTCCAGAGCCGGGCCGCGTTGTTCCAGAAGATGTCTTCCTTTTCCGCCTGGGTCAACGGCAGCGACGACACCTCGGTGACGGCCTCGGACAAATCCTGCCAAGGCGAATCCGTGCCAAACAGCACCCGATGCGCGCCATGCTGGCGCACGATCCGGACGAACTGGCCCTGGTCAGCCATGAACGGCAGGGAAAAGGAGGTATCCAGGTAGACACCCGTGCCAGCCAGCTCCTGCTCCACCTCGTCCCAGTCGCGCCAGCCACCCAGATGCGCGACGATGATGACCAATCCGGGATGACGACGGCTGAGTTCGGCATAATCACGCGGCCGGGAATGATAGGGCGGCCGGAAGCCGATGTCCTGTCCGCCATGAATCAACACCGGCAGACCCAGCTCCTCGCACAAGCTCCACACCGGCGCCAGGCGCGCCTCCAAAACCCCGAACTCCTGGTACTCCGGATGAAATTTCACGCCATGCAGCCCGAGGTCGTGGATTTGGCGGATCACGCCGGCCGGATCATCGTCCTCCGGATGCACGCCGCCCAGGGACAGGGCCGGCCACTGATTCCGGGCCGCCGACCAGGTGTTGACCGAAACCGACTGCCCGGGCCGGGTCACCACCGGGCAGTTCATCCAGCCATAGTAGCCGGCCGCCGCCGCGTGCCGCCGCAAATCGCCCAGGGTCCCATCCGTAAAGGTCGGTATCCCGGCCGACTGCTCGCGCAGGAACGCCAGCGCCGCAGACGCGATCTTCTCCGGAAAAACATGCGTATGCACATCAAATATCTTCATGTGACATCCAATCAACTGTTGGGGGAATGCCTTTTTCCCGCCCGGGAATCCAAAATCCTCTGCCGCCCCTTGATAATTCCCGGGGAACGTGCTATTATTTAAACATCGGTTGTCTTGCAAACGGTTGGCCAGCGGATATAATGTAACCGGTCACGTACGACATATCAATACCAAACCTTCAGAGAGCCGACAGACACCACCAGGGAGGACACGCATGAAGGACCTCAGACATTGGTGCTATTTCACCCTGATTGAACTGCTGGTCGTCATCGCCATCATCGCCATCCTGGCCGCCATGCTGCTGCCGGCCCTGAGCAAGGCGCGCGAAAAAGCCCGCGCCATCTCCTGCACCAACAACCTCAAGACCCTCGGCCTGATCGCCTTCCTCTACAGCGAGGAGAACGCCGACTACGCCTTCTCCAACAAGATGTACCACCCCTACCGGGCCGACGGCAAACAGGCCATGTGGTATGAATTCCTGCATGGCGCCAACTATCTGAACGAAGCACCCAAGATCGTCATCACCCAGCATCCGACCTCCGGCGCCAATGTCAACACCACCGTGTACAGCACCCTGCTCTGCCCGTCCAACGCCGAGCCCCGCCGCAACTGGCATGTCGCGGCTTTTCTGATGAGCTACGGCCAGAACGCCTACATCAACAGCTTCGGCGCTGTTCCGAGTTACCTGCGCCTCGTCCACGACACCCAGTGGCCGGCGATGACGTCACAAATCGCCGACAACTGGCGCTACTACATCAACGGCGGCACGTCCGGCTACTCGCACACCCTGGGCAACTACTCCGGCATGGGGGACGTGCGCGCCAACGCCGCCCACTCCGGCGGCCGCAACACCGTGTACCTCGACGGCCACGTCGACACCCTCAATTACACCATGGGCCACACCAGCACCTCCTATAAGGAAGACATCTGGAAGGCTGCGAGCGCCAGCGAAATCCGCAAGCAGTGAACCAAGCCATTCAGCCGAAGAATTTCTCGCGACAGATTAAGTCAGGCCCTGCATCATGTTTAAAAGAGTCCTTTATTTCACCCTGATTGAACTGCTGGTCGTCATCGCCATCATCGCCATTCTGGCGGCGATGCTGCTGCCGGCTTTGTCCAAGGCCCGCGAGAAAGCACGGGCGAC
>CAYOUR010000152.1:0-10850 GCA_964407145.1 uncultured Lentisphaeraceae bacterium | reverse complement strand
GGGACAAATAGGCACTTGGGTTATTGAAGTCGCCCGTAGCCAAACCGAACCCTTAAACACCGAACCCTTATACAAGGAGTATTGGTCCCATACGTCTTATTCCACCGTCCTATGCCACCGTCCCATACGTCCTGTTTGTCCTATTAGTCCTATACGTGTCCCATATGTCCTATACCCCCCCCTTAGTTGCTCCAAGCCCGTTGCGGCCGGCGGCATGGCTCCTCCTGCTGACGGGGACAGGGCAGTTTCCATCATGACGGCTGTCGGCTGCGACAGCGGAAAGGACGATGACGATGTCAGCAACGACATGTAAAGCCGCCGTTTTTCAAGGTCCGGGAAAGCCGCTGGCGGTCAAGGCGTACCCCGTCGGCACACCGGGGCCGGGTGTTGTGGGCCTGGAATTGCTGGCCAGCGGGATTTGCGGCACGGATGTCCATATCCACGACGGCTGCCTGGGCATGCCGGACTTCCCTCTGATCATCGGCCATGAATTCATCGGCCGGGTCGATGCCCTGGGTGAAGGCGCTTCCCAGGACGGCCTCGGGCATGAGCTGGCCAAGGGTGATTCGGCCATCGCCTGCGTCGCCATTCCCTGCGGGACCTGCTTCAATTGCCGGCGCGGCGAGACGGCCAGCTGCATGGCTTTCGGGGTGACCTATTGCCAGAATGCCGACCAGGCTCCCCATTTCCATGGCGGCTTGGCTGAGTACCTGTTTTCCCCGTCCCGGAATCTGGTGCGCGTGCCTGACGGCGTCGACGCCTGCGCCGCCGCGGCCGTCCCCTGCGGCGGGCCGACGGTCATCCGTGCCTGCGAGTATGGCGGCGGCCTCAAGGCCGGCGAGTTGGTTGTGATTCAAGGCAATGGCCCGCTGGGGTTGTTTGCCCTGGCCTGGGCCAAGGCCCACGACTGCCGCGTGGCCGTCATCGGCTCCGCCGCCAATCCCCTGCGCCAGGAGCTGATGCAGGCCTGGAAGCCGGAATTGTTCTTCGACTACCGCCAGGCCAAGGCCGATGACATCAAGCGCGAATTGTGCCGGCTGACTGATGCCGACGGGGCCGACGTGGTGATTGAAACCAGCGGCGCCCCGGACGCTTTCCCGCTTGGTCTGCAGCTGCTGCGCAAGCGCGGGCGCTATTTCGTGCCTGGGCAGTACTCGAACCGCGGTGCGGTGGCCATCGAACCGCAGCTGATTACGTTCCAGGCCCTGCAGGTGATTGGCAGCGGGCAGTACACCATGGCTGACATCCTGACCTATCTGGAATTCCTGTCCCGCCATCCGGAGTGGCAGCCGCTGTTTGCCAGGATGGTCAGCAAATACCGCGTCGATGACGTGAACCAGGCCATGGCCGATGCCAAGGCCGGAAAAACCATCAAGGCGGTCGTCACCGCCTGAAGCCGGCCGACTGCGGTCGGCTATGGCGCCGAAAACCAACAAGAACCGAACCGCAAGCAGGATGCCGGCGGCAGGACGGCAGCCGCAAAGCGGCATAAGGCCCCGGAGGGGCCGCGCCGGAACACCGCCCGGGGCGGCCCCGTCAGAAGACCGCGCGCCCCGGGGCTGCAGGCCGGTGTTCCGGGTGTTGGCAAGGGCTGCCGGGGCTGCCGCCTCACGGCTCCTGGCAGGTCGCCTGGTGCGCGAGCGCGCGTTTCTGGTAGTCGTCCCAGGTCTCAATCTCGAATTCGTTGATCATGTCGGTGACGGACATGTCGTCGTGCCAGGAGGTGATCAGGACGCAGCCGAGGTGCCCCGGCTCGGTGATGCTGACCCGCCGCTGGTACTTGTCCTTCAGGTCACGGAGTTTCTTGCCGTTGTAGTCCAGGTGCACGACCCGGCAGTCGAGGTTGATTTCGGCGCACACGTAGGGCGTGTAGTTGGTGCTGGCGGCGACGAGTTCGCCGAGCGGGTTGATGACCGTGCACTGGTCGCCGCAGACGGAGCCGACGAAATAGGTCTGGCAGGCATACGCCCAGTAGTTCTGCATCAGGCCTCCGTGGTACATCGAGCAGAAGGCCAGCAGGTCCGGACGGTTTTCCTCGTATTTCTTCCGGATCGGCGCGAAATTCAGGTCAAAGCAGATGGCACAGCCGATCGTGCCGATGTCCGTCTGGATCAGTGGGGCGTCCTTGCCGCAGAGAATGCCGTGCACGGTGTTTTCCTGGATGACCAGATGGTTTTTGTTGTAGATGCCGGCGACCTCGCCCTGCCGGTCGATGATCTGCGTCGAGTTGCGCCAGGTGCCGTCCGGCAATTCCCGGCAGGCGGAGTAGGCGACCAGGCAGTGATGCGTGCGGGCGACCTGCGACCAGAAGTCGCGGACCTGGTTCCGGCGTGTCTGGTAGTACTCGCGGCGCTGCGGGCCGGGGATGTTCAGGAAACGGTCGCTGGCCTCCGGAATGACGATCAGGTCCGGATGGTCCGGCAGAACCGGCGCCAGCTGGCTCTCCCAAAAGGCGATCATTTTCTCGACACCTTTCTGAAAGGGCTGGTTGAGGTCATGCTGAATCGTGCGCGAACCGGCTAGACTGGCAATCATGCAGGGACGTGACATGCGCTTCTCCTGGTGCTCTGGGTGAAGGACGGAAACAAGCCCGGGAAACAAGCCCGGGAAACCTCGCGGGCCGGCGGCGCCGGCCTTACGCGCCTGGCGGTCCCGTTCCGGTCAAACGCTGCGTCAGCCTGGTCTGGCGAAGCATGGGCGTGTTGTTGCGGACGGCTATGCCCAGGGCCCGGCGCGAACCGACCAGGATCAGCAGCCGCTTCGCCCGCGTCATCCCGGTGTAGAGCAGGTTGCGCTGCAGCATGACGAAATGCTGAGTCAGGACCGGGATGATGACGGCGGCGAATTCGCTGCCCTGGGATTTGTGCACGGTGACGGCATACGCCAGCAGCAGCTGGTCGGCGTCGTGCTGTTCATAAGTGACCACGCCGACGTCAAATTGCACCGTGAATTTCCGGGCGTCGTTGTCAATGAGGAGAATCTGGCCCATTTCGCCGTTGAACACGCCTTTGTCGTAGTTGTTGCTGGTCTGCATGACCTTGTCGCCCGTGCGGAACCGCCGGGTGCCGAACGCAAAGGCGTCCCGGCCCAGGTCTTCGGGATTGAGCATGTCCTGCAGCTTGGCGTTGAGCGCGACGGTCCCGCATTCGCCCTTGCGCATGGGCGAAAGCACCTGCACGTCGGTGATGGGATTGAAGCCGAACACATTGGGAATGCGGTCGGAAACGAGCCGGCCGATCATGTCGGCCGCGCGGGCCGGGTCGTCAAGCTCCACCCAGTAGAAGTCGGCCTGGCCGTCGGCGGGCACGGGCCGCAAATCCGGCATCCGGCCCAGGTTGACGGCGTGGGCGTTGGTGATGATGCGGCTGCCGTCGGCCTGGCGGTAGATTTCCGTCAGGCAGGTGACGGGAATGCGCTGGCAGGCGATCAGGTCGTGCAGGACCGCGCCCGGGCCGACTGATGGCAGCTGGTCCTTGTCTCCGACCAGGACGACGTGGGTGCCGCCTTCGATGGCCTGGAACAGGCTGGCGCCCAGCTGCGTGTCCAGCATGGAGACTTCGTCGACCACCAGCAGGTCGGCGTGCAACGGGTTGTCGCGGTTGTGGCAGAAGGCCTTGCTGGTGACATCCCATTTCAACAGCCGATGGATGGTCGCCGCTTCCAGGCCGGTCGCCTCGGTCAGGCGTTTGGCGGCCCGGCCGGTCGGCGCCGCCAGGACTATTTTCTTCTTCAGGGCGGCGGCGGCGGCGACCATCTGGCTGACGACTGTGGTCTTGCCGACGCCGGGACCGCCGGTGACGATGCTGAAGGGATGCGAGAAGGCCAGCTCCACCGCCTGCCGTTGCGCGGCATTGAGCCGGAAAAAGAGGTCGCCGAGGCGGTCATGCGGCAGCGGCCAGGCCGGCGACCGGTGCCGCAGCAGCGCGTTGAGCTGGCTGGCCAGCTCGATTTCGGCCAGGCGCAGACGCCGCGGGAACAGCATGACGACCGGCTGCGGCGTCAACACCGGCTCCGGCACGATCTTGTTTTCGGCAATGGCCACTTCCAGGCCCTTGGCCAAGGCCTCGGGCGTGGCGTGCAGGAGCTTTTCGGCCGCTTCCAGGAGGGCCGGCTGGGCGCAGCAGGTGTGCCCCTGCTGGGCGAAATCATCCAGGGCGTGGACCATCCCGGCGCACAGCCGCAACGGGCTGTCCGGCGCAATGCCGAGGCTGGCGGCGATGCGGTCGGCGCTGAGAAAGCCGATGCCGTCCAGCTCGGCGGCCAGGCGATACGGGTTTCGGCGCACGGTCTCGGCCGCGCCGGCGGCATATTTGGTGATGATACGGTTGCACAGCCCCGGAGTGAGTCCCAGGCCCTGCAGGAAGATCAGGGTCTCGCGCTGGACGTTTGTCTTCTGCCACGCGTCGCGGATTTCCTTGATGCGCTTTTTGCCGATGCCGGGGATTTCGCGCAGGCGGTCTGAGCAGGTATCCAGGACCCGGATGGCGTCGGTGCCGAAGCGTTGCACGATCTTGTCGGCATAGACTTCGCCGATGCCCGGCAGGACGCCGGAGGCCAGGTAGCGCCGGATGCCGTCGGCGGTTGAAGGCAAAACCGCCTGGAAAGTCACGACCTTGAGCTGCCGGCCATGGTCCCTGTGGTTTTCCCATTGGCCCTGCGCTTCGATGACCTGTCCTTCCAGGACGCCGGGCAGGATGCCGACCAGGGTGACATCCTGCAGTTCATCGCTGCGCAGGCGTATGACGGAGTACTGGTTGTCCGGATTGCAGAAGACAATGCGGAGGACGTCACCGCGCACCGTGTGCAGCACGGGCAGGACAAAGTCCTCCGTCTGGTCATTGACCAGGGGAAGGGCGTCATTGTCCGGGGTGAAATCCGTCATGCGGGCGACCTGGGAAAAAGCCGGCGCCGGCCGGCAAAGTACAAGAATGCCTGAAAGGGCGTGGATGGCGGCCGGAACTCTCGCCGGCGCCAGGCGGAAAAAACCAAGGCGAAGCTCCAGGCCTGACCTGGTCAGGGCGAAGCCGGCCAGGAGTCAGGCACGACAGTGCACGTTTAATCTGCCCCGGAACCGTCATTTTGCAAATTCACCCCGGGCACTATCATGGTAAAGACTGGGAATGGAACCTTAGTGGACAGTGGACGATGGACATCAGTGGACCCGAAGGGACATCAGTGGACGATGGACCGTGGGCCGTGGACGGTTGTGGACGTCGAGTGGGGGGCGTGACAGGCGGCGAAAGGAGTGCCAGGAGTGCATGCCGGTCTCAGCCGAGGCCAGGAGCGGCTTCCAGGTGTGAGGTGTCGTTCCACAGTTCCAACTGCCAGCCGCGGCCCTCATGATGCAGAAAACGGCTGACTGAGGTGTTGTGCGAAATGGGGCTGCACGGCAGCCGACGGACGCCAATGGCGTGGAACAACAGCGACCGCAAGGTGCCGCCGTGCGCGACGACCAGCACGGCCTGTCCACGGTGGCGTTGCGCCAATTCCTCAAAACACGCTGCGACCCGGGCCAGGAGCTGGTCGTGCGATTCGCCGCCGGGAAAGGCGAAGTCGGCCGAGCCGCCGGCGTAAATCGCGTATTGGTCCGGGTGGCGCCGGCGAATGTCGTCAATCTGCTGGTCCTGCCATTCGCCGAGATGCCATTCGCGCAGCGCCGGCAGAAAGGTGACGGGCCGGTCGCCGACGATGGCGCGCACCGTGTCGACCGTGCGGTCGAGGTCGCTGGCATAGACGGCGTCATAAGCGCAGGCGCTCAGTCGACGGGCGACAGCCGCGGCCTGGGCCAGGCCGACATCGTCCAGCTGGGAGTTGAATTGGCCTTGGAAACGGCGGATGCGGTTGTGGGTGGTCTGTCCGTGCCGGACAACGGTGAACGTGGTGGTGTTCATGCTCATGGGGTGTTCAGGTCTCGTCGTAGAGGGTGGCGCAGGCCGCCAGTTGGGCCGCGGCCAGCGGCAGGATGGATTCGTCAAAGTCGAAGTCGGGATTGTGGGCAATGGGAAACGCGTCGCCCTTGCGGACCCCGAAGGTCATGTAGTATCCTGGGACCTTCTGGGTGTAGTAGGCAAAGTCATCCGAGCCCATGCTGGGCATGATCCTGGTCAGCGGCAAGCCCAGGGCCTGTGCCGCCTGGCGCACGACCACGCCGGCCGGGGCGTCGTTTTCCGTTACCGGCAGTTTGGGGATGAAGGACGCTTCGCAACGCACGCGGTGCAGGGCGCCGGCATGCTCGAACAGCCGCGACAGCTCCCGCCGAAGCACCGGTTCCGCTGCCGCCGACAGGAACTTGCACCGGATTTCCAGCTGCACCTGGTCGGGAATGCGGTTTTCGCCCCTGCCGCCCTGGATGGTCGTGGGCACGATGGTGCAGGGGATTGAGGCATGCAAACGGTCTTTGACCTGAGCCAGGCCGCTGATGACCGAGGCGGCGGCCAGAAGCGGATTGGCGCATTCGTCCGGATAAGCGGAATGGCCGCCCCGGCCGATGAGGTCGAGCATCACGGCCAGGCCGCCAGCCATGACTGGGCCGTCGCAGAAGCCGACCTGCCCGAAGTCCGAGGTGGCGTTGAGATGCGCGCCGAAAATGGCGTCGACGCCGGCCAGGGCGTCGTGTTCCAACAGCAGCCGGGCGCCGGAGGCGGGACCCTCCTCGGCCGGCTGGAACAGGAGCCGGACATGGTGGCGCGGCCGGAACTTGGTGAGGAGGATGGCCGCCCCCAGCAGCATGGCGACGTGACCGTCATGGCCGCAGGCATGCATCACGCCGGGGTTCAGGGAGGCAAAGCTGTGCGTGTTCGTCTCGGTGATGGCCAGGGCGTCAATGTCGGCCCGCAAGGCCACCGTCTTGTCCCCGGCGGTTCCTGGCAAGTGGGCCACGATGCCGGTCTTCAGGCCGAGGTCCAGGACCTCCGCGCCGGTCATGCCGGTCAGCCAGTCGCGGATTTTGGCCGTGGTGCGGAATTCGCGCAGGCCGAGCTCCGGATGGCGGTGCAGGTCGCGCCGCATCGTGGTCAGGGCTTCCCGCAGAGCCGACGCCTCTTCCAGCAGCTTTGCCAGGTTGTGGTCAGGGGCCATGCTCAACTCCTTTGCACCAGTGGTGCGGAGCGTGGAAATCACGGCGGTCAGCGGCGCCGTTCACGGCAAGGGCACGATCTCGACCGCGTGAATAATGGCGGCATAGATGTAGATGCTCGCCGTGACCGCGCCTTCGGGAAATCTGAATTCGTTGGTCGACGTCCGGATTGGCTCAAGGTCTTTGCGGCGCACCGGTGTTTTCCAGGTGTAGTGCTTGATGCGTTTGCCTCCGGCGTCGTAGAAGGAATGGGAGACGCGCAGTTCGCGGGGCTTCTCGCTCCAGGTGATGCTGACCTGGTAATTCTGCCCGGGCGTGAGGGGAAAGCGCTCCGTATAGAAGGCGCCGTTGGGCATGGTGTTGAGCACGGTCTTGCCATCGTCGGCCAGCTCCAGGGCGCCCATGCGTTCAAAGCCGGCCCAGCCGCTGTAGTTGTGCGGGCCGAGGGCGAAATCACCGTTGTGCAGGATGGCGTCCTGCTGACGCCAGGCGAACGCGATGTCGCCGAGATGGATTTCCGGGGCGGCGTTGGTCAGGAAGGTCATTTCCAGGCTGCGGGCCTCGGGCGGCAGGTAGGCGAGCAGCAGGTAGTCGCGCCAGTCGGCGGAGACCAGGTGTTGGCGGAAGCGCATGGTGCGCAGGGTCGCGCCATCGGTATCGCGGACCACGACCTGGTATTCCGGCAGATTGCTCAGCTCCGGCGCGAGGCCGCAAAGCGGGTTCTGCTCCAAGGTGTGCTCCCCGAGCACCCGCGCCCGGAAGGCGATCTGCAGGCGCCGGAAGGACGCGGACGGCGCCAGCGCGACTGGCTGGAACGACACTTTGCCCGTCATTGAGATGGCCGCTGCCTGGTCGGCCGTTGCCGGCAACGGCTTGACGCGACGCAACGCCGCTTTGGGCACGTGCGCCGACAACTCGTCAGCCCCCACGGAAATAGTGTGGAAAACAGTTGCTTCCGCCGCCGACATGGTCGGCACCAGCATGGCCGCACACGTGGCTATGGCCCAACGTGTCAGGTTCATCAGCGTCATCGTGGTCATGATCGTCATTCCAGTTGTATCTGCCAGGTGTAATGGGGCAGGGCGGCGTCCGGTTTCTGGGCGCCATCAGAAGCCCGTCGTCAGTCCGGCCGTGTTTACTCGGCTGCCAGGGAGATGTCGCCATAGAAGCGCGGCACGCCGACTCTCCGGCCGCCCCAGCTGAAATCGGCAAAACCGCTGACGCTGTCGTTCGGCCGCCGGTAGTGGAAAGTGCCGTGGATGCGGTTGAGGTGGTCGGCGCCCAAGGTGAAATCCAGCGCCGCCAGCGGGAGTGTGAGCAGGGCTTCCCAGCCCTCGGCCACCGTCCTGGTCTGAATGGCCAGGCCGGAATCCCAGGCGCGGTTCAGGCGTTCGGCGTCCACATGGTTGCCGGCCTGGTCAAACGCGATGGTCCGATGGATTTTGCGTTCGCCGTTGGTCAGATGGACGGAGATGAAGGCGCCGTTGAGCCAGGCGTCCTGCTCTTCGCGCCGTTCCGGAACGGCCTGGCCTGGCACGTTCGCGGCCTGAAAGCGCAGATACAGGTTTTCCTGGTCGTTGAGGACCTGCAGGGTCAGGACGCCCGGGTGTTCTTCAGACGGATGCCCGATGCGCTGGAAGTCCTCCTGCTTGCGGCAGGTCGCCCAGGCAGGATGCGCCCAATCGCCGGCCGTGGCAAAGGCTGATTGCACGCGGGCTTCGTGGTTGCAGCCAGCTTCGAAGTTGGCCCTGGCGGCCCTGATCAGTTCCAGGCTGACCGGGTGGTCGGCCATGGCTTCGGCCGCCGCCAGCAGTTCGCGGCAGCGCTCCTCGTTGCCGGTTTCAAGGATGTGCGTCCGGGTGAATTTCTGATTGCTGTCCATATAGGACGAACCGGCCGGGTGTTCCAGCCACAGGTCGCGCAGCCGGTTGTAGTATTCGGTCATGGCCGGCGCCGCCGCCCGATACGTGCGCTGCAGGAAATGCCGCCGCAGTTCATCGACGTCCTGGCGCGGGTTCCACCACAGCCGGTTGATGGTCCAGAAGGTGATGGCGGAGGCGTCCCAATAGGCTGATGGCATGGGGTCGAAGCGCTGGTCGAGCCGGTCCACCGGCACTTCCGAAGTGTATTCCGTGATGCCGTTGTCGAGGAAGAAGCGCAGGTCCTTGACGACGACATACTCCTGCGCGCGGGGCGCGGCGCCGGTGCAACCATAGTATTCCCGGATCATGTTGTGCTTGGCAACCGCCTTGAAGTCGAGGATGCGCTTCGACCAGTCAAGGCCAAACGGCCCCTGGCCGGATTGTTCGAAGACGGCCTTCTTTTCATTCTTGGGCACCGGGCAGATCAGGGCGCAGAGGCCATCCGGCAGCGTCATTTTCGGGGGAATGGCCGCATAGAAGTAAGAATAGACCTTGACTTGCAGGCCCAGGCGCTGATGCACCTGCTCGATTGCCGGCGACACAAACTGGTACCACAGCGTCGACAGGAAAGCCGGATCCTCCGGCGGCAGGGTCGTGCCATCGGCCAGCGTCAGCGGCTTCCGGCAGTTGTCACATTCGCAGGTCTGCCAGGTGTCGTCGATGCCGATGACAAAACGGCTCAGGCCGGGCAACTCGGCTATCCTGGCCAGGACATTCCTGGTGAACTCCTCCTGCAGGCCCGGCGCGGTCAGGCACAGGCAACCGGCGCCGGCCGTGCGCCGGCCATTGACGACCGGGAAGAATTCCTGGTGGCTGTCCCAGTAGGTCGCCGCTGGGATCATCTTGGAGAAATTATGCCCGCCGCTTTCCTGGAACAGGCCGTACTGTTCGTGTTTCGGGCCGCGGTTCTGGCCGCCGAAGTTGTTGCGGTTGCGGACTTGCCACAGAAAATCCGGCTCCTTGACGCCGGCGATCGTGAATCCCCAGCCGCGGCAGGTGGACAGCGGGCGGTCCAGAAGTTCGGTTACGGTGGCGTCCAGGTCGGGGCTGCGGCTGAACACGACATGGCGCGCCCGGGGCCAGATAATGTCCGTATTGTGTTCCAAGAACGTGTACACGGCATTAAGAGTGCCTTTGTGGATGGCGCCGAAGAGGTGGATAGCCGGGCCGCGCGCGCGGACGGCGCAGCCGTCCGAGCCGGCCAGCTGGCGCAGTTCGTCGTCAAACCCGCCGGTTTTTGCCGCGGCCGTGCCCAGCACCAGCCGCGTCGGCAAGCCGTGCTCGTCGGTCGACACGATCGGCAGCTCGGCGCCGGTGATTTCCCGAATCCACAGCTGCAGCTCCTCTGCCGCGAACTGTTCGGTTGGATGCGGGCTGGCCGGCAGGACAATGGCGGCTTGAGCAACGCCGCCCCGGGCAAGCGGCTGGGCCGCGGATACGGCCGTGATCAGGAACGCCGCCGCAATGGCGGCAAGGGCAAAAATCATGCGCATGGAGACCATCCTGGGGGAATTTTGGGTTGCCTCGGCTGGAACTGCGTCCGCGGCGTCGTTATGTTATGGTGTAATCCATAGTAAGCGCTTGCTATGTATTCTTCCTGCAGGCGCCCGGATGCTGTGGAAAACATAACGTGATTTCATCTGAATACAATTCCGGCCTGACGGTTATTTGTAATCGGTCGTAACCGGTCACCCATTGATAATGACGGTCAACGTGCGAAATGTGGTGATAGGCGCTTGATTTCAGGCTGCCGTAGGTCGTCCAGGCTTCAGTCTGCCGTATGCAGTACACCTCATTTGCCGGGCATCTTGCCAGGACGACGTCACTATACCATGGCGCAATTCTCAATGGGT
>CAYOUR010000151.1:0-10858 GCA_964407145.1 uncultured Lentisphaeraceae bacterium | reverse complement strand
ATCGGCTTTCCATGACATTCGCCTCACCAGCGGGGAAAGCATAACGCCTTTTATCAATGGGTGACCGATTTCTGGAAACGGCCGGAAAAAGCCGTCGGCTTTTTGCAAATACGGCCGCCAGGCATTAAGGTATTGACTTGTCTGCCGGCGTGCCTGGCTGGCATGGGGCATCCCATTGGCCGGTCATTTTGCCACCAGGGCCGCCGCCGTCTGGCCCAACGGCGGCCGGCGTGTCGGGCTGGTTGTTTCTGCCCGGGACGATCTAGGTTGAATTTATGATACCATCATCATGACGAAAGGCAAATGCATGAGCAGGCGAATCGTGTTTTTGTTGGGGCTCTGGCTGGCCGGCGGGGTGGTCCTGGCGGCGAATCTGCTGAAGGACCCTGGCTTTGAAAAGGGCAACACCCTGTTCGACGCGCAGGAGTACTGGGCCGGCACAGTGGAGCACATCCAGGACGCGGCGCAGGCGCACACGGGCACGGGCGCCATCCGCCTGGTCTCGGCCCCGGGGCGCGGAACCGTGTTTGGCCGGCTGCTGTTGCGGGCCCGGCAGACGGACGCGTCCGGCCGGATGTACGCCTTCAGCCTGTGGGCGCGCGGGACCGGCACGCTGCATCTTGGCGGCATCAGGTACATTGTCCCGGAGGAAGGCAAGACGCCCTATGAATACGACTGGCAGGAACAGGGTGTGACGTTGAACGACACCTGGCAGAAAGTCAGCTATACGTTTGACCTGAGCCGCCGGATGGTCAAGGCCATGGCGTTTGTGGTGGAACTGCGTGGGGAGGGCGAAGCCTTCCTGGATGACGTCAGCCTGGAGACTGTGGTCCAGCCGGGGGCGTTCGTGACCTCTTCGACCGGCCACGTGGTGATGCCTGTCGGCGCGGCGCGTGACCTGGTCTTCGCGACCCAGCCGCAGGCGGCGGTGTTTGTCAGCGTGGTTCGGGGCAAGGACGCGCCGGTCTGCCAGGAGTTGACGAGCGGCGCCGATGGCCGGGCGGTCGTGCCGGGCGCCTGGTATGCCGCCGAACAGCCGGTCAGCTGCCGGGTGACGGTCTGTTCCGGCGGGGCGACGGCCAGCGTGGATGTCGCCTTCGCCGCCCCGGAAAGCCTGGCCCGTTCGCTGGCTCTGGCCAAGGCCGTGCCGCTGCGCCAGCCGCTGCGGATTCTGTATCTCGGGGACAGCCTGACCGATTTCGACCGCGGCCGCAACTATTGCGACAAGGTCGATTTCTGGCTGAACCAGGCTTTCCCCGGCCAGGCCAGTTTCCGCAACGCCGGCATCGGCGGGGACTACATCACGCGTATGGAGGACCGCATCTACGGCCGGCCGGCGCATCGCCAGGCGATGTATGACGGGCTGTGGGAGGAAAAGTACGACCTGATCTTCATTTTCCTCGGACATAACGACACCAAGACCACGGCCAAAAGCGATTACCAGGTCGCCCTGGTCACGCCCGAGGCGCAGGACGCGTCCTTCCGCAAGGTCATTGAGCTGATTCGGCAGAAAAGCCAGGCTCCCATCGTCTTCATTTCCGGCGCCTCCATGGTTGAGGAAATCTGCCGGCGCAATGTCGAGAAGGTCAAGGCGACGCGTCCCAACGCCAGCCTGTTCGGCCTACCCGTGCACGTCGAGGCGTTTAATGACGTGCTGCAGAAGCTGGGCCAGGCATTGGGCATCGCCTACCTGGACGTCTACACCCCCATGAAGAACCATCCTGACAAGCCGTCGCTGTTCAGCCCGGCCGACGGGGTCCATCTGTCCGAGGCCGGCCACGCGTTTGTCGCCGATGCCATTCTGTCGGCACTGGCGTCAGGAGTCGGCCAGGGCCATTGAGGCGCCGCCGCCGGAAACGCCGCGGGCTGGACAGAGGAAGGACAGATGACGAGGTTGGCGAACAGAATCTTGCTTTGGGCGGTTGGTTGCGGCGTGGCTGCCGGCTTGTGGGCCGCCGGTCCGGTGGCGGGGCCGGCCGGTGCTTCGCCCCCCCCGCCTCCAGGGGTGGCGCTGGCGGCAGTCCAGGACGAAGTCCGCGTGGCGCAGCTGGTTCCGGCGACCGACTACTACCAGCGCAACTACGCCGACGCGCTGCCGTCGTTGCTGCGCCATGTCGCGGAGGCGGCGCACGTCAATGTGGTTTCCGAGCCGGTGAACATTTCCAGTTTTGCCGACGAGCGGCTTCTGGAATGCCCGTTTGTCTATGCCAATTTTGCCGACCGTTCGGACTGGACCTTCAGCCCGGCGGAGGTCGACCAGCTGCGCGGCTACTTGGAGCGGGGCGGTTTTCTCTACATCGACGCCGGCATTACGGCGTCGTTTCTGCGGGAGCATCCGGAATACGGCCAGCATCACAGCTACGCGGAATGGGATGCCAGCCCGGAATTGAAGACGGCCTTCGCCGCGGTTTTTCCGGGACTGGACTTCCAGCCCCTGCGGCGGTCCGATCCGCTGTTCCGGGCTTTTTACCAGGGGCTGCCGGATACGTCGCTGCTGCCGGTCACCGTCAAAAGCTACACCGAACAGGAGAAGTGGCCGGACGGCACCTACTCCGCGGTCGCTCTCCGCCTGAATGGCCGGATCGCGGTGCTGGCCACGCCGATTGTCGCCATGGGCTGGGGCCGGAACAGCCTCGGACAATGGAATACCACGATTCGTTTCCGGGTTCTGGAAGGGACTGCTGGCCTGGATGAGTATCTGGCGACGGCCGCCTACAGCGGGCCGCGCTTCGAGGTCGTCCGGGAAGACGGCGGCAAGGACGTGATCTACTGCCAGGATGCAGCCATGCCGGCCTGGGCCCAGGAGCCGGGCGGCCATTGGCGCGTGTTCCGCTATTACGCCAGCCGCGAAATCAGCGACTTTGCGCATGTCTTCTACACGCGCCTGGGGACGAATATCCTGCTGTATGCCTTGACGCGCTGACGCCGCCGGCGGTGTTTCCCTGACGCCTGGTTCGCCGGCCGCGTCCGGCGGCGGCGTTCATTCCGTTGACGGCCCTGGCGTTGGCGGCCAGGCGATGACGGTCGGCGCCAGGGTCTGCAGCTGCGCCAGGTCGTGAGTGACGGCCAGAATCCCGCCGTTGACGCCGCGCTGCCAGTCGGCCATGGCCAGCAGGCAGCGTTCGGCCATGGCCGCATCCAGGAAGCTCAGGGCTTCATCCAGAAAAAGCAGTTCCGGGTCGCCGGCCAGTGCCCTGGCGATATTGACCCGGCGCCGCATGCCGCCGCTGAGGTCGCCAGGCATTTTCCCCCGATGCGGTCCGAGCCCGAAGCGCTCCAGCCAGAAGTCAGCCCGTTCGCCGGCTTCCGTCCTGGAAAACTTGCGTGCCAGGGTGAAGATGATATTGTCGCGGGCGTTGCGCCAGGGCAGGAGGCAATCGTCCTGGAAGACAAAGGCGAGGCGCCGGGTGGTCCGTCGGACGGCGCCCTGTCGTGGCCGGAGCAGCCCGGCCGCGACCAGCAGCGCCGTCGTCTTGCCCGTCCCCGATGGACCGTTCAGGCAAGCGACCTGCCCGTGCTCCAGTGTCAGGCTGAAGCCCTCGAAAACCAGGTGACGGTGGTCATACCCGGCGGAAACACCGGTGAGTTGCAGCAGTGGCGGCATGGTTCGCTGGACGCTGGATGAGGGATGATGGACGCTGGACGCTGGACGCTGGACGCTGGACGATGGACGATGGTCGCTGGACGGTTTGCCGGCTGGCCGGTTCGGTCAGGGCGTCGCGTTTTTCAGGAAGGCGCCGATTTTGGTGATGAACCGTCCGGTTGCCGTACGGACGGCTTCGGCGGTCCGGGCGTCCGCCTGGCGTCGGCCGTACCAGACTCGGGCCGCGGCCAGGGCGACGACCCGGTAGTCGTCGGACAGGCCGATGCCCTGTCCGGGAATGAGGTCCGCGCGTTCAATCAGGTCGATCTGCGGCGGGCGGTGGAAATGCGCCAGGTCCATCAGCTCGCTGACCAGCTGCTGGCAGCTGGAAATCTCCGCTTCGGGTGACATGCCGCCGGACATGATCTTTTTCCAGAGGCGGTGGCAGCAGTAACGGCGCCAGCGGGTACGGATGAAGCGGCCGAGCCGGCGCCGGGAATTCCAGAGCCATGCCGCCACCGCCAGGATGGCGGCGGTGGTGGCGTAGTCGGCAATGGTCAGCCGGTGCAGCCAGGTCAGCCCGCGGCCAATGGCGGCCATGGCCCGGCTGTACAATCCGAGCAGGGTGGCCTGGACGCCGGCCAGCGCGTTGCGCACACTGTCACGCAGCCGTTTTTTGACCACCTCCACGGCGGCCTTGGCGAGCTGGTTGATGTCCGGCGCCGTGGTGTTGTTGTCCAGCACGGCCTTGGTCATGATTTCATCGTAGAGCGCTTCGGTCCGGGAGGTCTTCTTGTCGGCCGCGGCGGCCTGGCCGGGGTCGGCGGCGGCCTTGCTTTCCAGCTCCTGGCGCTTTTTCTGGGTGGTTTGCACGGAGACATGGCCTTGGGGCGGTTTGTAGGACAGCTCTGGCGGCCGGTCGCCCCAGGTCTCGCCGAACGGGTCCAGGAAGGCGTTGATGATGTTGGGGCCGTCATGCAGGCGCAACTCGCCCGGGGGAACGCCGTCATAGGTCAGCCAGCCGTAGGGCTCGACGAAGATCTGCGCCCAGGCGTGGGCGTGGTATTCATACACCTCGAAATAATGGGCCAGGATGTTGTATTTGCCCGGCGAGTATCCGGTTGCCAGGCGGGCATGCAGCCCGGCCAGGCGGGCCAGGATGACCAGCGCCTGGGCATAGTGCTGGCAGTAGCCCTCCCGGCTTTCGAACAGAAAGTAATCCACGACCTCGCGGTCCGCCGGAATCGGCGGCGCCTCCAGGTTGTACTTGAAGTTCTGCCGGAGGTAATCACGCAGGGCATTGGCCTTGGCCAGGGCGCCGTCGGCCTCCTCGGTCAGGTCCAGGGCGAGCTGGCGCAGCCGCGGCGTGATGATCTTCTGGGGCAGGCTGCGGCAGTTCCAGCCGAAATTCCGCGGCGGCTCCTGCCAGGCCTGCGGTTCCTGGCGCAGGTCCGGGACGGGCACGTACGATTGGACGCGGTAGTGCCAGGGCGGGTCCGGGATGCTGCTGCTTTTCAGGACGAGGGAGACGGCGTCAGGGCGTTGGATGATGGCGCTGATCGGGTCTTCGGCCCGGTTGCTCTGGTTGCGCAGGGCGGCCTGTTTCAGTTTGAAGGCGTAGGGCAGGCGCAGGCTCAGGGGTTTTTCCATGGAGATGTTCTGGATGACTTCCATGCTGTCCCGCGGCTCATAGGTGTCCAGGCTGTTCTTGCCTTCGAGGAGGCTGGGCGAGCGTGACCACTGGTTGCCGTCGTAGGTGTCGTAGAGCTGCATCACCCAGTAGAGCTTGGCCGGCGTATAGGCTCGGAAGACCAGGTCGGTGCCGACCGAGGCGCCGCCGCCGTTGCCGTCCCGGGCGTCCATGTTCCGCTGGTCGTTGTTGGTGATGTGGGCGGTTGACGGCTGGTCTGTCGGCACCGGGTCCCTGGTGCCGTCCACCTGTTGCTTCGCCTGGTTGCGGGTAAGGATGTACTTGGTCGGCTTGAACCAGTCCCGCCAAAGCTCCGGGAATTCCAGGTCCTCCTCCGAATGGAAGGAGACTGGCGCGATGCCGCGGGTGCGGAGTTTTTCACGCAGCGGGAATTGGGCCAGGCAGACCAGGATCAGGGCGAAGACCGTGACGAAATGGGAGATGCGGTATTCCCAGGTGGCCTGGTGTCTGGGCATGGGCATCGGTTTGGCCTGGGTGACCACGGTGAGCATCAGGGTCCTGGTCTGGTACAGGATGGTGATGCAGACGGCGGCGGCCACGGCAAAGGCCGGAAAGAAGAAGGGCCGTCCCGGGGTGAGGCCGCCATAGCCGGCCAGGGCAATGCTGAGGATTGCCAGCAGGGAGTGCTCGCGCAGCACGCCGCCGACCAGCAGGGCGACGCCGATGATGGCGGCGCATTCAATCAGGGCCAGGTCCAGGGGCGTGTCGGGGGCGCGGTGCTTGAACCAGGCAATGGCCGCGGCGCCGAGACCCAGCTGGACCAGCTGGCGCAGCAGCTCCGGAAACCAGCGCTTCGGGATTCTGGAAAGCAGCAGGACCAGCGGCGCGGCGCCCATGACCGCGAAGGTGATCGGCGAATAGCCCTTTTCCCAGAGGGCGCAGAACGCCCCGGTCAGATACAGCAGCAGGTAGCTGATCTGCAAGGGCAGGGTGATTTCCAGGGATTGATGGGAGGGTTGTTCGGGCATGGCGCGATGACGGGGAAAAGGGGAAGGCGTGTCGGGCTGGGCCGTTCCGTTCCGGTTCGGTCCGGCCGGATGACACCGGCCGGTGTTCAGCCGGGCAAGACCACCAGGGCCTGGGACAGGTTCATGTCAGGGGTGAGTTGAACCGGCGTGATCAGCGAGGGCGATTTCGGGCGGGCGGCGGACTCCGCCTCCGCCGCCATGGTTTTCTTGGCTTTGGCGGCGGCGAAGGCCTTTTTGCCGGCGTAGTACCAGCGCACATCCATGCCCTCGCCGACCAGGGCTTCCAGGGCTTGGCGCAAGGGGATGTTGTCGGCGCTGAGGCTGAGGCAGAACACGACTGTGTTGCCGGGCAGGGCGCGGCCGAGGTCTTCAAGCAGGGTGTTGAGGCGGACGTTGCCTGGCGCCAGGGTGGCCAGGGAGTACATCACCTCCGGATGCGCTTCGCTGGCGGACTTGGGCATGATGACGGCCGGCTTGGCGCCGCCGGCCGCGAACGCAAACGAGCAGTACAGGTCGGAGCAGTAATGGCTCAGGCTCGCGGCGGCGCGGACCAGGTATTCCAGGTTCGACCAGGCGCCGTCGCTGACCAGCTGTTCGTTCGCGTCCAGCAGGACCGCGACCGACATCACCGCGTTGCGTTCAAATTCCTTGACCATGAATTTGCCGAATCTGGCGCTGCTGCGCCAGTGGATGTAGCGCATGCCGTCGGCGTGGTTGTATTCGCGGACGCCGTAGAAATCCTGGCTGGTTCCGGCGGCGCTGATCGGGTCGCCGGTGGTCGCCTGGGTGGCTTCGTGCTGGTGCAGCAGCAGGTCGGGCACGGGCTCCACCGGCGGGTAGATGACCACCGAGGCCGGCAGCCGCACGGTCGTCTCCCGGTAGAACAGCCCGGCCGGGTCGCCGCCGCGCAGGGTGATGGCGTTCAGCTTGAAGTCGCCGCGGCGGATGGCCAGGACCTGGCGGTCGAAGCTCTCCTTGGAACGCCGCCGGATCGGCGGGATGACTGACCGCAAAGGCGTTTCCAGGGCGAAGGGCAGCTGCTCCTCCACCACGATCGACTGGCGCCGCCGCCATTTCGGGTTTTCGATTTCCAGGGGCAGGTTGATGGTCTGGCCGGCGGTCGCATGGCTGACCGGCCCGCGCCGGACCCGGAAGCCGTACAGCGAAAGCAGGGCGCTGACCAGGCTGGCCGCGGTCAGGCAGATCGCGGTCCAGCCGATGATCAGGGCGATCAGGGCGTGGTTGACCATGGCCACCAGCAGCCAGGCGATGCCCGAAAGTCCCAGCACCCATCCGCGGGTGGTCGGCCAGATGAAACGCGCCATGATGCTCTCCTCCCCTGCCGTTTCAGGACGTGACGTCCTTTTCCCATTTCTCCATGGGGAGCTGTGCCAGGATGGACTCGATGACACGGGTTGAAGACGGCCATTCGGAGCGGGCCTGCAGCTTCAGCGGCAGGCGATGGGCGAGGACGCTGGCCGCCAGGTCGCGGACATCGCGCGGCAGGACGTGGTCGCGGCCGTTGATGGCGGCCAGGGCCTGGCTGGCGCGCATCAGGGCCAGGGAGGCGCGCGGGCTGCAGCCGTAGCTGAAGGCCGGGTGCTGCCGGGTTTCGCTGATGACCGTCACGATGTAGTCGCGGACCAGTTCGGAGACATGCACGGAGCGGATCAGCGACTGGCAGTGGATGATGTCGCTGCCCTCGGCGACATGCGAGATCAGGTTGATGGGGTTGACGGCGGCCTGAGTCTGCAGGATGTCCATTTCCACCTCCGGCAGCGGATAGCCCATGTTGAGGCGCATGAGGAAGCGGTCCAGCTGCGCTTCCGGCAGCGGGTAGGTGCCATGGAAGTCGACCGGGTTCTGGGTGGCGATGACGAAGAAAGGCTTGCGCAGCACGTGCTGGTTGCCGTCGACCGTAATCATGGATTCGGCCATGCATTCCAGCAGGCTGGACTGCACCCGCGGGGTGCCGCGGTTGATTTCGTCGGCCAGCACGACGTTGGCGAAGACCGGTCCGGGCATGAAGATGAACCGGCGCTGGCTTTCGTCGTAGACGCTGATGCCGGTGACGTCGCTGGGCAGCATGTCCGGCGTGAACTGGATGCGTTTGAAGTCGGTGCTGATGGACCGGGCCAGGGCCTGGGCCAGCTTGGTCTTGCCGACGCCGGGCACGTCCTCCAGCAGCACGTGGCCGTCGCTGACCAGGGCGATGAGGACCTTGCGGATGACGTCGTCCTTGCCCTGGATGACGCGGGCCATGTTGGCTTCGATCTTGTTGACCGTGTCGCGCACGAAGTCAAGCTGGGTGCTCAGGTGTTCGCAGCCCTTGAGCTGGTCGGTGTTGTCGGCGTCGGAGAGGTCGTCGGCGTCGAAGATGAGGAGCACCTCGTCGATCTGGACATGGTCGAGGTGGTTGAGCTTGGTCGGGGCGTGGACGGGGTGGGCGTTGACGAAGGTGCCGTTGCGGCTGCCGAGGTCTTCGATGGTGACGGCGTCGCCGTCGCGGTGCAGCCGGCAATGCTGCCGGGAGACGCCATTGTGACCGAGCGACAGGGCGGCCTCCGGATTGCGGCCGATCAGGGAGTCGCCATCGGGGATGACGAATTCGCCGGTGACCTTGTAGTCTTCCTGGATGATCAGTTTTGGCATGGGGTGGTTCCTGGTTGCCGTGGTGCGTCGCGTCCGGGCCGGGCTCGCGTCTTATTTCACGTTGCGCATCTGCGGGAAGAGGATGACGTCGCGGATGGAGGGCGCGCCGGTGAGGAGCATGACCAGCCGGTCGATGCCCAGGCCGAGGCCGCCGGTCGGCGGCATGCCGTGTTCGAGCGCGGTGAGGAAGTCCTCGTCAATGCGGTTGACCTCGCCTTCCAGGTCATCGCGGCCGATGAGCTGGCTGTCAAAGCGGGCGCGCTGTTCGACGGGGTCGTTCAGTTCGGAATAGCCCGGTGAGATTTCCTGGCCGTTGATTTCCAGTTCGTAGACGTCGACCAGGTCATGGTTGTCCTCGCACCGTTTGGCCAGGGGGACCAGGTGGGCGGGAAGCCGGGTGACGAAGGTCGGCTGGATCAGGGTGTGTTCGATGGTTTTTTCGTAGACTTCGTGGGTGATGTCCCGGGCGGGCATGGCGTCGGGGATGTTCAGGCCGAGGTCGCGGGCTCGGGCGCGCAAGGTATTGAGGTCGAGGTCGAACCAGTCGGCGCCCATCTTGGCGGTGACCAGTTCGTGGTAGGTCGCCACGCGCCAGGGCGGGGTGAGGTCGATGTCCTCGCCTTCGGAGCGTTGGAAGCGAAGAGTGCCGAACACGTTTTGGGCGACCGTGCAGATCATGTCTTCGAGCAGGGCCATGACGCCGCGGCAGTCCGAATAGGCCTGGTAGAGTTCCAGCACGGTGAATTCCGGGTTGTGGCGGCGGTCCATGCCCTCGTTGCGGAAGTTGCGGCCGATCTCATAGACTTTTTCAAAGCCGCCGACGAGGAGCCTCTTGAGGTAGAGTTCGGTGGCGATGCGCAGGTACATGGTGCTGTTGAGGGCGTTGTAGTGGGTTTTGAAGGGGCGGGCGGCGGCGCCGCCGGCCAGGGGCTGCATCATCGGCGTTTCGACTTCCATGAAGCCTTTGGCGTTGAGGTAGCTGCGGATTTCCTGCACGATGCGGCTGCGCTGCTGGAAGGTCTCGCGCACGTCCTGGTTGCTGATCAGGTCGAGGTAGCGCTGACGGTAGCGCTGTTCCATGTCGGTCAGGCCGTGCCATTTTTCAGGCAGGGGGCGCAGGGATTTGGCGAGCAGTTCGAAGCCGGTGGTGCGCAGGCTGACTTCGCCGGTGCGGGTGACAAACAGGGTTCCGACCGCGGTGATGATGTCGCCGATGTCCAGGTCCTTGAAGACGTCGTAGGCGTCGTCGCCGATGACGTTTTTCTGGACATAGAGCTGCATCTGGCCGTTCTGGTCCTTGAGGTTGGCGAACAGGGACTTGCCCATGATGCGGCGGGCGGTCATGCGGCCGGCGACGCGGACTTCGAGTTCGGCGCCTTCGGGCGCTTCGGCAAAGCGCTGCTTGGCCTCCTGGCTGGGGACGATGCCGTCCACGCGGCGGCCGTAGGGGCTGCCGCCGGCCTGGGCGATCTGCTCCATTTTGCGCAGGCGTTGCTCGCGCATGTCGTCGGCCGGCAGGTTGTCGGTCTGGGGCGTGGTCGGTTCCTCGGTCATCGTGTCTCCTTGACAAATGGCCGCCTGGCCGGTGCAGCGGCAGGCACGCCGGCCCGGCGGTCGTGGTGCAAATCAGCCGGGGCACGGCTGGTCATGCCTGGCAGTGGGCAAATCTGTTAAAATCTATAATGTAGCTGTTCATGATGGCGTTGGCCAATTTGCCAGCTGGATTTTTCCGGTGATCTGGCATTTGGCGGCGGTGTCAGGGGCGGCGGGGACGATCCCCGGGTCGCTCATGCAGCAAGATGTTTTTGTAATCGGTCACCCATTGATAATGACGGTCAACGTGCGAACTGTGGTGATAGGCGCTTGATTTCAGGCTGCCGTATGTCGTCCCGCCCTCCGGGCGGCCAAAGCAGAGGTGTCTCTTCCCCCCGGGTTCCCTCGCCC
>CAYOUR010000150.1:4962-10927 GCA_964407145.1 uncultured Lentisphaeraceae bacterium | reverse complement strand
TCTGCTTTGGCCGCCCGGAGGGCGGGACGACATACGGCAGCCTGAAATCAAGCGCTTACCACCGCATTTCGCACTTTGACCGTCATTCTCAATGGGTGACCGGTTACGGGAAATCGTCATCGGTCACCCATGGAGAATTGTGCCATGGCAGGGTGTCGTCGTCCTTGCACGATGCCCGGCAAATGAGCCTGGACAACATACGGCGCGGCCTGAAATCAAGCGCTTACCACCACATTTCGCACTGTGACCGTCATTGTCAATCGGTGACCGATAACGCAGATACCCATTTTCTCGCGGACCCCAATTTTGCAATTCTCTTCCACGCGTTATATTTACATGATGGCATCAAGGTCAAAACCGGGGGTGTTGGACGGGAAATGGGACGGGAGGCGGACAAAGTCATGCTGGGATTTCTGATGCATTTGCTGCCATGGCGAAGGCGGCTGGGCCTGGGCATCACCGTGGCCACGGCACTGATGCTGGCCGCGCCATACCTGGCGGACCTCACCCGGGCCGGAACCTCGCCCAATGCCGCCGGACCGGCCAAGGAGACGCCGGCAGAAACAGCCCCAAAACCGGCTCCGGCGGATTCCGGCCACGCGGCCGCAGCCACGGATACCGGAGCGATGCCGGTGGCCGTTGAACCCGACAGCAACCACCGAAATCCCCTTGACCATCTGCAGAAACTGGAAGCGCTTAGGACTCTGGAATTCACCAACCAGGGTTTTGACTGGCGGCGTGACTGGTGGAAATACCTGGTTCTCGCGCTGGGCTCGCTGATGATCCTCTATTTCGGCCTGCACATCACCAGGATGCTTTGCCGTCTGGCCGTATTTGCGCTCTGCGTCGGCGTCGGCATCATCGGCTCATTGCTTCTGGAGCCGCGCCTGGCGCCGCTGCTGGCCAATCATCTGCCGGCCGACGCGGCGCGTTTTTTCAGCGCCCATCATGTCGGCTACGTCATTGGCTTCCTGGTCAGCTTCGGCCTGGCAACGACCCTTCTCCACTGGCTGCCCGGGCCGCTTCGCCAAGTCGTGCCCGGCAAATGATGCAGCCGCGATTGCGCGCGTCCGGCAGGCTCCGGCCGCTGACCAGCCGCCCGACAGCAAGAACAACACTATGCCCGCAACAGTCAGTTTAATCCATCTTGACCGCTATGACGACGACGCCCTGGTTCTGACGGCGCTGCGCCAGGCCCTGGCGCCGTTTGGCGGCATGCGGGGCATTGTCCAGCCCGGGCAGACCGTCCTTCTGAAGCCGAATCTGGTGGCGCCATCGCATCCCGACCTGGCCGTGACGACGCATCCGGCGATTTTGCGTGGCGTGCTTCGCCTGGTCCGGGAAGCCGGCGCCTCGGCCCTGGTCGGCGACGGCCCCGGCGTCGGCGACACGCGTTCGGCCGCCCGCGGCTCAGGCCTGCTCGAAGTCATCGAAACCGAAGGCGCCACCCTGGCGGATTTCGACGAGACCGAGGTGTTCGAGTGCGAGGACAACCGCATTGCCCGGCGCCTGCGCCTGACCAACCAACTGCGGCAAGCCGACGTGCTGATCACCCTGCCAAAATTGAAGACGCACGCGCAGATGGCCTATACCGGCGCCCTGAAAAACCAATTCGGGCTGATTCCCGGTTCCGCCAAGGGGCAGTTCCATTTCCGGCTCCAGAACCGCGACCGGCTGGCCGACCTGATGATTGACATCAACCGCCTGGCCCGGCCAGCCTTGGCGATCATGGACGGCGTCGTCGCCATGGAAGGTCCCGGACCGAGCGGCGGCACGCCACGCCACCTTGGCGCACTGGTCGCCGGCACCGATCTGACGGCAGTCGACACGGTCTGCTGCGCGATCATCGGCCTGCCGGTCGAAGACGTGCCTATTGCCATGGCCGCGCGCCGGGCCGGCTTCGGGGTCACGGACTTGTCCGACATCACCATCGCCGGCGCGCATCCGGATGACTTCCGCCGGGCCGACTTCGAGCTGGTGCGGGCGCCCTGCAACATCATGCGCATCCTGCCCCTGCCGGGGTCGGCGCTGCGCTGGCTGCGCCGTCAGCTGGTGCCGCGCCCGGAAATCAATGCGGCGCGATGCATCCGCTGCCGGCGCTGCGAATACGGCTGCCCGGTCCAGCCGCCGGCCATCCTGCCGTTGGCCGAGCCGGACCGACAGGTCAATGAAAAAACCTGCATCCGCTGCTACTGCTGCCACGAATTCTGTCCGGTCAAGGCCATTGACCTCAAGCGCAGCCGCCTGGACCGTTTTTTTCACCTTAACACCCTGGCCAACGCCGGCGCCCGCCTGGTGGGCCAGGTCGTCAGCCGCTGCGATTTCCGCCGCTGGCGCCGGAGAAATTCCGCGCCCCGAGCCGGCAAGGACTAATACTCGTTTCATGTCATTCACTGAAATAGCCCATCCACCCTCCTCGCCGCCCTGGCTTGACCACTGGCTGACGGAAAGTCAGATTTCCGGCCGGTTCTCGCCATCCCTGCGGCAGACCTCGCTGCTGGTGATGCGCAATGAGCGCCAATTCGTGCTGCGCTGGACCGCTGATTCGCTGCAAGCCGACATCGGCCGCATCACCGTCACCTGGCGCCTGACCGGCGAAGAGTGGCAGCCGAGCTGCCCCTGCGGCTACCCTGGCCCGGCCTGCATGCATGCGTACGCCGCGCACGTGCTGCTGCGCACCGCCTGCCGCGACCGGGGCTGGAAAATGCCGGGCACGGCGACGGCAATGGCCGCCAGGCCCGCCAGCATGGCGACCGGCCAGGCGCCGCCGGCGCGACCGCGCCAGTTGAATCTCGGGCGGGAACTGTTCCAGGACCAGCCTGGAGCCGGCCACCACGACCAGGCGCCGGAATCCATGCGGCTGGAAGTCGAAATCGACACCAGGCTGGCGCCCGGCCAGTTCGGGGTCCGCTTCTACATTGTCCGCGGCGAGGACCGTTTTCTGGCAACGCTGTCGGCCGTCCGCAATCACGCGGCGACGGTGGCGCAGCAACCGGGCCGCACCCCGGCCTGGGGCCGGTCCGACGCCGATTTTCTGGTCTGGCTGCTGCCGATGCTGCGGCGGCTGTCGCGCCCGCAGCTGAGTCTTCGCGCCCTGGCCCTCCCGGACCACGATTTGTCCCGCTGGCTCAACCGCTGGTCGGCGCAGCCGCGGTTCATTGACCGGGAGACGCGAGACTTCATCAACAGCGCGGGCCTGACCACGTCGGCACGGCTGGTCGTCGAATTGACCGGCCAAGGCGAGTGGATTCAGGTGGCCGCGGTCTTTGTCTTTGCCAATGGCCGGCGCCTCCAGGCCCATGAATTGCTCCTGCACCTGCAGAACTGCCCGGCCAGCGACCCGATTCGGGGCATGGTCAGCAGCTTTGAACCGCCCATCTCCTGGCCGACCCTGCGTGAATTCTTTCGCCAGAAAAGCCCGCGCATGGGCCGTCAGTACGTTGTCGAGCATCTGGCCGAACTGATCGACGGCCGGCTCGACCTGATCAGCGGCGACTGCGTCACCCGGGTGGAAACCGAGGCCAGCGACCTGCACCTGCAGGTGTCCCAGAAAAAACAGCAGTTCATCCTCCGCTTCGAACACCAGGGGCGTTTTCTCGACTTGGACGGCGGGCCATGCAGCGACACCCGTATCCGTGAACACCAGGGCGGTTTTCTGGTGACAGTCTATGGCGGCGGCCTTTTTGCCTGGGTGCAGGATCTGCGAACCCGCCTGCTCGCCCGAGGCGCCACCGTCGAAGACGGCGAACTGCGCCTGCCCGCCATACCCATGCGCGCCGCCGAACTGCGCCAGCTGTGGGCGGAAACCCCGGCCGGCGTGCGCAAAACCCATGCCGGGGACCTGGCCGGCCTTCTCGGCCAGAACAACGGCGGCCTGGACCGTCCACGCCTCCAGGTCCGGTCGCAACGGGGCCTGGTGAGCATGAGCGTCTCCTGGCAGGTTGGCCAGGATTCATTCAGCCTGGCCGAAGTCCAGGAAGCCCGGCGCTCCGGCCGACAGGTTCTCCAGGGGCTGAACGGCTCCTGGTTTTATCTCGACCCCGAACGCCTCCATGCCGCGGCCGACGCCCTGGCCGAGGCCGGACTGGCGGACGGCGATCCCTTCCTGGAACACGACGCCCAGGAGACCATCAAACGCCTGTCCAGGACCATCAACTGGCAAGTCGAAGACGGCAGCCGCTCGTTCTTTTCGCGCCTGCGCACGGCCGAGCCCCCTGAACCGCTGCGGCTGCCAGCAGAACTGCAGGCCGTGCTCCGGCCATACCAGAAAGCCGGCGTCGACTTTCTGGCCGACCGCTGCCGATGCGGCGCCGGGGCCATTCTGGCGGACGACATGGGCCTGGGTAAGACGCTGCAGGTCCTGGCCATGCTGACGGCCTGGAAACAGCAACTGGTTCCGGCCGGCGGCCGTTTCCGGGTGCTGGTGCTCTGCCCGGCTTCGGTGATCGCCGTCTGGCAGCAGCAGGCCCAGCAGTTCTGTCCGCAGCTGTCAGTCGTCGCCCTCCAAGGCGACCGGTCGACGCGCGCCGGCTTGCTTCGCCAGGAAGCGGTCGACGTGCTTGTCACCCACTACAACCTGGCGCGACTGGACAGTGACCTGCTGGCCCAGGAACACTTCACCTTTGTCATCCTCGACGAAGCCCAAGCCATCAAGAATCCGCAGGCGGAAACCACCAGGACGGTGAAGGCGCTGCGGCGCGACGGCAGCCTGGCCCTGACCGGCACCCCCCTGGAAAACCGTCTCCTGGACCTGTGGTCCATCATGGACTTCCTCAATCCCGGCTACCTGGGCGACGGCCAGACTGTCAGCCGCCTGGGCCAGTCGCCCGCAGGACTGGCCCGGCTGACCAGGCGACTGGCGCCGGTGATGCTGCGGCGAACCAAGGACCTGGTGGCGCCAGAACTGCCGCCGCGCACCGAGCAGCTCCTTCCAATTGAGATGGACCAGGAGCAGCAGGCGTTTTACGACCGTCTGCTGCTCCAGGCCCGCCAGGCACTCCGTTCACAAGGCCCGGCCGCCGTCCTGGCCTCACTCACGCGGCTCCGCCAAGCATGCTGTGCGCCGGAGCTGATTCGCCCCGGCGCCCGGGAAATACCCTCGGCCAAACTGGCCGCCCTGCTGGAAAACCTCACCGAGCTGCAGGACAGCGGCCATTCCTGCCTGGTTTTCAGCCAGTTCACCGGCATGCTCGACATCGTGGCCAGGGCCTTGTCCGAACGCGGCATGACGTATTTCACCATCACCGGCGAGACGCCGGTGCCTCGGCGCCAGGAGCTGGTCCGGGAATTCACCGAATGTGAAGCGCCGTCAGTGTTCCTGCTCAGCCTGAAGGCCGCCGGCACCGGCCTCACCCTCACCAAGGCCGACTACGTGTTTCTTTTTGACCCATGGTGGAATCCCGCCGTGGAACGCCAGGCCATCGACCGCACCCACCGCATCGGCCAGGACAAGGCCGTGTTCGCCTACCGGCTGATCGTCAAGAACACCGTGGAAGAAAAAGTCCTCTCCCTCCTGCAACAGAAACGCGAACTGTTCGAACGCGTCATGGACGGCGCCGCCGAATGGGCGCCGGAAACCGGCCTGAGCCTGGCGGAACTGCGTTCACTCCTGGAATAACCATGGCTACGCTCAACACACCATTGCCCCCTTTTGCCTGCCAACGTTGCGGCGCCTGCTGCCGCTGGCCCGGCATCGTGCGCGTCAGCGAGCACGAAATCAGCGCCATCGCCCAATTCCTCGGGCTGACCGAAGACGCGTTCATCGCCACCTTTACGACCCTGCCCCAGGACCGGCAGTCGCTGATCCTCACAGACCGCGCCGACGGCGCCTGCGTCTTCCTGACCGAGGACAACAAATGCCGCATCAACCCGGTCAAGCCGGAGCAGTGCCAAGCCTTCCCCAGCCGCTGGGATGTCTCGCCGGAACTGCGCCAGCTCTGCCTGGGCCGCCGCCGGCAACTGCAAC
>CAYOUR010000150.1:0-4862 GCA_964407145.1 uncultured Lentisphaeraceae bacterium | reverse complement strand
AGGGAAAGAACCAGGCCAGCTCGGGCGACGGCAGCGGCGATTTTCCGGCGGTGATGCATGTACTGGGTCATCCGCTGCTGCCTTTGGAGCGCACGGCTTATCCGGCCGACGCGCAGGTTTTCAACTGCCACAACTTCTGCGTTCTGCTTGAGCACCTGCGAATACCCTACAAGTACTACGGCATCCGCGGCTCACGGCTGCCGGGGCCGCGCGGACAGTTCATCGACATCGGCCTGCCCACCGGCTCGTGGCGCTATCGAAACCGCTGGCACCTCACCTACAACCGCCGTCTCAACCGGCATCTGGCCGCGAATCTGCGCGATGACGGCCAGCCGGAGCTGATTGCCTCGCTCTACGGCGCGGCCCAAGCCGACGTGGACTGCCAGGGCCGGCCGGCCTTTGAGCCCATGCTTGGCTATGACCACTGCTGGACGTCGTACCGGGTGTTCCCTTCCTACGCCCACCAGCACACGATCTATGCCGCCATGCCGGAACAGACCCGCGACACACGCTTCTTTGACACCGTCATCCCCCATTTTGTGGAAGCGGACCATTACCGCCTGGCCGAACGGCCGGATGATTACCTGCTTTATCTCGGCCGCGACATCCCAGCCAAGGGCATTGCCCTGGCCCGGCGCTGTGCCGAGGACACCGGCCTGCGCCTGGTCATGGCCCATTCCGGGTGGCATGGCCCGGACAAGGTGCGGCTGATCGGCCAGGCCCGGGCCGTGCTCATGCCGACCTTGTATGTCGAGCCTTTCGGTTATGTCGCCATTGAAGCCCAGATGTGCGGAACGCCGGTCATCACAACCGACTGGGGCGCCTTCGTCGAAACCGTCGAACAGGGCGTCACCGGTTTCCGCTGTCGGACCGCAGCCGAATTTGCGGCCGCCGTGCGCCTGGCGCCCACGCTCAACCGGCAGGCCATCCGCACCACGGCCGTCAAGCGTTTCAGCGTCGAAGCCGTCGCCAAACAATATGCCTCTTATTTCCGGTTCGTCTGGAATGTTCATGAAAATGGAGGATATTATACGCCAGACGCATTCCGGAACAGTTTTCCGTGGTTGTCCGAGCAACCATAACGCATAAGAACAAGACAGGAGTTCGCACGATGGCCAAAGCCAAACCGAAACAAGACATTCTCGACGACCTGTTTGGCGCCGGAGAAGAAAAGCCGCGCCGCCGCCGGGTGGCGGCGCCGGCCGTACCGACTGCCGGTCCGAGCGGCCCGGCCATGTCCGGCGGTCCGAGTGGCCCGGCCATGTCCGGCGGTCCGAGTGGCCCGGCCATGTCCGGCGGTCCGAGCGGCCCGGCCATGTCCGGCGGTCCGGCGGCCAAGCCGGCGGCGCCAACCACCCGCCGCAAACGCCTGAACAAAGATGAAATGAAGGCTCTTTACGGCTGAAGCCGCTGCCGCACCACGACGCTGCCGGCGGCCGGCGCCCTGAACCACCGATGGACACCGATGCACACCGATTTTTCTTTCCGTGTGCATCGGTCGCCGTCGGTGGTTTTTCCTGTTATCCGCATCATGCCGGCAGGTTCATTCCCTGATTTTTTTCAAGCTCAGGAAGAGCCATTTTACCAACAGGGGTTGATGATGCCGCCATTATTCTGGGATGCGATGCTGCTGGTTGGCGTCGTCGGCATGTCGGTCGGCGTCGCCTATCTATATCGCCCCGAGCACAAGGCCTTTATTCTCGGCCTGCCGATTCCCTCAAGCCTGGCGCTGCTGTCCCTGGGTGAGAATGTCAACGCGGGCAACGTCCTGGGGCTGAGCCTGCTGCTGCTGTTCGCGCATACGGTGCGCCTGCTGTACAGCCACGCCATCATGGGAATCATGCCCGCCATTGCCTGCGGCGTCGCCGCCTACAGCGCGCTGGGGATGTTTCTCCAGAAAGTCTATCCCCTGACCGAAGCCGGCTTTGTGGCGGCCGTGGCCTGGAATTATCTGCTGGCCGGGCTGTTGCTGCGCTATTTTCCCAGGCGGCAGGAGCCAGGGCAGCGCAGTCAAATGCCGGTCGCCCGGAAAATCGTGCTTTTGACCGCCGTGATCGGCGGGCTGCTCCTGCTCAAGCATCAGCTGGGCGGCTTCATGACGGCCTTCCCCATGGTCGGCGTCGTCACGGCCTACGAAGGCCGCCATGCCCTGTGGAGCCTCTGCCGGCAAATCCCACTGATCATGATCACCATGGGCGCCGTCAACCTGGTCATACATTATCTGCATCCCCATCTGGGCCTGGGGCTGTCCCTGACCGTCGCCGGCTTCCTGTTTCTGGCCATGATCATTCCCCTCCACCGGCGAATGTGGGCTCAACGGCCTGCCAACGCCACAACCGCGCCGGCAAAATGAACCGACATGGCGTACATGTGACAAGGAGATTATTGGCGCATTTTTCTCAATAATTGACGTTTGTCCATTTGCTCATTGATGAATGCGAAAATACATTTAACAGAATGTATCGTTTTGCCTGGCATTCTGGCCGTTTTTCCCGGAATACTGACATGACCACCCCACCCCCCATCAGGACGACGCGCGCTCCGGTCAGGACACTGGTTTTATCACTGGCCATTCTGGTTCTTCTCGCCTGCCTGGCGGCGATTGTCGTGACCCTGGTCGGCAATCACCGCAAGACTTCGCGGCTGCAGGACGCCTTTGCCCTGGCTGACAGCGGCACGGACGACCGGATGGCCCTGGCCCTGCTGCGCAACTGCCTCAAAGACGATCCCCACCATGAAGCGGCCTATGTGAAACTGGCCCGGGTCTACGAACGCCTGGGCGAATGGTCCAAGGCGGCGGCGGCCTGGCAGTACGCCTCCAGCCTGAATGCCATGCGAACCGACTATGTCGACGCCAGGCTGCTCGCGCTGTTCCGCGCGCAAAGCTACGAGGCTCTGGCCAGCGCGCTCGACATCCTGCAGAAAAGATCACCCCTGCCGCCGAAACAGGCCGTGCTGTCCGGCCTGGCCCAGGTCAAGACCAATCGAACGGACCGGGCCCGGGAACTGCTGGAAGCGCTGACTGGGCAGGAAGTCCTGACTTCCCCCGAAGGTCAGCTTCTGAACCTTTATGTCAATGCCCGGAACATCCCCCGGGACGAGCTGGTCTCGGCCTTGACCGAAATCACCCGCGCCCCGGAGCCGGCTGTCGCCTTCGACGCCATGAATGCCCTGGCCGGAATCGCCTTGGGCGCCCAGGACTTCGCCGAAGCGGAAAAATGGCTCCTGGCGGCCAGCGCCATCCTCCCGGAATCCGGCCAGATTCTGCTCGGCAATTTATACTTCATGCGTCAGGACTTTGACCGCGCGCTGCCCCTGTATGAGCAGATACTAAAGCGTGACAGCAACCCGGACATAGCGACCCGGCTGGGCGAGATTCACGCCAGCCGCAATGACCGCGCCGCCCTGCTGGCTTTGCAGGAGAAATACCAGGTCGGCAACAAGCAGTTCCTGCTGGCCGGTTATTACCTGGAAGCACTGATCGCCTTCATGGATCGCGATGACGCCAAATTGGCGGATGTCCTCAAGCGCCTGAACAACATCTACAACACGCCGGTGGCGATGCTGATGACGCTCTATTCCGGCCTGCAGCAGAACCAGGTCGCGGAAGTGACCAAGGCCCTAAGCCTCATTGAAGCGAATTTCCCCGGCAGCGCCATCCAGGAACGCGCCGTCGGCATGGCCCTGCCCTTCATCGCCAACCTGACCGCCAACCAACGCCTGGCAGAAGCCGCCCAGATCGCGACCATCATCCGTGACGAAAAGAATCCCGTCCTGCTGCTGGAACAAGTCATCCTGACTGACAAACTCCGGCGCCGTGTTCTCTCCAGCAGTGAAGTGACGGCGGCCTTGACGCGCTTTCCCGAAGACCGGCAAATCCTGTATGTCGCCGCGGAATTCGCCCTGGGACAACGGGATTTCACCGCAGCGCGCGACCGCGCCCTGGCCAGCATGCGCCTGGGCAATGAAACGATGGACATGGCACTGATCTACCTCTCCGCCTTGGAGGGCCTCGGCGCCAACGCGGAATTGGCCGCCGCCTTTGCTCAATTCCGCGCGCAATCACCGGACAGCCTGGCGCTGGCGAATGCGTATCTGATTTACTGTCGCCGACATGCTTCGCCCAACGAATTGGAAGCGCTGCAACGCGAAATGACCGCCAGGCCGGAGCCGGGTTTCCAGGCCATTGCCCTGTACGCCCAGGCGGAATTGGCCTGGCAACGGCAGGACCTGCCGGCAATGACCGCGGCCCTCACCAAGGCCATGGCCGTCAAGCCGGTCAGCGTCCAGGACTTCGCCGAAGTCGAACATGCCTATCGGGCGGCTTTCCTGCTGGCCGCGGCCGATGCCATTGAACCGGCCATCCAGCTTTACGAGAAGATCGCCGACTATTTCAGCCAGAAGCCCCTGCTGCTGATCAATCTCTCCGAGCTTTACGCCGCCCGGGGCGAGACCGACAAGGCCCTGGCCGCCGCCCTGAACGCCCGCCAGCTGATGCCGACCTGGCCACCGGCCAACGAATGCTATGGCATACGCCTGCTGGAGGCCAAGGAGTTCTCCCGGGCGGCCGAAACCCTGTCGCCGCTGGTCAATCACCCGGAACGCAGCGACCGCGTGCTCAGCCATTGGGCCGAGGCCATGGCCGGCCTGATCCGCACCCAATTCACGGCCGGGCAATTTGAACTCTGCCTGGCGTCGTGCGAATCCCTGGCCAAACACGTCCCTGACCATCCGGCCATCAAGGAATTCTCCCCCAAGGCCCAAGCCCGGACCGCGCCGGGTCCATAAGGGCGGAACCAGGCTGGCGGCGTAACCGGTCACCCATTGAGAATTGCGCCATGGTATGGCGCCGTCGTCCTGGC
>CAYOUR010000149.1:0-10950 GCA_964407145.1 uncultured Lentisphaeraceae bacterium | reverse complement strand
AATCAAGCCCACCCACCCAAGAGGGGGCCACCATCCATATTTGTCGCGCGCGTGTCGCGCGCGTGAGGGATGGCTTGGGGTTTTGTTGGCTGATGCCTTGACCGTTTCCCAAAGCCCTGTTCTCAATAGGTGACCGATTACCGGGAATGGACGGTGGACGGTGGACATCAGGGGACGCAAGTGGATGTCAGGGGACTGTGGGTATCAGTGGACGATGGCGGTCAAGGGCGACGTGGCACCGTGGCGGCCCTTTGCGTCACATAACGTGGTCGCCCCGGTTGACGCCGCTGTGATGACAGTATAACGTAATGGGTCATTTCCGGACAGGCCGCCTGTTTCAGTCTCGAATATAACACCTAGCCCGAGGAGAAGAAGATGCGTAGCTTGCTGTTGCTTGTTTTGCTGTCAGTTCTGGCCCTGGCGCAGGCCGACGATTTTGGCAACAAGCGCTTTATCGGCCACAGTTGGGACTTGTTGTGGGTTAACACCCATGACCTGGTCCGGAATCAAGCCGCCCTGGAAAAACTCCCGCTGGATGGGATCAGCATCAGCATTTATGCCAACAACGCCGAGGGCAAGCAGGTCAATCTTCGTCTCGCGATGACGGAGCCGCCTTGGGAACGCAGCTGGTTCGAACAGGAAATCGGCCGGGTGAAGCAGGTGTCTTCCGGGAAATTCCAGCACAACTTGATTTGCACCTACTGGGCGCCGCGGCGGCGCCTGGCCTGGAATGACGACGACGCCTGGGCCAACGCGGCCCATAACCTGGCGATTGCGGCTTGGATCGCCCATTCCGGCGGCGCCAAGGGTTTGCTGATGGACCCGGAAGACTACCCCCGCTCGCAGCAGTACACCCTTCAGCCCGAAGACGGGCCGTACTTGGAGACGGCCGCACTGGCCCGCCGTCGCGGCGCCCAGGTGATGCAGGCCATGGCCGCTGAATTCCCCGACATCACGTTGCTGTCATTCTGGCTTTTCTCCATGAATCGGACGCTGTATCAGACCAAGGTCGACCTCGCCGATTATGCCCATGCCCGCGACATCCTCTGGCCCCATTTTCTCAACGGCTTCCTGGATGCCATTCCCCCGGGAGCCACCATGGTCGACGCCACCGAACACGGCTACCGCTTTGCCGCCGCCGATCAGGACTTCTTCATGAGCGCTTGGGAAATCGCCAGGTGCGCCCCCATGCTGGTGGCTCCGGAAAACCGCGCCAAATACCGCAACCAAGTCCAGGCCGGTTTCGGCCTGTACCTCGACATGTACACCAATGACGAAAAATCGCCCTGGTATTTCGGACCCCTGAACGGCTCCCGCTTGAATCACCTCCGCGCCAATTTCCGCCAGGCCCGCCGCGCTTCTGACCAGTACTGCTGGATTTATGGTGAAAAATACCGCTGGATCAAATGGGACTGGAAATTCAAGGACCGCGACGCGGCGACCTGGGAAGAACAGCTGCCGGGCTTCGAACGCGCCCTGGCGCTGCTTGCCGACCCGGACGGGGTCGGCCGGCAGATTCTGGACGAGGGCGTCGCCAACGGAACGCTCGTCAACCTCGTCACCAACCCGGACTGCTCGCCGCTTGAAAAAGGCGAATTGAAAGATGCCGCCGCCGACTGGACGGCCGGCAACCTGCCGGAAGGCTGGAGCTTCTGGCGCTATGACGAAAAACAGGGCAGCTTCGGGCTCGACACCGGCAAGGGTTTCGGCGATACGTACTCCGCCCGCGCCACCGGCGTCAGCAACGGCTGCTTCATCGTTCGCATCCCGGCGGCGCCCGGCAACACCTACATCATTGAGGGCTATGCCGCCGGCGAAGGCAGCCCATCCCTGCGCGCCCGCTGGCAGAAGGAAGGCAAATGGGTCGTCCCCAACAAGGACATCATAGTCACCCATGACAAAAGCCAGGACCCGAGCCAGTGGCGGCGAGCCATCGGCGTTGTCGACGTGCCGCCAGAAGCCGATTCGCTCATCCTGCTTATGGGGATCAACCTGGCGCCAAATCAAACCGCATGGTTCGATAAGCCGGGCATCTATCTGCTGCCATGATCTGATGTCTGGTCGTGCCTCCGTCGTCGGAAATGGTTCCTCCAAGCTGACCTTGTGTTCCGGCATAAAAGTTGTTGATGGATAGTCCCCCCCCGCAGGCGGCGTCACGCCGCCAGGTGTCGTTGAAGTCGGCGGGAACCGGCCGGCCGCGCCGCAACGGGGCGGGGATTGATGTCCAGCACCCACATGGTTTGACTTCAACAGAAGGATGCTAAAATGAGGCAAGTATGGTTGATGATGGCGGGATTGGCGGCGGCGTCGGCAACGGCGGCCGGAGTGGAGCTGGTTCGAGCCGGACAGCCGGTGGCGGCCATCTATGTCAATGAACCTTTGCGCCTGCCGGACAAATGCCAGACGCTTGAAGACTACCGCGACCAGGCCCTGGCCCTGGCCGTCGAAGACCTGGTCTACCACTTGGAAAAGATGAGCGGCGCGCGCCTGCCGGTCCAGGTCGGGCTGGCGCCCGACCCGGCCGTTGGGCCGGCCGTCATCATCGGCGTCCAGGCCCACGCTCTGGGCGCGGCGCCGACCGTCACCAGCGCCACCCGCGAGGGCTTCCGCCTCAAGGCCGCCGGCAGCCACGTCCTGGTCGGCGGCGAAAGCGCCTCCGGCCTGGCGTTCGGCCTCTATGAACTGCTGCGCCAGCTTGGCTGCGACTGGGTCATGCCCGGCGAAATCGGCGAGGTCATCCCGGCCAGGGATGACGTCGCCGTCCCGGAACTTGACATCTGCCAGGCGCCGGCGTTCTCCGTGCGCTTCCCGTGGTATTCGGGTGGCCGTGCGACCCGCATCGAAAAGGAATACCAGGAATACGACCAGTGGAAACGGCGTCATAAGATGCAGACCGGCGGTGTCTGGGACCCACGCGTCGGCGTCGGCGGACACGTCTGGCAGAACATCATCCGCACCAACAAGGCCGAATTCGACGCCAATCCCGAGATGCTCGCCCTGGTGCGCCAGCTTGACGGCAGCTTCAAGCGCCGGGGGCCGCAGCTTGAACCGACCCATCCGCGCGTCATCGAGCTGTTTGAAAAACACATCCGCGACACCTTCCGGAAAAACCACTGGGCGGCGGACGCGACCGTCGGCATCGGCATCGGCCCGGCCGACGGCGGCGGCTTCTCCGAGTCGGTCGAGAGCTACCTGAGCGGCTCCGGCCGCCGCGACCCGATGAGCGGCGCCATGGACGTGACCGACAACCTCATCCTGCTGTGCAACACCCTCCTGGAAAACCTCGACGCCGAATTTCCGAATTTGCATCTCGGCTTCTATCTGTACAGCAATCACGCCGACATCCCGACCCGCCATCGGCCGCATCCCCGCCTGGCCATTGTCATCGCTGACATCACCTATTCGCGCCTGCACGGCACCCTGGAGCCGCAAAGCAAGACCAGAGCCTATTTCAAGGCCATCCTCGACAAGTGGGGCGAACTGCCCAACGCCAAATTCTTCCGCGGCTACAATTGGAACCTGGCCGAAAATTTCATGCCGTTCAGCAAGGTTAAGATTTGGGGCGAGGACCTGCCTTATTACCGTCAGATGGGCATCCTCGGCGTGCGCAATGAAAGCATCCGGTCCTGGGCCTGCCTGGCGCCGACGAACTACGTCGAGGCGCGCCTGCTTTGGGACACCAGTCAGGACTGGCGCCAGCTCGTGGCCGACTTTTGCCGCCAAGCCTATGGCAAAGGCGCTCCGTTCATGGAGCAGTATTACCTGATGCAGGCCCAGCGGCAGTCGGCGGCCGGCCAGGAAGCCGGCTCGTACCATGCCTTCCCGCTGATCTATGACCAGGCTTTCATGACCCGGGCCGGGCAGCTGTTCGCTTCGGCCGCGGCCGCGGCCGACACCGCGGCCGATCGTGAACGCGTCGAGGTGGCTGCCATCCCCCTGCGCCAGATGCAGATGTTCTTCGACTTCCGGGACGCCTTGCACCAGTATGACTTTGCCGCCGCGCAGGCGCATTTCGAGGCTCTCAAGCAGAACCTCGAAGGCTGCCTGGCCCGTGAACAGGCCCTCTGCTCGCATGGCGCCGTGACCTACCTGAACCGCTTCTGGAAAGAGGCGGTTGCAACGATGCGGACGTATTCCAGCGGGGATTACCAGATCGCCTTCAGGATTCCCGATCGCCTCAAAACCATGCTGGACCCGTATGACGCCGGCGCGGAAATGGGCTTTTTCCGACCCGAAATCAATGACGAGAACCACATCACCACGGCGACTTACAGTTCGACCTGGGACGCGCAGGGGCTTGGCGGCTATGTCCATGGCGCCGTCTGGTACCGGGTACGATTCCCCGCCCTGGCTGAAAAGACGGCCGGGCTGTTGTTCGGCGGCGTCGACTCCGTCGTCAAGGTCTGGTGCAACGGCCAGTACATCGGCATGGGCGCCGGCTTTGCCAAGCCCCAGGCGTTCGACCTGACCGGGACCCTCGTCGAACAGGGCGAGAACCTGCTCGCCATCCAGGTCGTCCACAACAGCAGTTCCGAGCTCGGCACCGGCGGCATCGTCTACCCGGCTTTCGTGTTCACCGGGCCGCGGCTGGCTCAGCGGGCGCCGAAGATCGACTTGTCGGAACGCGTGTTGCCTGGCGGCGCCCGCGAAAAGGCCAGCGAGTGAGACCGGCTATGGCCGGAAGATGTTCGCCGGAAAAACATCACCGGGGAAAAGCGCTGACCTCAGTCGCGCCGTGCTTGCTGTCGGGCACGGCCCCGCTTCCCAACAGTCGGCCGTCAGCGGCGTCTGCGGTGGATTTGCCCCACGGCGGAGGCGCCGTGGTCCAGCGCGCCGCCCGGCCGCGGCCGCGATTTTCCCTGGCATTCCCGCACCCCGTAACAGGAGAAGATGATTATGGCCCGTGAACGTCGCTGTCAGGCCATTGGCAACGTCGTTGCCCTCGTTGTCGCCATGGCCATCGCCGCGAGTGCCGTTATTCTGTCGTCCGCGGTCTCGGCCGCGCCCCTGTTTGACGCCGGAACCACGACGTGGGTTATCCGGCACGACCCGTCTGCCGGGCCGACCATCCGCTATGCCGCCGAGGAATTGCAGGCCACCTTGGCCGCGATTTCCGGCGCCGTGCTGCCGGTTCTGGCAGGGGACGCGGCCGGGCCGGCCGTCGTCCTGGGCGTCCTGCCAGAGGTGACGGATCCCGGTGAGGTCGCCATTCTTTCAGCGCCGGACGTCCTGCGGCTGGGCGGCGGCAGCGACCTGGCCGTGCTGCATGCCGTCTACGCCTTCCTGCAGGATCCGCTCGGCGTGCGTTGGCTGTGGCCCGGGGTGGACGGCGCCTACATCCCGCGTCGGACGCGCTGGGACGTGCCGCCGATGTCGGCGCGCTACCGGCCGGCCATCCGCTACCGCGGTTTCCACCTCTGCGGCGAGTGGCGTGACGTGAAGGACTTCCGCGTCTGGATGGCCAGGAACTTCATCAACATCCATCGGCATGGCAGCCATGGCGACAACCGGATGTTCCATGTCATGCAGTCAAGCCACAATGTCAGGCTGCCGAAAGAGCTGTTCGCTTCGCGTCCGGAGTTTTTTGCGCAAATCCTCGGTCAGCGCTACCCTTCCCAGATGTGTTTCAGCCAGCCGGAGGGCGAAGCCATCGTCGCCGGGCAGCTGTTGGCAAAGCTGCCAACCGATCTTGAAATCCTCAGCCTTTTCCCTTTGGACAACATGGACTATTGCCAATGCCCGCGGTGTGCTGCCCAGGGCGTGTCGACGGCCTGGTTTTCGTTCTATAACCGGCTGGTCGCGGCGTTGCAGGCGCAGCGGCCGGGCCTGAAGTTTGCGACGATCGCCTACCAGGGCTATCGCGAGGTGCCAACCGTGGCGGTCAGTCCGAGTGAATTCGTCGAATACGCCAGTCATGCCCGCTGCCATGTGCACGCCCTGGGCGATTCGAGCTGCGCGCACAACCGGGCTGCCCTGGCCGAAATGCGGCAATGGCGGCAAACCGGCGCTGTCATGGGGCATTACGCTTATGAATTTGACACTTTCCGGGCAGCGCCGTTTCTGCCGTTTTTCACGATGATTGCGGACGCCGTGCAGACCAGCGCCCGTCTGGGCCACGTCGCCGTCATCACGGAAATCCCGCTGTCGCCGCGTTCCGGTCCGCCTGAACAGGCTTACGCCGTCCGCAATCGGCTGCCGATCTGGCTTTATGCGCGGCTGCTTTGGAACCCGGACATGAGGGTGACGGACTTGCTCCAGGAATGGTGCCAGATCGCCTATGGAAAGGCTGCCGCGCCCATGCTGGACTACCTGCTGGCCATGGACCGCGCCTGGTCGGCGCTGCCGACGCATTGCACCATCCTCGGCCAGGCCGCAGCCGTGGCCCCGGAGTTTCTTGCTCCGGAGTTGCAGAAAGCCGCTGCCGAGGCGTTTCTGGCAGCTGACCGCGCTCTGGCCGGTGAGGCCAATGCCGCCGTTGAACGCGAAAAGGTGCTGTTTCAGCAATGGCTCGATTTGCTGGGGTACGACCATGAAGTGCTGGCGCCGCTGCTGCCGGCGGCAACCGGGGCGCCGGCGCCAGGTCATGGTTCGGCGCCGTTGCCGCTCCCCGAGGCGGCGGTGCGTCTGGCCTGGTCGCCGGAAAAGCTCTTCGTGAGCGGCATCACCAGCGCCTGCGAGGTTGTTCTGTCAACCGGCCTGGGCGGCGAGACCTGGCATGTCGCGGTTGACGCCGCGGGCGCGATGTCCGCCTGGCGCATCAGCGCCGTCGGCGTCCGTGACGACCGCTGGCAGCCGGAGTGGAACTTCGCAAAGGGGGTCATGGCCATTCCCTTTGCCGCGCTCGGCGCCGTCCCGGCCGGTGGCGAGGTCTGGGCGTTGCGGGTGTTGTCGGGCCAGCAGGCTTTTCCGGAGGCCGGGGCGTCACCGGCCGGCCTCCGGTTCTGTACGGCTGAGCGGACGGACCGTGCCGTGCTGTGGTGGAGCGGCCGGCCAAGCCGCGACGACCGGGAAGTCGCCCAGACGCGACGCCAGTTCCAAGAAGCCGGCTGGCAGTTCATGCTGGGAACCCCCGCCAACCTGGCCTCAGTCCGCGCTGATGTCTATTGGTTCCGCAATCCCGGCTATGAGAACAAGCCGCCGGCGGCGGCCTGGCCGGGAATCCGCAAACGCGTCGCCGCCGGCGGCCTCGCCGTGTTTGTCTCCTATGCCCGCATGCCGCTGGAGCAGTATTTCGACGATCCGTCCTTTGCCGTCGCCGTGCGGGAAGTCAAGGGGCTCCCCCTGGCGGCACGGCGAGTCAGGCGCCTTCTGCCGGGTCCGTGGCAGAAAACGCCGCATCATCTCGGCGACTTCGGGATCACCCCGGCCTACGGGCTGGTGCCAAAACAGCCGGATGCCTGGGACGCTCTTGCTTACATGCCGGTCAGTGGCGATTATCCGGACGAGGCCGTGCCCTTCATTCTCGTCCGTCGTTACGGGCAGGGAACCGTCGTCGTCATGGGCGATCGCGTGGCCGCCAAGCCGGTGCATCTGATGGAGAATTTCCTCCGCCTGAACACCCCGTAGCCGGAACTTGTTCGAAAAACATAGCGCAGTCCAGGCTTTAGCCTGCCGGACGTACACAGTCCAGGCTTAAGCCTGCCGTTCTGGGTTTACTGAACACGTCGAGGTGGTGTGTGGGCGCCTACGGCGCGAGTATCTGGAACAGCGCGGTCTTCTGTTCGGCCAGGTCGAACGAATGGCTGGCGCTGGCCGGGCTGACCGTGTCGGTCTGCAGGTCGCGCAGCTTGGCGGGGTGGGGCAGCGTGATCGTCTTCTGGCCGGGCTTGTCCGTGTGCAGCATGACAAAATTCTGGTTGGCGCGCAGGATGTCACCTGTTTCCGAGTAGATGTGCACGCCGGCCGTGCGGCAGACTTCGCGCAGGAAATCGGCCTTGGCGGGCGGCAGCAGGTAGACGGCCCGGCCCCACGGCGTCGTTTTGACCGCCGCCGCCGGCTTGCCGCCCAGAGAGGCCAGGGCGGTCGCGTCGCCATCGGCCACGGCGAACGCCGGATTGAACCTGATGGCGCTGATCACGTCCGGCAGGGAGGCCGCCAAAGCGCCGGCCGAGGCGTGCTTCTCCCATGCCGGCTTGTCGTCCAGCTGGTACTTGGCGAAGCCGATGCCGGTCAGGGCGCGCATGTGGTCCGTCGAATTGCCCTCGTCCGAGACATAGCCCGGCGCGTACATCCAGACGGCCGTGGCCTGGTTACGGGACAGCTTGCGTTGAATCGCGGCCCGCAAGGCCGGCGGGACATGGAATGCGTTCATGAAAATGTACACCTTGTAGTCCGGCATCCGCGGGTGGTCGATGTCCGACAGCAGATAATTGTCATAGGGCGCGCCGATGCGGGCGAATTCCTTGTCCATGCTGGCTTTGTAATGCCGGATGACGTCATCCTGGTTGGAGTTGGAGTAGTAGAAGCTCTTTTCGTCGCGCATGACCGCGATTTCGGCCGCCGGGGCTTTCGGCACGTCCAGCAGTTCGGCGTCAAGCTGCGCCATGCGCTGGATGGCGTTCATGATGCGGTCGGAATGGAACACGGCGCGGTGGATGATCAGGAACCACCACAGGTTGGTGCCGTAGACCAGGGAGTTGCCGTAGGAGCGCCACAGCACCGCGTCGGTTTCGTCGGGCGTCTCGGTCTTGTGGGTGTCCATGTTGTTGACGGCCAGGTGGGTGCGCAGGTCGACCTCGTCCCAATACAGCTTGCCATGCAGGCGCAGGCTGGCCGTGAAGCTGCTGATGAAGTCGCCTTCCTGGCCGCCGCGGCGACGCGCATACGAGAATGGCGAGCAGAAGAAGTCGATGTCCGGATTGGCGATGGCGACGTCCATGTTCTGGAAGCCCATGTTGTCGAGTCCGCCGACGTACATGGAATAGCCGTAGAAGAAGCCGACGAGTTTGCGGGCGGCGGTGTTGGCGCGGATGGCGCGGGCGATGGCGGCCTGGGCGCGGGTGGTGGCGTAGTTGAGGAACATCCGGTGGTCGACGACTGGTCGGGCGACGGCGAGGTCGCGGAACACGCCGTCTTCGCTGGCGCGGCGCAGGGCCGGGCTGGGCACGGCGGCCGTGGCCAGGCTGACGGCCGGGTCGTTCCAGGCCTGGCGCAGGGCATCGTCGGTCTGGTAGCGTTCCTTCAGCCAGGCGCGGAAGCGCTGCGTGTGCCCTTCGGAGTAGTCGATGAAGCCTTTCTCGCGGCCGTACCAGAACCATTCGGAGGCATGGCCGCCGCCTGGGACGTAGCCGACGATGTGCTTGGCAAAACGGCTGTTTTCCAGGTGCCGGATAAAATCGCCATGGACTTTGCAGATGTCCTTGAGCCACAGTTCCGAGCTGAGGGTGACCTGGTTGGCGCGGTTGCCGTGCTCATCGATCGCGACCTCTTCGGGGTGCTCTTTCAGCCACCATTCCGGCATGTCCATCTTGATGCGCAGGAGGATGCGGACGTTCGGATTGGCGTCGACCGCGGCCTGCAGGCGCGCCTCTAAACGCGCGAAGTCGTATTGTCCTGGGGCCGGCCAGAGATTGGCGCAGCGCATCTGCGGGCCCTTGGGGTCCTGGGCCGGCCAGGTGTAGTAGATGTCGCTGAAGTAGTTGACTCCGGCGGCCGCGAAGTCGCGGCCGGCGTTGAACACGGCGTCGTCGCCGCTGCTGTATTGCGGCATCATGCACATGCCGGACTCGCGGATGCCGTCCCGGGCCAGGACCGGCACGCCGCCGAATTCAATCACCGTCATCTCCGGTGAATGGTCTGGCAGCGAACTGGCCGGGATCGCCTTCTCGTATTCCTCGACGATCTTCAGTTTCTTCTTGAAATCCGGGTCGTATTCGTCCGGAAAATTGATTTCCGGCCCTGGGATGGACAGTTTTTCCGTCGGGTATTCCGGCCGTTGTTTCTGCCAGCGGGCCAGGATGGCGTCATCCGGCAGTGCGGCATTGAAGAAGTCAATGCGGTGGATCAGGCCAAGGAGATTATAGCCTTTGAGGCCGCCGGCGCCTTCGGAGACCCCCAGCCAGAGCGGCGTGTCCTGGAAGTTGAGGGCCTTGGTCGTCGTCTGCGCCGCGGCCAGCAGCTCGCCGTTGAGGAACAGCTTGAGTTCGCCGCGGTTGAAGGTGACCGCCATGAAATTCCAATGGTCCGGCCGCACCTTGGGGCAGTCCTTCAGGGGAATGCGCTTGCCGGGTGGGATGAGCAAGTCGTTGTGATTGCGCAGGATGCCATCCCAGCTGCCCTGGGCGTCCATGAAGCCGAATTCCGGTACCATGTTGATCATGCCGAATTTGAAGTCGACCGCCTGGGGGTCGCGGCTGCGATCGCCCTTGTAGGCGATCATCCGGTAGCCGCCGGCGCCGGTTCGCGGCGCAAACCAGGTTGCGATCGTCAACTCCTCAGCCCGGAAAGCCAGGGCCTCTGGCTTGATGACCGTTGGACGAAGGGAGTAGTTCAGAATCGCGTTGTGCTCGCGTGAATAGGTCCCGTCTTCTACCTGTCGATGGTCGACGCCGGAAATGCTCAGGAAGGGCGCTGGAGTCTGAGCCCAGAGCATCGCGCTGCTGGCAAATGCCATCGCCGTGAAAATCATTCGCATCGTCATGGCAAGTCTCCCAATGGTGAGAAAATGGATTGAAGAAACCGACTGGAACGAATCATGCTGCTTTTATATAATCATACAGGAAGTATAACAATAATGGCCGTTCAGTAGAACAATAAATGGTCGCGCAGTCCGGCGCAATTTGTGGTTGACAGCCACGGAGAGGCAGGGACATATGGGACGGCGAAATAGGAGGCAGCCAGAGCTTCCAGCTCCGGTGTGAGTGTCTCTTCACGCCAGGCGGAGGCGGCCAGAGCTTCCAGCTCCGGTGTGAGTGTCTCTTCACGCCAAACGGAGGCAGCCAGAGCTTCCAG
>CAYOUR010000148.1:0-10976 GCA_964407145.1 uncultured Lentisphaeraceae bacterium | reverse complement strand
TGATGATCATCACCGGATTGCGTCCGGAAAAGGTCGTGGCGTTCCCCGAAGACGTGCTGTGTCTTGGCACACTTCACGGCCAGGGGCGTAAGGTTGACGGTATTCTGCCCAACCTGGGCGCCTTTGCCCCGTCGCTGATCCACATGAGTAACGGCGGCATCGTCCGTAACCTGATGGGGGGGACAACGGCCGACAGCCACAATCAACGTCTATTCGGCACGAAAGCGGCTGCAGAGCTATATCCAAGATTCAATCTAAAAGTCGGGGCCGACGGTTCATCCCATTGGATCGGCATTGAGGCTGAATGGGACGAACTCGGCGAATTGGCGGTCCAGGCTGGGCACGGCGGCGGCGACTTCTGGGAGCTTTACTACTTCGCCCGGCAGATCCTAACCGGAGAAAAAGCGCCATGGGACATCTATTCGGCCAGCGATGTTACGATCGCCGGAATTCAGGCCCTACGCAGTGCCGAAGCGGAAGGACAACCGATGGAAGTGCCTGATTTCCGGCAAAAATCAGTGCGTAACCGTTACCGCAACGACCACTGGATGCAAAAACACATTGATGCCGATAAAATTTTCCCGGATGATCAGGATCCAGCCATCACGTATGATTTTGCTCCGGCGTTGGTGGCCGCCAAGAAATTGATGCGACTGATCCGTGCGGCGCTTGATGCGATCAAAGTATTTGATTACACGGTGCCTGCCGATAAGATCAGAACGGTGGAACTGGTTAAGGAGCTGCGGGACAACCTGCCGGAAATCCATGCGGTCTTCACCCGGCTCCGCAAAATCCACGACGCATATCCCGAATCCATGGGTGGTGTGGCCATACGGGAAAAGCTCGAGTTGTGCGAATATGAGCGTGTCATGGACACAGCCGCATTTACGGCGGAACTCAATGCCTGGCTAGTCAAATCCTGAGGCGTATCGAGTTCGGTCAGGAGACAGCCGCGTCCCTAAGGCGATGAGTAGGGGATCAGGAACCGATGCCGCCGGCCTGTTATTCAACGGCATTAAAATTGGGGAAAATCATGCAAAGAGAGAATGAAACCATTGCGCTTTGGTCGAAGGTAAATCAGCACAAGTTTACTTTCGAGGGAGTTGAAGCAAATATAATCGCACCAGAGGAGACCTTGCCAGGAAAACCTTGTTTTTGGATTCCCGAATGGCTGACTGCTTTTCCAGATCGCAATGGTACTCGCCGTTTATTGTCTTTAGGCTATACGCTGATTCACATTAATGTGTGGGGATATTATGCAAATCCGGAAGGGGTTGAAATTATGCATAAGTTCCATGAGCACATTGTTTCGCTTGGGTATCCACCAAGGACTTCCTTGATTGGTATGAGCTTAGGTGGTTTATATTCTTTCCGCTACGCGGAAACTTATCCAGAGGACATCGCCTGCATATATGCGGATGCACCAGTGTGTAATCTTATGTTGAGGAATTGCTGCGGTAATTCCAATGACGCCACTCAAGATTTTATCGAGAAATACAAAATCGCATACAAGGCTGACAGCATTGAAAACCACCCGTTATCCCCAATCAACAATATGCAGCGCATGGCTGAAAACAAGATTCCAGTACTGATGATTTTGGGTGATGCGGACACCGTTGTCACACCAGAAACGAATGGATTGCTTTTTGCGGAACGCTACGCAAAGGCAGGCGGGCCAATTGAGGTGATTAGGCGTCCATCCTGGGGACATCATCCGCATGGTTTGGATAACCCAGACAAAATTGTAAGATTTATTATCGCCCATACTCTTTGTCGGTGATGGAATCAGATGGCCTCAAGCCACCGTCTCGGGAAAATGACTGATGAGTACGATGCTTCCGCCGCAGGAATCACTTGCTGTTCATGAACTAAAAATAGTGATGAACGCTCACTATCAGCCCGGCACCGTCCGAAAAGCCCGGCAAGGTCATCAGCACCTCTGTGGATATGGCCAGGACACGATATTAACCGGGGGAATAGCGTTCAATCTCAAGCCACCAGGGAGGAACACCTCACCAACGGAGGTTCCGGAAAAACGCCACCAGGACGCAACCCGCGTTGCCCGGGAAATGCCGGCGGGAGCCGGCTACCGGCGGACCGGCATCCGCCGTTGGTCGGGAACCAGGCTCCAGGCAGAGTAAGGCTGGCTGTTCCGTCCAGGAGGCTGATGCCGCGGGCCGGAAGGCGCCGACTGACTGAAGCATGAATCAATCGGACTCGGCAGGGTAAGGCGCTGCCTGTTCCAAGGCGGCTTGAGATATAGCGGCCTTGGCCTCGCTCCCCGCCACAACGATTGCCGGCGCCGTGGTTGGCTTTTTCGGACGGTTTTCGGGGAAACGCAGCCTGGCGTCAGGGTGCGGCTTTTTCAGGGGCCGACGACGCTTCAAAGGCCTCTTCGGCCATGTAGGAACTGCGGACCAACGGTCCACAGACGGCTCGGCCGAAACCCAGCTCATTTTCGGCAAAAGCCCGCCACGCCTCGAATTCTTTGGGTGTCACCATCCGGGCGACCGGCCAGTGTTCGCGGGTCGGCCGCAGGTACTGCCCCATCGTCACCATGCTCACCCCGGCCTGTTTCAGGTCGCGCAACGCCTGCCTGACTTCCTCAGGCTCTTCCCCGAGGCCGAGCATCAGCCCGGATTTGACCTTCGTTCCGGCAGGGGCACGCCGAGCGGCATGTCGCAGGACCGCCAGGCTGCGTTCGTAGTTGGCGTGACTGCGGATCACCGGTGTCAGCCTGGACACGGTTTCGAGATTATGGCCGAACACCGCCGGCAGTGACGCCAGCACGGCGTCCACGCCGGCCAAATTGCCGCCATAATCGGAGCAAAGGACTTCAACCCGCGTTTCCGGGCAGCGTTGCCTGATTGCCTTGACGGTTGCCGCCATGTGTTCGGCACCGCCATCAGGCAGATCATCGCGGGTCACGCAGGTCAGAACCGCAAAGCGCAGGCCCAGAACGGCAATGCCTTCCGCGACCCGCTCCGGTTCCAGCGGGTCGGGTTCCGGCGGCCGGCCATGGTTAACGGCGCAAAAACGGCAATTGCGGGTGCAGGTGTCTCCCAGGAGCATGAACGTCGCCGTACGGCGCTTCCAGCAGTCGCACAAATTGGGACACTTGGCACTTTCACAGACGGTATGCAGGTGGCTGTCGCGCAGCAGGGCGCGCATCTGCAGACGTTCACGGCCGCCGGAAAACGGCACCCGCAGCCATTCGGGCAAAGACGCCGTCACACGCTCCGTCTCCTGCCCGGAGGCCAGCCAGCCACGCAAACGTTGAACCAGGGCGGGAGCAACCGCCTGCAGGCCCGGAGCCGGTCTGTCCGGCAGCGTCGAATCAGCCAGGGCCTGGAGCATAGCCTGGTCGGCGGGCGCCAGCTCCAGCCCGGCCACGACCTCGGCCGCGGAGAACCAGCCGATCTGCTGTCCTTCGCGCGCGGTCGGCGCGCTGCCGGCAGCCATATCACACCACATGAAATGAAGCCGCACCGTCCGGTCAGGATACGCATAGTCGAAGGCCAGCACCGGCCGCGCCGCGGTCAGCAACAGTCCGAGCTCCTCGGCCGCCTCGCGCCGCATGCAGTCCTCCAGGCTTTCGCCTGGGTGCACCTTGCCCCCGGGGAACTCCCATTTGCCGGCCAGGTGACTTCCGGGCCGGCGGGTGGCCAACAGCAAGCGGCCGTCGTCGGCAACAACGACGGCCGCACAGACATCAAGAACACGCGACGTCATTTCTTCTCGCCAATCAGGAATTCCGCCCGGCGGTTCTTCTGGTGATCGGCCTCGGTCACGGCATTGGCAACCGCCGGACGGTCTTCGCCATAGCTGACCGTATGCATGCGGCCGGCATTGATGCCGAGCGAGACCAGATATTCCAGCACCGACAGTGACCGCCGTTCGGACAGGGAGCGGTTGTATTCATCGCTGCCACGTTCGTCGCAGTGGCCCTCGATCACGACCGCAAAGGCCGAGTTTTCGCGCAGATGTGCGGCCAGGGCGTCGAGTTTCGGCCGTTCGGAGGCACGCACTTCCGAGCGGTTGTAGTCAAAATAGACTTTGTCGTTCCAATAGGAGCCATTTTTCAGGAAGGAATCAGCCGTGCCCAGCGGGCTGCCGACGGGGTTCCAGCCGCCGGCCAGGCCGGCCGCGTCCATCCCGGCGCCGGCTCCGGCTCCGGTTCCGGTTCCGGCGCCAGGCGTGCCCGGAACAAACAGCGGATCGAGTTCTCCCGGGGTCAGGCCGCCGCCGGCGAAACCGGCATCTCCGCCGGCCATGGCGCCACGGGAACCAGGTGGATTGCTCTGCAGGCCTTCCAGATTCAGCTTCGGCTTCTTGCCGCAGCCGACCGCCAGTACCGTCACGGCCAGGGCCAACACCAACATCCGTCCCACGCTGTAATTCGTCATCATCTGCTTCTCCTTCAATCCGTTGCTTTAACTAAACCGACCAGATGGTTATTCTCTTCAGGGAAGACGCTTCCGCTCTTTCCAGGGGCTGTCCAGGCGCCGGTCTTCAGAGCCGTTCCCCCAGGAGCTTGTTTTCCACGATTGCGCTTTCAATCCAGGCGGCGATGCTCTGGGCGCCGATCTCGTTATGGAGGAACCAGCTGTCCGGAGCCATCCAGCGCCGGGCGCTCTTGTCGCCATTGACGGTGAACAGGGCCCGGGCGTCAACCACGCCCCGCAGGCCGGCGTTGACGCAGGACTGCCGCACCTGGCGCAGGACAGCGTCATACAGCGTCTGCTGACGCGCCACCCACTGTGCATACGCCGCCGGGTCATACCGCCCTTCCGGAGACTCCTGCGGATAGACAGGATTCGGCAGCCAGCACAAGGCCTGGTACTTCGCCGCCTGCAGCTGCTGGTCAAAACGGCAGAACTCATCCGCCACCAGCGCCGTCCGCCGGAGGCATTCGTCCTCGGCGCCGGAACTGCCAAACGGACAACGGGCATCGCTGAAGGCAAAGGAAAACACAACCAGGTGCGGCTCGAACGGCTTGACGTCACGGTCGATACGCTTGCCCCCCAGCGCCGTTGAGCAACCGGGAATCCCGGCATTGAGGACGCAGACATCCTCAGTGTCGCCCAGCCGCCGCTGCAGGTTCTTTTCCAGCTGGCTTGGCCAGGAGCGTATTTCGTCAGCACACGACAAGGTCATTTCATCGCCGATACAGACAATGCGCACGGTCGCCTGTTCCATGTGTTCGACTTTTTCGCGAGTCATGCGGGGCGGCCAGTCGCGGATAGCGGCATGATCGGTCCAGGGGCCGCCCTTCGGGATTTTGATCAGCCGGCGGCCGCTCGGGACCGGCTCCGGCTCCGGCGGCCTGATCTGGGCCATTTCGACCCCGACGCAGTCCGCACACAAGCTGGGTCGGACCGACACGGCCAGTTCGCAGTCCAGCTGCTCCTGTGCCGAAAGCACGATGGTCTTGCCGCAATGCCCGCAGGCGATTTCCTTGGCCGGATGCGTCGCCAAAAAATCATTGCAGACATGGCAGCGGCGGGCCGGTGGTGCGGTACGCCCGGCAGCCAGGTCACGCAACTGCTCGTCGGCCTTGTAGACCCACGTGCCCTGGCAGCCGCTGACGGTGCAGGGCACTTCGCGGTCGGACAAGGTCTTCAGGAGGGTCGCGCAATCGTCGCAGAGCTTGGCCGGCGGCCTGATTTGGCCATGCAGCCTGGCGCCCAGCTGCATGCTGCGGGTCCACACCCAGGTTTTGCGGCAGGCATGATTACGGCAGGGCTGTTCCTGGTCCTTGGCGGAATTATAGAACGAGAAGCAGTCATGACACATCCGGCTGGGCACGGTCGGCTCCTGTCCTTCCGGGGTGGTGGCCAACGCCTCCAGCTGGTCCTGGACGCGCCAGGTCCAAGTGTTTTTGCAGCCGTGAATCCGGCAGGGGTGTTCCTGATTCTGCAATTTGGCGCTGCGGGACAGGCAGGCGTCGCACATCCGGTGGGGCGGCTCCTCCAGGGAGCGTCCTGACTTCAGGTATTCGAGCTGCTGGTATCGGTTCCAGACAACCGTGCCCTGGCAGCCCTTGATCCGGCAGGGGAGGGTCTTGTCCTCCAAATGGCGCAGGGTCTGGAAGCATTCCTCGCACAGCCTCCGGGGCGCCGGCTTGCCGGCGGTTTCCAGCTGATCGCGGGCCGACCACGTCCAGGTGTTCTGGCAGCCTTTCATGCGGCAGGGCTGCTGGATGTCCTTGACGTTCTTGAGTTCATCGCGGCATTTCTGGCACAGTCCGCGGGGCGGATGGTCGCCTCGACCGATGGCGTGCGCCTCCAGCTGCTGGTAGCGGTTCCAGACCCAGGTCCCCTCGCAGCCCGGCTTGGAACAGGGCAGTTCCTGGTCCTGCAAAGTCTGCAGGCGGGCATAGCACTGGTCGCACATTCTGTCCGAACGCAGGGTCTTGCCGGTGGCCAGGGTGTTCATGACCGCGTCACCGGAAATCTGCAGGAGGTTGCGACACCCGCGAACCCGGCAGGGCACCTCCGTCGCCGGGAAAAAATCACCTAAACTGCCAAAATTGCTGCCCAAGACATGCTCTCCTGAAAAGACGACCAGTTCCACGGCAGCGTCTTCTGCCATGTCGTTGTCCGACAAAAACAATGTCACTCAACGAAAATAATGTCCGCCGCACGCTTTGCAACCGGACTGGCCATGAAAACACGTTTTTTTTCAACTTCCAGCGCGCTTTCGACATGGACTGTTCAAGGCCGGCGACGCGTCGTCAAGGTCCGGGTCGGGACCGGGCGGCAAAAGCGTTATGCGGACCCCGCAATCCCGGCCTGACGGCCGGCATCGCCAGCCAACCGCACGGGCGGCATTCAGGCCTGGCGCCGGTCGAATGTAACCGGTCACCCATTGAGAATTGCGCCATGGTATGGTGTCGCCGTCCTGGCACGATGCCCGGCAAAGGAGGTTGGACTACGTACGGCAGCCTGAAGGCTGGACGACCTGCGGCAGCCGGAAATCAAGCGTTTGCCACCGCATTTCGCACGTTGACCGTCATTCTCAATCGGTGACCGGTTACGGAAAACGCCCGAAAAAACAGGCTCCCGGGTGTTATTTTCCGACATTGTACTTATATTTTCTGCAGCAGTGTAATTCCGGCCTGTCTGCCGGAGAGAGGGCAGGGGGGCATTGATGCAGGAGCAACACATCATTCAGCGGGTGACGGCCTGGGGCATGGCCATGAACCTGCTGCTGACCGGGTTCAAGTTTGCGATCGGGGTGTTGTATCACAGCCAGGCCTGTGTGGCCGACGGAGTGCACAGCCTGTCCGACATGATGACGGACGTGGCCGTGATGATCGGATTGCGCTTCTGGGGCGAGCCGGCGGACAGCCGTCATCCCCACGGCCACCAGCGGATTGAGGCCCTGGTCACCCTGTTCATCGGCGCCGTCCTGGGTCTGGTAGCTCTCAGTCTTGGCTGGAAGGCGCTGGTCAGCATCGGCCATGACACGCATCGCCTGCCCGGATGGCCGGTTTTCGCTGTGGCCATGGTCTCCATTGTGGTCAAGGAGGTCTTGTACCAGTGGACCGTGGCCGCGGCCCGACGATGCCATTCCCGCGCCATGATGGCCAACGCCTGGCACCACCGGTCGGACGCGTTCAGTTCCATCCCGGTGGCCGCGGCGGTCGTGGTGGGACGGCTGTGGCCGGCCATGACCCATGTCGACGCCTGCGCCGCCCTGCTGGTGTCGCTGATGCTGCTGAAGGCGGCCTGGGACATCGCCTGGCCAATGCTCCGGGAACTGGCTGACGAGGGGGCGGACGCCGCCCTGCTGGAACGCATCCAGAACCTGGCCATGACGGTGCCGGGCGTCCGGGAAGTGCATGACTTGCGTACGCGTCGCGTTGGCGAGGGCTATGCCCTGGATCTGCATGTGCTGGTCGATTCCGACTTGTCCGTTGAAGACGGGCATCTGATTTGCGATGACATCCAGGCGTCGATCGGGCGGGGCGAGTCGCGGATCGTGGATGTCCTCTGCCATTTGGAGCCGATGCAGCCGGTCAATGTCCGCGAACGAATCCGGCAGGTCGCCCTGGCGGTTCCCGGTGTTTTGGGCGTACACCGCGTGCGGACCCGTCGAGTCCTCAACGGCTATGACGCCGATCTGCATGTGCAGGTGGCTCCGGACATGTCGGTGCGGGACGGCCATGCGATTTGCGGGACGGTCACCCGCGCCCTGGCGCAGGCCGATTTGAAGGTGGTCGGCGCCTTGATTCACCTCGAACCGCATGAAGGCCAAGGCGGCGGCCGGGGCGGGGAGTCAGGCAACATGAACAGCGGCGAGGGGCATAAAACATGATGGGGCTATCGCGCAGTTTGATTTGTATGCTGCTGGTGACAGTGACTCTGCTTTTGAGCCTGGGCCTGGTGATGGTCTACTCGACCACCTTCATCCAGTTCGGAAGCGCCTACTTCTATCGGCAGACGCTGTGGATTGCCGTCGGCCTGGCCGGCATGCTGGCCGTCACCCTGACGCCTCGGGAATGGCTGTCGCGTTTCTCATTGGTCTTTCTGGCGCTGATCGTGGCGGCCCTGGGCTATCTGTTCCTGGCTTACCTGACCAACAGATTCATCTCCAAAGAAGTGGCGGGCTATTTTCCGTTGATACCCGGCGCCATCAAGGGCGGCTTCCGCTGGCTGCGGCTGGGGCCGGTGTCCCTGCAACCGTCGGAATTCGCCAAGTTCGGCCTGATCGTCTACCTGTCGTCCTACTACGGCTCCCGCAGCCGCGAGGTGATCGGCACCTGGAAGCATGGCGTGCTCATCCCCGGGCTGGTCAGCGTCATCACCCTGGCCGGGATTTTCCTGGGTCGGGACTTGAGCACGACGGTGATCACTGGCGGCGTGGTCATGGTGCTGATGTTCCTGGCGGGAGTGCGCGTCCGCTATCTGCTGCTGGCCGTCGCGCTGGGCCTGGCGGCCGGCACGGCGGCGATTGCCCTCAACCCGGAGCGTGTTTCACGCGTGATCTCGTATCGCAATCCGGAAAACTTCAAGCAGGACGACGGCTACCAGCTGTGGCACTCCCACCTGGCCATGGGCTCCGGCGGGTGGCGCGGTCGCGGCATCACCCAGGGCATCATGAAGCGCGTCTATCTGCCGGAGGCGCATACGGACTACATCGTGGCGGTGCTCGGCGAAGAGCTGGGCTATGTCGGCGTCCTCGGCGTCCTGGCGCTCTACCTGGTGTTTTTCGGCGGCTCGCTGGGGGTGGCGTATCTTTGCCGCAGCCAGGTGGACATGCTGATGTGCATGGGCGTGGGGGTGTTGGTGGCGTTCCAGGCCCTGATCAACATCAGCGTGGTCAGCGGCTGGTGTCCGACGACGGGGGTGACCGCGCCGTTTCTGAGCTATGGCGGCTCCAGCATCTTTTCGATCCTGCTGTGCACCGGCCTGCTGTTCAACATCTGCCGGCGCAACCTGGCGGCCATTCAGCAGGAATTTCTTGACACCGAAGTCGTACCGACCTACAAGGTGTTTCATCTTGACCGGCAGGGATGACGTCCGCGGCGGCTGGTCTCTGCGGGGAAGGCATCGACACATGGAATGGGATTCACTGTTGGCGCTGTGCGGATTGCACAGCACACCCGGCGACGAGGACGAAGTGGCCGGATTTCTGGGGCGCAGCTGGCGGCGTTACGGGCTGGCGCCTGAGGGGCTGGGGCGGTATGCCCTCGTCGCCCGCCGGGCAGCTGCGTCTCCTGGCGCCCCGAGGGTTCTGGTGTGCGCACACATGGATTCGCCCGGATACGTGGTGCAATGCGTGCAGCGAGGCCGTCGCCGTGGCGTGGCGGTGGCGTTGGGCGGTCCCGCCTGGCCGGACGACGAGCGGCCGCAGACCGCCGTGGTGAAGACGGCTGCCGGCGCCGGCGCGTGTATCCTGCGCCAAGACGATTTCAACCGTTCGCGAGTCACGGTCACGGCCGACGTTGAATTGACCCGCGGTGACCGCATCTGTTTCCCGCCGCAAGGCCAGGTGCGGCGCGGCCGGGTACAGGCGAGCTTTCTGGACAATCGGATTGGTTGCCACGTGCTGACGCGCCTTGCCGGCGCCTTGCCGGCGCCCGCGGTCGAGCTGCTGCTGGCGGCCACCGCCAGCGAGGAGTTCGGCGGCTTCGGCGCGGCGGTGCTGGCGGCGCGCGTCCAGGCCGACTTGGTGATCTGCCTGGATGCCACCTATGCGGATCAGCGCCAGGGCATCCGTCTTGGCGGTGGTCCCGTGTTGACGTTGAGCGACGCTTCGGTGCTGGTGGGCCGACAGACGTGGAAGGCGCTGGAGGGGCTGTCACGGCGTTGGTCTCTGCCCTTGCAGACCGAGGTCTACAACGTCAGCGGCACGGACTCCCGGGCCTTTCCGGCGCAGGGCAGTCTGGCGCCGGTGCTGCCGCTGCTGGTCGCCACCGAAGGCAACCATTCGCCGCTCGAAACCGCCTGTCTCAGTGACATCGAGGCGCTGGCCGAATGGCTGCGCCGCCTATGCCAGGACCGTGACGCGGCTGCGGAAATAATTGCCTCCGGTCAGTTTGGCGATGTATGATTGAAGCACTATAGTATAGGTGCTGACGAGACTTCCGGCGACTTCCCGGACGGCATGGGACCAACGATGCCGCCAGGAGCGGCTTGCTCTGCGCGCCGTAATCTTCAGCATGCGCCATGTTCGGGCGTGAATCAGACCGGAATGCAGGCGGCGTTGGTGCTTCCTGCACAGCTGACGGTTGGTTCCGTGGACTGCTCCAGAACCCGAACCGTGATGGCGCCAGCAGCAGCGGCGACGGCATTGGCTCCGTCGCCGCGTTTTTTGTCAGCGTCAAAATAATGATTGTTCCCCAGGTGGCAGGACAAGGGGCAAGGCATTGTGCGAACGCTCCACCTGTATGGACATGGGAAAAACACGATCATGAATGCGAATGAACACGAGACCTCGAAAATCAGTCCGGACCTGGCTGCCCCAAT
>CAYOUR010000147.1:0-11001 GCA_964407145.1 uncultured Lentisphaeraceae bacterium | reverse complement strand
CAGCCTGAAGGCTGGACGACCTACGGCGGCCTGAAATAAAGCGTTTGCCACCGCATTTCGCACGTTGACCGTCATTATCTATGGCTGACCGGTTACCCTTTTTTTGAGGGGCCATTGTGTTAATCCATTTTCTTTTCCCGCCGTCACGTGCTATATTGTTTTTTTCTGTCGCTTTGGCCGCTTGGCCGCCAGGTTTCACGTCCGGACACGGTGCTTACCCCCCATGAGCCTTACTTTCCCTTCCCGTCGAACAAATGCCCTGTTTTTCCTCGGTTTCCTGTTGGCTATCGCCCCCCCGGCCATCGCGGCCCCACGCCTGGCGGCCGTATCGCTCAGGCAAGGCAACAGCCAGCTGAAATTTTCGCGATCGGCGGCGCGGCTCTGCTGGGGCATTGAGAATCCCGACCCGTCGCCGGCCGACGTGACGTTGCAAATCAAGCCGGACAGCGGCCACGGCGATGCCATCTACTCACGCGAGCTGACCATTCCCCCGCGGTCGTTCCTGGAAGGCAGCTACCTGGTCGTCATCAACGACACAACCCGCTTTCACGTCGAACTGCTGCAGAACAACGCCAGGATTGACAAAGATGACATCCTGGTCCGGGGCACGGTGACCCGACGCATGAACATCGCCATCCTGGACGACAGCACCCTGTCCAGCGGCACCGGGGAAATCATCAAGAACAAAGCCTTGACGCGGACGGTCACGTTCACCACCATCCGCCAGCCAAACCTGGCTGACCACTGGGCCGAATACCAGAGCTTTGACCTGCTGCTCCTGCGCCAGCCGGAACTGGCGTCCTACAACCCATCCCAGATGATGGCCCTGCGCGACTATGTCATGCAGGGCGGCTTCGTCCTGATCGCCACCCCGGCCGCGGCCCTGCAGCTGCCCGAGACCATGCTGCACGACTTCCTGTCCGCCACCCCGGTTGCGGCCACCCGCCTGCCAGACCTCGACCTGCTCTGCCGCGGCTTCGGCGTCACCCCGCCACCGCGACAACCAGACCGCGATGCCGATGGCTTTCCGACTCCCAAGCCGCGGCCCGACTTCCTGGTCATGGAGCTGCAGGCCGGAGCCACGCCAGTGGTCAGCTCGGACGGACGGACGCTCCTCTGCCTCAGGCGCCTGGGCTGCGGAACGGTCGCCATGCTGGCCTTCGACCCGTTCCTGGTCGGCAACGACGACCACCGCCTGATTGCACCGCTGTGGAACGCCATCATCCGCCATTCCAACTATCAGCCGACAATCGTCACCCCCGACCTCCCCGGCAAGGTCAACCAGACATTGCAGCTGCTGCAGGGCTATGCCATTCCGCCGGTGACGGTCATTGTCCAAATTTTCCTGCTCTATGTCCTGGTCGGCGCCGCCATTCTGGGCGTTGCCTTCCATTTCCGGCGGCACGCACTGGGCTGGCTGACGCTGTGTGTTTTCGGGGCCGGCATCACCGCTCTCGTCTTTGTCCGGGCGCGTGACATTTCCACCAACCAGGCCCGGCATGCCATGACGACGGTTTCGACCTCGGTGTGGGACGGCGAGCCCGGCCCCACCCAGGCCACGACGCTGCTGTTCAGCAAAAAAGACTGCCGGCCCACGCTGGTCGCCGACAACCGCAGCACGTTCATCCAGGCGCAACCGGCCGGTCCGCTCCATCGCGAGATCGGCGCCCTGGCGCCCTCGCCGCTGTGGATCACCTCTGACAACACCGAGGCCCGGCTGGAACGCCTCGCCCTGCAGCAGTATCGGCCCCGCACCCTGGTCTGGCGCCACACCAGGGACGGCTACGGCGCCGCACCAAGCGCCCGCCCCGTGCTCGGCATCCTGCCCGACGGCCGGTCGCGCCTGCAGCCCTGGACGCTGCCCGCCAGCCTCGCCGGCGCCAGCCGAGCCGCCCTCATCTTTCCGGACAGCCACCGCATCATCGACCTCCATGACAACAAGGTCACGGACGACGGCAACGCCGGCCAGGTCGAGGCCGACACCGTCTTCACCAGCGCCCTGAGCTACATGACCAGTCTGCGGTTCCAGCATCCATGCCTGGCTCTGGTGGCGACCAGCCAGCAGGCCCAATCCAGCCCGGTCAAAGTCGTCCCCGAAGAGGGACAGGCGCCATTCACCGTCTACAACTACAACATCACCTTCATCCCGGTCAAAATCGACACCAGCCAGACCCAGGCCCTGGGGCCGGAATTCTTCTCCTGCCACATTCCGGACCGGTCCTTTTTCCGCTCCTATTTCCGATATGGCGAATGGGAGAACATCATCGTCCAAGGCACGCCGGTCAACGACTACACCATTGACTTCCACGTCGTGCCGGAAGTCTGTCCGGCCGCCTGCCAGACCATCGCGGTCTCGATTGACGCGGTGGTGCCGGGCAATCACACCACCTTCGAAGTCAGCCTGGCGACACTTGACGGCCGGATTCTGACGCCGGCTGAAAACCGCGGCCGCACCTTTGTCTTCGACACCGCTGGCCAGGCCGTGATTTCCCCCCGTGAACAATGCTTCCGGGCCATCATCAAGGCCATTTCCAGCCAACAGATCACTTCGCCCAGCCAGCCGGCGTCGAGGACGCTGTTCTGGAGGGTCGCCAGCCTGACCGCCAGCGCCACGACCGCAACACCAACACCAGACAACACCAGCAGACCATGATTAAAATCGAACATCTGACCCGTGACTTCGGGGGCGGACGTGGAGTCCACGATCTGTCCATGCACATCCCCAAGGGGAAAATCTTCGGCTACATCGGCCCCAATGGCGCCGGTAAAACCACCACGATCAAAATCCTGTGCAGCCTGTACCGCCCCACTTCCGGGCGCGCCTTCATCAACGGCCTGGAAGTGACCCCGGCCCACGCGGCGCGAATCAAGAAAATCGTCGGCTACATGCCGGACAACTTCGGGGTCTACGACCAGATGAGCGTGTGGGAGTACCTGGATTTCTTCTGCGCCGCGTATCATATTCCGGTCAAGCAGCGGGAGCAGCGGATTCACTCGGTCCTGGAACTGACCAGCTCAAAGCACATGATCGACTACCAGGTCATCTCGCTGTCCAAGGGCATGACCCAGCGCATCGGCCTGGCCAAGACCCTGCTGCATGACCCGGAAGTGCTCATCCTTGACGAACCCGCCTCGGGTCTCGACCCGTATGCCCGCATTGAGATGCGGGAGACGATCATGCGCCTGCGCGACCTGGGCAAGACCATCATGCTGTCCTCCCACATCCTGCCGGAACTGGCCGGAATCTGCGACCTGATCGGCATCATCGAAAAAGGCCGGCTGCTGGCTTTCGGCACGGTCGCCGAAGTCACCCGGAAAGTCCAGGAAAACCTGAAAATCACCCTGGTGGTCGATTCTGACCCCGGACCAGCCCAGGCATTGTGCGAGCAGTTCCCCGGCGCCGGCAGCGTCGAGGTCAACGCCAACGAGATTCATTTCATCTACACCGGCCCGCGCGGCGAACTGCCCGGACTGCTGCAGCAGCTGATCGGCCAAGGCGTACGGGTCATGGAATTCCGCGAAGACCAGGCCAACCTGGAGCAGGTCTTCCTGTCCGTTACCCACCAGAATGCCTGAGCCTGAGACGGCGCCCGCGCCAGAGCACCGGCGCGCTTCGGCCAGCCGTCGTCACCTCCCCCCCAACAACCGGTCATTGCCATGTCTTCCGCATTTTTCCACCGCCATTTTCACAACCCCATCCTGCGCCGGGAATTCAGCAGCGCGGCGCGCAATCCCAAGACCGTCGTCTTCGCGACCATGGCCGTCGCCGTTCTGGGATTCATCCTGTACGCCCTCTGGCCGCGCAGCGGGATCTTCTCGGAGGCCAACAGCAATGAACTGTTCACCATTTTCCTGGGTGCGGAGCTGACCTTCATGATTCTGCTGACGGCCGGGTTCACGGCCAGCACCATCACGGCCGAACGCGAGCGCAACACCTTCGCCATGCTGCAGACCAGCCTGCTCACCCCCGGCGAAATTCTTCTGGGCAAGCTCTGCGGCTCGCTGGGCATTTCGATTGTCCTGTTTCTGGTCACGGTTCCGGTCACGGCCATCTGCGCGATGAGTGGCGGGATCAGCGTGGCCACCCTGACGAAGGCGCTGGCGATCGTGGCCGCCTCGACCATAGTCTACGGGCTGTTTGGCCTGGCGGTCAGCTCCCTGTGCAACAAGACCTACGTGTCCATCCTCGTGACCTACATCGGCATTGCGGTGCTGGCCGGAGCCACCTGGCTGCCGTCGGTGCTGATCAACCTGCCCTGGCTGAAACCGGCCTTCCTGCGCCTGCGCGCCGTCAGCCCCTACGAAGCCCTGTTCGCCCTGCAGTTCGCCGAAACCTACGAGATCGGCATCGTCGGCGCCTCGGTCGACTACGTCTTTCAAACCTACGCCGTCAGCATGGCGGTCATGGCCCTGCTGTTTTTCTCCGTCTTCGCCTGGTTCATCTTCTCGCCGCCGCGGTTCCGCCGCAACACCACGGTCAGCCGCTATGACGACACCAAAACCATGATCAAGCGCAAGCTGGGCTGGCCATTCTATCTGATCGACCCGCTCCGCCGCAAAAAACCCATCAGCCTGCGCCGCAATCCGGTCTTTGTCGCGGAAATCCGCAGCAAGATTTTCGGCAACCCGAAATTCATCATCCGAGCGCTGACGGCGTGCATCAGCCTCAGCCTGTGCCTGCTGGTGCTGATCGTCCAACAAGTCGGGGAAACCGACTTGGACAACATCCGGGCCATCGCCATCATCTTCCAAATCGGGGTTGTCGCGCTGCTGGCGCCGACGGTCAGCAGCGGCAGCATCACAGACGAGCGGACCAGCGACACGCTGCTGCTGCTGCGCCTGTCACCGCTGACCGCCCTCAACGTCGTCATTGGCAAGATGAAGGCGGCGCTGCTCTACGTCATGATCTTCCTCCTCAGCAGTCTGCCGGTCTTCCTGGTGCTGGTGTACCTGGAGAGTTCCACCACGCCGGACTTCCTGGCCATGCTTCCCAAAGGCTTTGACCTGGATTCGCTGAGCGCGGCCGGCGCCGCGATCAGCGACTGTGTCAAGGTCTATTGGCGAGTCGGCGCCTGGGTCGGCGTGCTGATCACCACGTGCCTGGTGCTCACCTCGGCCGGCTTGTGCTCGTCCTGCTTTTCGCCCAGCACGGGCGTGGCCACGGCAGTCAGCTATGCCTTTGCCCTGGCCGTCACCGCCGGTTCGCTGTCCGTACTCCTGTTCAGCAGCCGCACCAGCCCGGAATTGCAGGCCGTGTTCCTCATGTTCAATCCGTTTATCGCGGCGATGGAGATCACGCTGGACAATTCCCTCGCCTCGCGGCTGCCGGCCATCTGGGGCAACCGCCTGTGGGTCAACCACCTGCTCATCTTTTCCGGCCTCACCGCCCTGCTCGTCGCCATTGCCGCCATCCGGGTCCGCTTCCTGTTCCGGGAACAGAAATGACCGCACCGGACCAGAGCCTGACGCCACCGTCAAGCCGACCCTGGCCCCGCCGTCCCGGAGCGAGTCTCCGCTTCAACTTGTCCCACCACTAAACCGATGACTACCGATGACCATCACAGCCCTGCTCACGACCGCCGCCATCTTCTTTCCGTTCTGGATGACCATCTGGCAGGAACGCCCCATCCAGAACGATGACCTGAACTACGAGACACCGACCTACATGACCGTTGAGACCTACGAGATGCTGCTCAACTGCCTGCCGACAGTCGATGCCCGCCTCCGCGATCAGATATACACCCAGCTGGCCTCCAAGCCCGTGCCCGCCAATCAGGAAGTGCTTCTGCATTGCCTGCGGACCGAGCCGGAGACACGGCAGCAGGGCACGATCCTCCGGCTCCTGCGCCACACCGAGCTGGCCGCCATCCCCCCCGGCGCCATCGCCGCCTTCCTCGAACTCGAACAGCCGACCCAGCTGACTGAAGCCGCCATCCAGCTGTACGGCTCCCTGCCAGAGGCCTCCCCGGAACGCCTGCGCCCATTCCTCGGCCAGCCCGCCGACAATTCCCTGCCTGACATTCTGCGCCGCCGGGCTTGGGAGGCTTTTGCCGCCACGCCCCGCCTGGCCGACGCCCTCGGGGCCGATGTGCTGCCCTTCCGCGAAGCAGACGACATCACGTTCCAGGCTCTGGCTCTGCAGGCGGCCTTGTCGCAGACCAGCCGCCGCCCGCAAATCAACGACTGGCTCGACGCGGCGCTCTCCGGCGACATCCTGCTCCGTCTGGCCGTTGCCCGTGACCCGCACCCCACCAGGACGGAGGTCATGCGGCGCGTCCTGGACGACGACTCCCCGGCGGTGCGAATCGCCTTCTGCCTGGCCAATCGTGGAACCGCATTGGCGATACTCCTCGTGGCGCTCGACGACCAGGATGACGCCATCCGCCACGAAGCCGTGCGGGCTTTGGCCCGTTTCCCACGTCTTGACCCCGCCGCCATCCGCCGCCTGACCGACTGCTTGTCCGATCCCTCGATGCCGGTTCGTGAGGAAGCCGAGGCGACCCTGCTGCTTCATGCCGCCCAGGAGCATCGCCAGGACGTGATCTTGGAGTTGACGGCGCGCCTGACCGACGAGAGCACCTCCACCCTGCGCTACCACCTCTGTCGTCTGTTCGCGAGCCTGAACCATGTCGGCGGAGAACCGGCCGTGGCGGCGCTGCTGGCGGACGAACAGGCTCCGGAGACGATAGCGGCCGCCTTGGACGCGCTGGTAACGCTCTCAAAGCCAGACAGCCACGGGGAGCTGATACTGCGACATGCCCGGCACCCCTCGGCGCTGGTCCGTCAGGCCGTGGCCAACGCCCTCGGCCGCCTGAACATCAGCGGCTCGGAAAAGACCATACAGGCCTTGTCGCTTGACCGGGACAGCCCGGCGGTTCGCGCCACGGCCTTTGCGGCCATGGGTTATTTCCCCCGGCCGGTCTTTGCCGGCGACCTTCTCGCCTGCCTGAAAAACACCGGCAAGACGACCGAGGAAGAACGCACCCACGCAGCCTGGGCCGTCGGCAAGATCAAACCGACGACGCCGGACGAGACCGCGGCCATGGTTGCCATCGCCAAGCGCCTGGTGGAGCAGGTATCGCTGCCCGTTGTCCCTGGAGACATGGAGCCCAGCTTTGATGGCTTGGCAGTCATTGCCAATGCCATTTACTCCATCACCGTCATGGGGAAAACCATCGACTCACCGGAAATCAAGGAGCGCGCCGACATCATCCTCAACATCTACGACCTGCCGGCCGAGCAGCTGGAAAACCTGGCCATGTCCCGCGTCAACCAACCATCGGCGCAGGACATTCCCCGCAGCCCCACGACCTGCAGCCTGGCCAACCAGGCCCGCCAATGGCAGAAAAACGCCCAGATCACCACCCAGGCCGTGCCGACGGGCTCGATCTACTTCCCAGTCCGGCCAGCCCGCTGAAGACGGCTTGCACCACCCCTGCGGCCTGGTTATTCTGCCGTATGGATGGCGGCTCATTCGGGAAGCCGACAGCATCGGCGACCCTGGCGCCCACGCCTGAAAAACCCGTTGGCGGTCCGCGGCACCGGCGCCGGCCTCCCCCCGTTCGACGGAGCATCAGGACGCGTTGGTTCGCCATCACGACCATGGGTTTGGGGCACCGGCGCCAACCACCGGCCGGCGGCAACCACACCTGCCAACCACCGGCCGGCGGCAACCACACCTGCCAACCGACGGTTGGCAACGCCAGAAAACGGCCAGAGGCTTTCTGAGGCAAGCAAAGCCGATGCCCTGGCAAGCGCTTGCGAATGAACGAGAGGATTTATTCAGCGGCAGGAGCAGTGTCGACGGACACGCAGACCTCTGGCGACAGGATTGCTTGTACATAGAGACGCTGCTGCCATGGAAATCACTTGGTCCATGGGCGTCCCAAACCCCGCAACAGCGCAAAATCGGTTCATGTGCAGCATGTGGTGATGGGAGAAGTTGCTTGACAAGGGGTATCTGCATCTTACTTCGAAAAGACTTTCAACCCGATCGTGGAGTGGAATGCGGAAAGACTTTCCCGCGGCCTTAACGAAAAAAGCCCGAAGGGCATGGCCAACATAACCGCGGGTGACCGAAGCCCGAAGGATGGGGGAACCCGCGGCAGAGTAACCACCCCACCGCGCCCGAAGGGCGCCACCTGGAAACGCCTGGTCTCCGCGGACAGTGGCCGGAAGCATCCATCACCACTTCCTGCACATGAACTTTTCCTCGCGCTCCACCCAGCGAGTCGTCCATCGGGGGGGGCACTGCCTTTTCCCAAATTAGACTCCGCTGAAACCCAAGATCGGATGCCGTCAAGGTAGAAATGGCAGGACCGAAAACCGCTGACGGCAGGAAAAATGCCGCTTGAGATAAGTTCCATGGCCCTTGATGCCGCGTCAGGCGCGGCGCAGGCAACTTTTCGGACAGACCCTGTTCCGGCCGGCATGGACCAGCAGGTATTTCCCGAAAAACAACATGATTTTCACATGTATGTCTTGACAAAATTAAGGCCATCAGCTATCATAGTTCCATAAGGCGGCGGCGCTTATTTCCAGGCGCCGCAAAACCAGTTGTCAGGAGAGGTTTTACATCATAAGGCCACGGCTTCACGGCACACCCTGCCGGGCAGCGTCCATCATCCATCCTGTGCGGCGGGCCATTCCCTCCCAGGCCAAGGAGGTTCGCGGTGATTTTATTCAAATGCGAATGCGGTGCACCAGCAAGGGTTCCGGCTGAAGCCGCGGGCCAGGCCTGCACCTGTCCGGTCTGTGGCAAACCAGGACAAGTCCCGGCTCAGTCGGACCCGGATTGCGTCCTGATCTACAAAAGCGGCCTGCCGGACACTGGCCAGGCCATCACCACGGATGACCTGGCCGCCTTGGTTGAAAAGGGCGAAGTCAAAGCTTACGACCTGATTTTCCACGAAGGCGAATGGCGGCCGATGGATGATATCTTCGAAATGCCGGAAGTGCCCCCGGTCGCCCCCGACGACAGCACCGGGCCGGAAATCGCCGTGCATTTTGCCGAATTGCCGCCCATTCCCGGGCATATCAGCCTGCAAAAAAGCCGGTTGAAGCATTGCTGGAAGGCGCTGGTTCTCTGGCAGCGCCGGCAGCGGACGGTCAAGCACAAGCCGGTTTGGCAACGGATTCTGTACTACATGCTGGTCCTGCTGGTGCTGGCCATGGGCTACTACCTGGGCATCGGCAAAATCATCAACTACGCCCTGGGCCGGCCGTGCTATGTGGCGGTCTACAACCCCGACAGCTGCGATTACCAGGCCAGGTTAGGCCGCCTGACCCAATCCCTGGCGGCCAATGGCCATGTGACCTTTCCCGACATCTATGTCGCCGCCACGAAAAAGGGCAGGCTGCTCATCGCCAACAGCCAAGCTCCCGACCAGGTTGTCTACGAAGTCGCGGTGCCTCTCTCACCCGGCCTTGATGTCGTCGTCAATCCACAGGGAAAGATCGAATTCGGGGTGTACGACTTCCGCGGCATGAACGAAAAAGTCCTTGACGCATCCGCCCGCAAAGCCCTGCTGGATGACATCCTGCGCCTGCGCCCCCCAGCGACCAGCCGGGCCGTCCTCGGACATCTGAAAAAGATGGCCGAAGAGCATTTCCAAGGGAAAAAGGCCGATCTCCTGTTCACCAGCCGGCAGTTCGACTTCAGCCGGCTGAGCCTGGCCCGCTCCGTCGAATACGCCGAACGCCACAAGGAACCCAAGGGGCAGACGGAAAAGTTTCTGCCGGTGCTGGTCAAGCTGTCGCGGATGTCCTTTGCCTTCAAGGGCTCAACCGTGGAATACGACCCCAGTCACCCCGAAACCGTCATCGGGCTCATTGCGATCAATGGACGAGAATTGAACACGTATGCCAAAAACAAGTTCAGCGCCTTCCGCCCCCAGGCCGCGCTGACCTCGACCGCCGCCAGGAAGACGATGGCCGACACCAAGCTCAGCTGCGGCGAAACCAAGGGAACGGCACAACTCAAGATCGACCAGAATGACAAGCGCATCCTGATCACGCTCGACCGCCCCCTGCCCGCCGCCGTCAAGGCCAACGGCCGCGAGCATGGCGGCAGCTGGTCGTTCAACGCGACCATGCCCCTGACGGGCAAGGATCAAGACAAATGGTCCTGGCGGTGGACGTTCACGGGAACTTGGCATCCACCGAAACCCGCCCGGGGCAAGCCGGCGCCGGCCAAAAAGCTCACGGTCATCATCGATCAGGCCGGTAATCTGACGGTCACCGAAACGTGAAGCCGCCCAGCACAGCCGGCCAGAGCCGCCGCAGGCCGGGCAAGCCCAACCGGAGCCCCGGACATGCCCCGACCTGAACACCGTCCGAAAAGCTATGGCCGAAAGATTCATCCGCAGATGGCGCGGATTTCCTCGGCGCGCCTTGTTTGCACGCCCTGAAAATCCGCGATCATCGGCGACTTCTGCGGATAAAATGAAGGGGTCGTTGCCGGTCATCATCACAACTCGGGCATTGGTGCCATGTCCCTGATGAAGCACAAGACGCCAGGCTGGGGACTTTTCGGATGGCCTCGACCTAGTCATGAGGCAAGGCCGTCATAACCGGACGGCGAAGCCTCTGCGTTCTGGTGTGCCGCGGTTAGGTATCGCCCCGGCTGGGCTCCCTTCAGGGAAAACCACCCGCCCCAGGACTGCACGATGGTCCTCGCCGCACGCCCAGGGCGTTCATGCGGCAAACTTGCAGGACGCCCACCGGCGAGACGTTGCCTGACTCTGATGGCCTGGCTTTTCAGAGTGCTGGCGACGGGCATTGTCCTGACGGCCCCGACGGGTCCTTGCCGCTCTGCAGTGGCCAGAGAAAGACGCCACTGCAGACGCCAAGCCACTGCGTTCGTCCGTTTCAAGAGGTGACCGATGACGCAATTTTCGTCACCGGTCACCCATTGAACGTTGAGCCATGGCCTGGTGTCGTCGTCCTGGCACGATGCCCGGCAGCCTGAAGGCTGTACTACCTACGGCAGCCTGAAGGCTG
>CAYOUR010000146.1:0-11022 GCA_964407145.1 uncultured Lentisphaeraceae bacterium | reverse complement strand
TTGACAAACATAACCACGGGTGACCGAAGCCCGAAGGGCGAGGGAACCCGTGGTAAAGCCCCCACCACCGTCGCGCCCGAAGGGCACCCCTTGAAAACGCCGGTCTCCACGGACAGTGGGAGGAAACGTCCATCACCACATTTCGCACATGGACGAATTTTTCCACCCTATCCAGGGCGGCGCGACCAGAATTGCCGCGGTGGCGGGCTTTCGGTCGCCCCTTCAGGGCGGCCGGTCAAAAAAAACAATCCGCCTCCACTGGGGCGGTCCTTTCAGGACCTTGCCTGCTCCGCGTCGGTCACGCTAACCCGTTCGCGGCATCCACTGGCCACTGTCCACTGACGTCCACTATTGGCCACTAATGTCCACGGTCCGCTGTCCATGCAGGTGGCAGGCGACCTGGCGCCCACCGGCGTCACCGAGGAGTTCCGGCCGTTCGCGGCGGCAGACCGGCATGACGTGCTCGCAGCGGTCGGCAAAGGCGCAGCCCGGCGGCAGGGCCGCCAGGGACGGCACCTGTCCGGGAATGTGCGCCAGGCGACCCTGGCCGATATGCAAGGACGGAATCGACCGCATCAGCCCCTGAGTGTAGGGATGCAGCGGCTCGGCGAAAACCTCCTTCACCGGACCGGATTCAACGACGCGCGAGGCATACATGACGGCCATCCGCTCGCACATTTCCCAGATCACGCCCATGTCGTGCGTAATCAGCAGCAGTCCGGCGTCGTGGCGGTGAATCGCGCGCATCAGGTCGAGAATCTGCGCCTGGATGGTCACGTCCAGCGCCGTGGTCGGCTCGTCGGCGATGACCAAGCCGGGCTGCAGCATCATGGCCATGGCGATCATCACCCGCTGCCGCATGCCGCCGGACAGTTCAAAGGGAAAGGCGCCCAAGCGCTGGCGCGCGTCGGGTATGCCGACCTTCTCCAGCCACTCCAAGCCCAGGTCCAGGGCGGCGCGGCGCGAAACCGGCCGATGCAGAAGCACGACTTCGGCCAGCTGGTCGCCGATGCGCCGCAACGGCGACAGGGCCGTCATCGGCTCCTGGAAGATCACCCCGATGTCACGGCCGCGGATTTGGCGCAGCTCACGGACGGGGAGCCCCAGCAGCTCCTGGCCGCGCAGACGGATTTCGCCGGCGACGATGCGCCCCGGCGGCTGCGGAATCAGACGCGGGATGCTCATCGCCGTCACCGTCTTGCCGCAGCCGGATTCGCCGACGAGTCCGAGCGTGCCGCCGGCGACCAGCCGCAGGGACACACCGTCAACCGCCCGCAGACGACCGCCGTCGACGGCGAACTCCACGGTCAGACCGCGCATGTCCAGCAGGGGTTGGGCGGCGGCTTCGGCCATCAGGCGCGCCTTTCCTTGTCACCACGGATTTCCACGCGGCGGATTTTGCCGCTGATGGTCTTGGGCAAGGCCGGCACGAATTCGACGATGCGCGGGTATTTGTAGGGCGCGGTCGTGTTTTTCACGAACTGCTGCAGTTCGGCCTTGAGGTCTTCGCTGGCCGTGTAGCCGCGGGCCAGCACGATAGTGGCCTTGACCACCTGGCCGCGGACCGGGTCAGGCGCGCCGGTGATGGCGCATTCGAGCACGGCCGGATGCTGCATCAGGACGCTCTCGACTTCAAATGGCCCGATGCGGTAGCCGGAGCTCTTGATCACGTCATCGGCCCGGCCAACGTACCAGAGGTAGCCGTCGGCGTCCTGCCAGGCCACGTCGCCGGTATGGTAGAACCCGTCATGCCAGACCGAGCTGGTCTGTTCCGGGTCCATGTAGTATCCGCCGAACATGCCTGGCGGCAGCCCGCCGTCGGTGCGCACGACCAGTTCGCCTTCTTCGCCGACTTCGACCGGCTTGTCGTCGGCGTCATGCAGTTCCAGCCGGTATCCGGCGGACGGGCGTCCCATGGAGCCGGGCTTCGGCTCCATCCAGGGCCAGGTCGCGGTCGTCACCACCAGTTCGGTCTGGCCATAGGCCTCCATCAGGCGCAGGCCGGTCTTCTCCAGGAAACGCAGGTAGACCTCGGGGTTCAGGGGCTCGCCGGCCACGACCGCATAACGCAGGGAACTCAGGTCGTATTTGCTCAAGTCCTCCTTGATCAGGAAGCGGTAGATGGTCGGCGGCGCGCAGAACGTCGTCACCTTGTACTGGGCGATCTTCTCCATCACCGCACCAGCCGAGAACCGGTCGTTGTCATAGACGAACACGGCGCTGCCGGTCAGCCACTGGCCGTAGATTTTCCCCCAGACGGCCTTGGCCCAGCCGGTGTCAGCCACGGTGTAATGCAGGCCGCCGTCGGTCACATTCTGCCAGAAGGTCGCGGTCAGGATGTGTCCGAGAGGATAGGCGAAGTCATGCTGGACCATCTTGGGGAAGCCGCTGGTGCCGGACGTGAAATACAGCAGCATGATGTCGTTGTTGGCGGGCCATTCGGCCGGCGGCGGGGTCGGAAAATCGGCCGGCATGGCGGCGAGGGCCTCGTCATAGTCGACCCAGCCGTCCTGCTTTTTGCCGATGCTGACCTTGACCTGCAGGATGTCGCCGGTTTCGGCCTGGGCCTGGTCCACCTGCCGCAGCAGATCATCGGCCTGGACGCAGACGGCGGCCTTGGCCTTGCCCAGCTTGATGCGGTAGCACAGGTCGTGGTCCTTGAGCATGTGCGTGGCCGGGATGGCGACGGCGCCGAGCTTATGCAGGGCCAGGAGGCAGTTCCAGAATTCATGCCGGCCCTTGAGGATAAGCAGGACGTGGTCGCCCTTGCCGATGCCAAGCTGCCGGAACAGGTTCGCCGTCTGGTTCACCCGCCGCCGCAAGTCACCGAAGGAGAGGAAGGCCTCGTTGCCGTTGTCGTCGCACCAGACCAGCGCCAGCCGGTCCGGCTCCTGGTCGGCATAGGCGTCCAGGACATCATAGGCAAAATTGAAATGCTCCGGCACGGTGATGCGCAAATTATCGTAAAAATCCTCGTAGGAGGAGAATTCCGTGCGATTGACAAACTTATTCAACAAACTCATCAGCGCCACTCCTGCTCTGTCTTCGGTTCGGTTCGCGGTCCATCTCATCCCGGCGTCGGTGTCGCCAATTCCCGGCAGGGCCGACTCCGTTTTGCCCGGGGCGCGGGCCGGCGGCAGGGCCGTCGGCGCCGCCCCGCGCCTACAGAATGATGGCAATGAACTTCGCTGGCTCTTTGCCCAACGCGGCCATGCCATGCGGATTGGACGAATCATAGAAAATGCAGTCGCCCGGATGCAGGACGACCTCGTTGCCGTGGATGACGACCTTCAGGGTGCCCTCCAGCATAAAATCCATCTCCTGGCCGGGATGACTGTTGAGGGAGACTTCCGCGTCCTCGCCTTTCGGGGCGACGGTGACCAGAAACGGCTCGGCCTTCTTGTTGAGAAAATTGGCGGCCAAGGCCTGGTACTGATACTGCCGGCGGCGCTCGACGGCCACGCCCTTGCCGGCCCGGGTGACGGTGAACACGTCCATCCGCGGCGCCCGTCCAGTCAGCAGCAGGGACAGATCGACGTCAAGTATCTGCGCGATTTCATTCAGCTTGCTGGCCGAGATGTCCTCGCTGCCGGCTTCAAAGGAACGCAAATACGACTCCTCGACCTGCAGTTTCGCCGCCATGTCGGCGAGACTCAAGTCGGACAATTCCCGCAGTTCCTTGACGCGAGCCGCGATGTCCTTGATTTTATCCTGCATGTCAACTCCTTGGGCCATGGGGCCGGGGGGGCCCTCACTTCGGCAAGAGGCCCCAGCCCGATTGTTCGGCAAAAGGGGGGGCGGGCAAAAGCACGCCCGCACCGTTATCATGTGTTTCGACGCTGTCTTCGACGCTCCCGCGGCGGTGATCTGGGCGGTCAGGCATCGCCCCGACGGGGCTCCTTTCCAAAAACAACATGCCCTACCCGGGGCTGCACGGCCTGCGGCCGTTTGCCCTGGGCTATTATGTTGCGCCCCGGCAGGGCGCCCGCAGGTTCGGCGGGGACGCAGCCAAGGCGATTATCTGTCTTGGTGTTGCCTCCCGGCGGGCGTTCGGGGATAGGACCCGGCGTTCCCGCCAGCGCAAAGCCTTTTCCGCCGGTCGGGTTCAAAGCGTGATGACGGTTCCGCTTTCCAAGGAATCAATGGCGCCCTGGAGGACCTTCTGGGCAGCCAGGCCATCAGCGCCGGAGCCGTCAATCTCCTCGGGCCGGACGCCGGCGGCGACCTGCTCCAGAAAACAGTGAATGCGGTTGCGGAAGGTATCGATAAAGTCGCGATGGCCGCCGAAGACCGGGTTGGTATAGACCTGTTTGACGGGATTTCCGGCCGGATAGAGCGTGGCTTCCCGCCACATGTCATCGAGCACGAACCGCCCCTTGACGCCGGCGACTTCGCAACGCTCCATCGGATGGCCGCGCTCGATGTCATAGCTGGCCGACAGATGCCCTACCGCGCCGCTGGCGAACTTGACGTTCATGCTCATGGTCGTCCAGATGGTGCGGCCCGGCGCCTTGGTGCAGAAGGCCTGCACGGCGGTGATGTCACCGGCGAAATGACGCATGACATCCACCGAATGCGGGTTCAGGGCCTTGATCATGTAGTACGGCGAGCTTTCATTGGGATTCTTGATCCACATCGACATGTTGATGAACAGCTGCTGGCCGATCCGGTCGTCGGCGACCCATTGGGTGGCAATCCTGGCCGCCTCGGTGAAACGATGATTGAAGTCAACCCCGAAGCAACGCTGGTGGCGCCGGGCGCATTCCACCATTTTTTCCGCTTCGGGGATGGTGTTGCAGATGGGTTTTTCGCAGAGGACATGGCAGCCGGCCTCCAACGCCTGAATCGTGGGCCGGTAATGGTCGCTGCCATATTCGACGCCACCGGTCGCCACGCTGACCAGGTCGGGGCGCATCGTGGCCAGCATCGTTGGCGCATCATAAAAGCCTGCCACCCCAAGCCGGGCCGCCGATGCCTCGCAACGGTCTTTCTTCACATCGCACACGGCCACCAGCTCAGCCAGCGGGTCGGCCTGATACAGGTCGGCGTGCCGGTTGCCGATTGGGCCGCAGCCAATTACTGCTACGCGCAATGGCATGATCCAAATCCTTCCTTGACTTGCTGCTGTAAAACCTGTTAATGGGCAAAAAACGGTGATGGGTGCTTCCGGTCACTGCCTTTGGAGACCGGCGTCTCCAGGTGGCGCCCTTCGGGCTTCAGTCACCCGCGGTTATGTTTGTTCAGCCCTTCGGGCTTTTCCCGTTATGGCTTCAGGGGAATCTTTCTCATCCTCCGCCACTACCGGGCTGACGGTGTTTTTCAAAGCAGGAAACAAATACCCTTTATCAAGCACCTTCTCCCATCACCACAGTTAGCACATTAACTAACACTTCCATCACTTCAACGAACATGGCATCAGACAGGCGACTCCCGTGACAGGCCTTCGGCAACGCCAAATCAGGCCGCGAGCCTTCCACACCAGCACGCGGCCAGAGCGCGCACGCGACCAGAGATACGGCTGGTGGACGACGGCGCCTCAGGCGCACCATCGCCGCCGGGAAAAACTCGCGGTTAATGACCAGGCACAACCTGGACAGCCGCTCACTCCGGCAGTCAAACTATTTCTTGCCCTTGGCCGCCTTGGCCGGTTTGGCGGCCGGGGCCGGCTTGGCGGCGTCCTTCTTGTTTTCCTGCAGCTTGGCGGCCTGTTTCGGGTCGCCGATATGCATGGAATCGTAGGCCTGCTGGCTGCTGGTGAAGGCCGCCCCGCAGCTGGCGATGCCGTGCCAGCATTCCTGGGTGAACATCGGGTTGGCGCGCTTGACCTGTTTTTCCCGGCGTTTGATCCACGCCTCCATGCGCTTCGTCAGAGTCGCGACCACCTCGGGATTCTGGTCGGCGACATTGTTGTTCTCCTCCGGGTCAAGCAGCAGATCATACAATTCGACGGCGGGTTTGAAATGGAAATCTGGCTCGAGGGCCCGAATCATCTTCCACTGCGGCGTCCGCCAGCCATGCTTGCGCATCCAGGTGCATTCCGTGATGTAGAATTCCGAGCACAGGTTGGCCTTTTCTCCGCGCACCAGGCCCATCAGGCTCTCGCCGTCGAATTTAAGGCGCGGGTTGATTTTCATCAACTCCATCAGGGTCGGGACCAGGTCCTTATGCTGGTTGTAGCCGGGGACCCGCAGTCCGGCCGGGACGTGTCCGGGGTATTTGATGATCAGCGGCACCCGCAGGGTGTTGTCATAGATGCCGTGATGGTCAAAGTAGCAGTCGTGGTCATAAAGCGTTTCGCCGTGGTCGGAGTTAAGCACCACGATCGTATTGTCGTCCAGGCCGAGCGCCGTCAGGGTGGTGAAGATGTTCTGGATGCAGGCGTCCATGTAGGCCACGGCGCCGTCATACTGGGCGATCACATAGTCCTTGTCCCGCAGACCGACCGGCATCCAGGACCGGAAGTAATCCGCGAACGGCTTGAACGCAAAGACCGGGTCCATGCTCGTGTTGGCCGGGTCGAATTCGTCGCCTTCGTAGAAAATCCGCTCAAACGGCAGTGGCGGCAGATAGGGCGAATGCGGGTCCATGTGCCGCAGGAAGAGAAAGAAGGGCTTGTCTTCGGCCGCCAGACGCCGCAGTTCCGGCAGGGCCACGGCGTTGAGGTTCTCCGCCTTGGGGCTGCGGCCGTCATTGATGGCGCCCCAGCCGGCGAAACTGAGGTAGTTCTGGAAACCGCGCGCCGCCGGGTTGCCCTGGAAGCCGACGCTGGTGGTGTTGTATCCGGCCTCGCCCAGGATTTCGGCCAGGGTCTTGCCTTCGCACAGGCCCTTGTGGCGCAGAGCCACCGTGTTGGTGCCGAAGCAGTCCAGCCCGGTGAACATCGACGCGTAGCCCGGCGTGGTCGGCACATGCGGCGAGAACGTGTTTTCAAACAACGTCCCGCCCCGGGCGAACAGGTCGATGTGCGGAGTCGTCTGGCGACGATAGCCGTAGCAACTCATGTGCAACGACAACAAGGAATCAATGCCGATCAACAACAAGTTCGGTTTACGAGTGGCCATGCGCGCATACTCCCTGGAAAAAGTTGCTGTTTCCTGCTCTGCCAGCCGGAGTGCCCTCCGCTTGCCGGCTAAAAAGAATTAATTTATACGCCCAACGCCGGTAAATCCAATGCGGCCGGCGGAAAAACCGGCCGGAACTCGGCATGGCACGGCACGGCACGGCGCGGCACGGCAGCGGGACGGGCGCGTCAACGGCAAGTGTCCAAAAATCCGGCGCCGCCCCTGGGGTTGTCAGGGGCGGCGCCAAGAGGTCGGGAACGACTCCGGGAACGAATCAGGGCGTGTCCGGGGACTCGCCATCGTCCGCGGACGCGTCGTCATCCACGCCCCCCGGAATTGGCGGGGCCGGCGCCAGATGCGGCGGCACGACAGCCGCGGCGCCGCCCTGCCCTGGCCGGACGGCCGGCATCGGTTCGCCGCCGCGGTAGATGATCTTGCGGCTGTCCCACAAGTCCTCCAGGCAGTAGAAATGCCGCATTTCCGGCGTCAGGACATGAATCAGGATGATACCGTAGTCAAGCACCAGCCACTGGCTGCCCGGGCTGCCGTCGGCGCCGCGCGGCCTCACCCCGGAAGCCTGCAGCTCCCGCCGGATGTGGTCGCTGATCGCGCGCAGGTGGGGCAGAGAGGTGCCGCTGCAGACGATGAAATAGTCGGCCAAAATCGTCTGTTCGCGGACGTCAAACAGCAGGATGTCCGCGGCTTTCCGTTCTTCACAGACCGCCACACACCGCCGGGCCAGAGCCTCGGCGTCGATCTCAACTGACTTTTTTGCTGTCTCTTCTGTCATGGAACTCCCCTGTTTTCTGCTGTCTCATCGACCTGCCGGCGGGCGCACGGCCGGCGCCTTCCCGGGTTTGGACTCAGGCGCGGGCCGCGGCCGTTTCCGGCCCTATTCGAACATTGCTTCCCGGATAATCGTCTGGTCGCGGGCGGGGCCGACCGAGATAATCGCCGCCCGCATGCCGCTCAGGGCGACCAATCTTTCCACGTACGCCCGGCAGGCCGCCGGCAGATCCTCATACCGGCGCACGCCGGAGATGTCGCTCTGCCAGCCCGGCATTTCCTCATACACCGGCTCCACTTGGCCCAGCACCTTCAGGCTGGCGGGGAATTCCTCCAGCAGCTGTCCCTGGTGGCGATAGCGGGCGCAGATCTTCAAGGACGGCAGATGCCCGAGGATGTCGAGGCGGGTCAGGGCCATGGCGTCAATCCCGCTGATGTCCCGGGCATAGCGGAGAACACAGGCGTCCAGCCAGCCGCAACGCCGGGGCCGGCCGGTGGTGGTGCCGAATTCGTGGCCGGCCTCCCGGATGGAGTCCCCCAGGGCGTCGGTCAATTCCGTGGGGAATGGCCCGGCCCCGACGCGCGTGGTGTACGCCTTCACCACGCCGATAATCTGATCCAGGCGGCGCGGCCCGACGCCCGCGCCGACCCCGGCATGCGCCGCGATCGGATGGGACGAGGTGACATACGGATACGTGCCATGGTCGAGGTCCAGCATGGCGGCCTGCGCGCCTTCAAACAACACCTTGCGCCCGGCGTCAAGCGCCCGGTTGATCAGACAGGACGTGTCCGTCACATACTGGCGCAGACGCGCGGCGTAGCCGCGGTACTCCGCATAGACCGCCTCGAAGTCCAGCGGTTCGCTCCCGTAGACGCGCGTCAAAATCTGGTTTTTGAGCTCCAGGTTGCGGCGCAGTTCGGAGGCAAACTCGTCCTCGTCCAGCAGGGTCACGAAGCGGATGCCGGTGCGTGCGACCTTGTCCTGGTAGCATGGTCCGATGCCCCGGCCGGTGGTACCGAGCCTGGCTTCGCCCTTGCTCTCTTCCTCCAGCTGGTCAAGCAGCCGGTGATACGGCATGATGACATGGGCGCGGTTGGAGATGCGCAGGCCGGCCGCGTCCAGGCCGCGGGTCGCCAGCGCCTCGATTTCCTGCAGGAGCACGGCCGGGTCGACCACGACGTCATTGCCGATGACGCACAGGCAGCCGGGATAGAGTATGCCCGACGGCAGCAGGTGCAGCTTGTGCACCTCGCCTTTCACCACGACGGTATGGCCGGCATTGTTGCCGCCCTGGTAACGCGCCACCACATCGGCGCGTTCCGCGAGAAAATCGACGATTTTCCCCTTGCCTTCGTCTCCCCACTGAGTTCCGGTCACGACAATTGATGGCATGGATGTCCCTTCATCTGGCTGCTGCTCCGATTTCTAGCGGTCCGGCCGCCGGTCACGCCCAACCGTCAGCCTGGCGCCGGCGCCGGTCTTGCTCACGACTTGGCCGTGACCTTGTACCATTCCGGCTTGATGGCGTGCTGGTTGATTTTGTAATGGATGACTCGCGGTGACAGGGACAGATCCCGGGCCGCCGCCGACATGTTCCCGTTGTTGCGCTTAAGCGCGTCGACGATCAGTTCGCGCTCAAACGAGGCGACCATGGTATTGAACGGCACCTTTTCCTCGACCTGCAGTTCCGTGGCGGCCGGGTCCTGGGCCATCTGCAGCGACACCGGCAGATTGTACCCGTGGATGGTGTCGTCCGTCGTCGTCAGGACGGCCCGTTCCATGCAGTTCTCCAGCTCGCGCACATTCCCCGGCCAGTGGTACGCCATCATCATGTTGATGGCCGGCGTCGAAATGCGGTGAATGGTCTTGCCGTACTTGTTATTCAGCTTGCCGATGAAGTGTTCCGCCAATAGTATGATGTCAGAACGGCGATTCTTCAAATCAGGCAGCGTGATCTGGAAGATATTCAAGCGATAATAGAGGTCTTCGCGGAATTTGCCTGCCGCCATCAGCTGTTCCAGGTCACGGCTGGTGGCGGCCAGCAGCCGCACATCGGTCTTGAGTTCGGTGTTGCTGCCCAGGCGGGAGAAGGTGCGTTCCTGGATGAAGCGCAGCAGCTTGACCTGGATAGGCAGGGACAGGTCGCCGATCTCGTCCAGGAACAGCGTGCCGCCGTCGGCGGCCTCCACCCGGCCGATACGGCGGTTCACGGCGCCGGTGAAGGCGCCCTTTTCATGGCCGAACAGCTCGCTTTCGACCAGGTTTTCCGGCAGAGCCGAGCAGTTGAAAGCCACATAGGGGGCGCTGGCGCGCGGGCTGACCAGCCGGATGGCGTTGGCCACGACCTCCTTGCCAGTGCCGGTGCCGCCCCGGATGAGGACCGTGGCGTTGGTCGGCGCCACTTGGCGGATCAGCTCGTAGATTTTCTGCATGATGCGGCTGTTGCCGATCAGCTCGCCGGGGTTTTCCGCCGTGCTCAGGGCGGAGCGCAGCCGCCGGTTCTCGGCCAGCAGGGTTTCGCGTTCCTCCAGCTCCTGTTGCCGGGCGGCCACGGCCTCGGCCGTGAGGTTGCCGATGATTTCCAGCAGCTTCAGGTCTTCGGCCAGGTCAACGCCCGGGGACGCGATATTGCGGTCAATGCTCAGCGTGCCGACGACCCCGCCATTGCGGAAGACCGGCACGCAAAGAAACGCAACCCGCCCGGTGGCGGAGCGGGCGCCGGTCCGGTCCAGAAAACGTTTATCCCGGGAAATATCGGGTATCAAGGCGGCCCGGCCAGTGGCGGCCACCTCGCCGGTGACACCCTCGCCCAGGCGGTAGCGCCCGCGCCGGACCTCGTCGTCATCCAGACCGTGCGACGCCTCAATCGTCAGCACCTCCCCGCGTCGCATCGTCACCGTCCCCCGAAGCATGCCCATTTTTCGGTGTAGAATATCCAACACCTTAGCTAATAAGGCGTTGACATTGCGCTCATGCACCACGGCCGCGCTGATCTCGCGAAGCACCGCTATCTCCAAACGGACATCTTCCGGCATCGTCTCTCTCTGGGATTGTTGCAGAGTATCATCCAAGCCAACCCAATAATATATTGCCAAAATCCATTTTTCCAAATTCGCCTCGTAACCGGTCACCGATTGAGAATTGCGCCATGGTAGGGTGTCGTCGTCCTTGCAC
>CAYOUR010000145.1:9672-11040 GCA_964407145.1 uncultured Lentisphaeraceae bacterium | reverse complement strand
TCAAACAGGACAACACCGACTGACCGGACGATAGGCCGGCACTTCTGTGTTGTCCCTTTTTTTGCCCCTTGCTCGCCAAACGCCTGACGCCCCCGTCCGGCCGTCCCCATCGCCTCCCCGGCACAGCCCCACAACCGCAAACGCACCACTGCCGCCAAAAGGAAACCCGCCATGACCACCACCACCGACACCGACACCGACAGCCACGGCCACCACCCGCCCCGTCGACGCCCCGCCGCCGCCCTGCTCGCGCTCCTCCCGCTCCTGGCCATCGTCATCGCCGTCATTGCTTTCGCCGCCTGCCGCAAGGGCGACGACGGGCCGCAGTTCCGCCTGACCTACAGTATCTTCTTCCCGTCCACCCACATCCACACCAAACTGGCGGAACAGTGGGCCGAGGAAATCAAACTCCGCACCCAGGGCCGCGTCGTCATCGACATCTATTCCGGCGCCGTCCTGTCCAGCGCCAGCGAAAACTACGACTGCGTCATCAACGGCGTCTCCGACCTGGGCATGAGCTGCTTCGCCTACACCCGCGGCCTGTTCCCGCTCATCGAATGCCTCGACCTGCCACACGGCTACCCCGACGGCAAGACCGCCACCAGCATCGCCAATGACTTCATCAACCACTTCCAGCCCCAGGAACTGGCCAAGACCCACTTCCTCTACGCCCATGCCCATGGCCCCGGCATCCTCGCCACCCAGAATCCGGTCCAGACCCTGGCCGACATCCGCGGCCAGAGCATCCGCGGCACCGGCATCACCGCCATGGTCATCAACGCCCTCGGCGCCAACGCCGTCGGCATGAGCCAGCCCGATACCTTCGAAGCCCTGCGCAAAGGCGTCGTCAACGGCACTCTCTGCCCCATGGAAACCCTCAAAGGCTGGAAACAGGGCGAAGTCATCAAGCACGTCACCAAAATCCCCGCCATCGGCTATACCACCGCCATGTTCGTCGTCATGAACCAAAAAACCTGGGAAAAACTGCCGGAAGACATCCAGAAGACCATCGCCGACGTCAGCCGGGAATGGATTCCCAAACACGGCCAGGCCTGGGATGACGCCGACGCCGAAGGACTGCAGTTCGTCACCGAACTGGAAAAAACCGTGACGACCATTGCGCCGGTCGAAAACCTGAAGGCCGCCGAAGCCCTCGAACCGCTCTTCGACCAGTGGGCCCAGGAAGCCAAGCAGAAAAACCTGCCTGGACTGGAAGCGCTCGTCTTCATCAACAACAAGCTCGGACGCTGAACCAGACCATGGTGACATCCCGGCCATTTTTGCTTAACCGGGTAGCCGAAGCTACCGGCTCAGGCGCGAAGGAGGTAGCCAGAGCTTCCAGCTCTGGCAAACCAGACCAAAACGGCC
>CAYOUR010000145.1:4455-9572 GCA_964407145.1 uncultured Lentisphaeraceae bacterium | reverse complement strand
CTTCTTTGGCGCGAAGGAGGTAGCCAGAGCTTCCAGCTCTGGCAAGCCAGACCAAGATGGTCTGGCTACCTTCTCCTGCTCGCCAGACCAAAACGGCCGGGCGAGCTTCTTTGGCGCGAAGGAGGTAGCCAGAGCTTCCAGCTCTGGCAAACCAGACCAAAACGGCCGGGCCACCTTCCCTGGCTACCTGCACGGGCCAGCCTCACATGGTGTATTACACCACTGCCCACTGCCTACTAATGTCCATTAGAGTCCACTAACGTCCACTAACGTCCCCTGTCAGCTGTCCCCCGAGGCCCATCATGTGGAACATCTACCGCAGAATCGTCACCGGCCTGGTGTTGTTTCTGAGCACCCTGGCCGGATTGTCCGTGCTTCTGATCGTCGTCGTCACCTGCCTTGACGTCATTCTGCGGCGTTGCGGCTATCCGATTCCCGGCGCCATCGACATTGTGCAGCTGGCAGCCTGCATTGCCGCCATCTGCGCGCTGCCCTACACCACCGCCGTCAAGGCGCATGTCGCCGTCGAGTTCTTCTTCCAGAACCTGCCGAAGACCGCGAAAATCATCGTGGACGGTTTTTCGCGTCTGGCCATGATGCTGCTGTTTGCCGTCATGGCCGTGCGCTGCGTCACCCACGGCCTCACCCTGATGCACCGCAACAGCGTCTCCCTCACCTTGAAAATCCCCCTGTTCTGGGTCCTGTGGGTCATGGCCTTCTCGCTTGTGGTCGTCGTCCTCGTCAAGTTCTACAATCTGACCCATCCAGGGAAGGAGATGATGAAACCATGAGCCTGCTCCCTCTCGGCATCCTCGGCTGCATTGTCCTGCTCACCATGATCATTCTCAGCATGCCGGTCGGCTTCGCCCTCACCCTGGTCGGCGCCGTCGGCTTCGCGGTCGCCGTCCACAACCCCGCCATCGCGACGCACCTGCTCGTCAGCGTCTACTACGAGAATTTCACCAAGTACGACCTGAGCATCATCCCCCTGTTCATCCTGATGGGCCAGGTATCGTACCACTCCGGCATCAGCCGCCGCCTGTTCGACACCGCCAACTGCTGGCTGGGACGGCTGCCCGGCGGCCTGGGCCTGGCCACCATCGGCGCCGGCGCCGCCTTCGGCGCCATCTGCGGCTCCGGACCGGCCAGCGCCGCCACCATGACCGCCGTCGCCATGCCCGAAATGCGGCGCCATCACTTCAACATCGACTTCGGCGCCGGCATCATCGCCGCCGGCGGCAGCCTCGGCATCATGGTCCCGCCCAGCGTCGTCTTCATCGTCTACGCCATCATGACCGAACTGTCGCCAGCCACCCTCTTCATCGCCGGCATCCTCCCCAGCCTCCTGGTCACCATCCTCTTCGGCGCCTACATCTTCCTCCTCTGCCGGAAACGCCCCGACCTGGCACCCCTGGGACGGACCTTCACCTGGCGCGAACGCTTCCACTCCCTCACCGGCGTCTCCGAAACCCTGATCCTCTTCACCGTCGTCATGGGCGGCATGTTCACCGGCTGGTTCACCCCCACCGAAGCCGCCGCCGTCGGCGCCGGCGGCAGCATCGTCATCGCCATGACCCAAAAGAAACTGACCGTCAAAGTGCTCTGGCAGTCGCTGATGGAAACCGTCCGCACCTCCTGCATGGTCCTCATCATCGTGGCCGGCGCCCTGGTGTTCGGGCGGTTCCTGGCCGTGACCAACCTGCCGACCTTCCTGGCCACCGGACTGGCCGAACTGCCCGTGCCCAGCTGGGTGACCATGGCCATCATCCTCTTCTTCTACATGGTCTCCGGATGCTTCGTCGACGCCCTCGCCCTCGTCCTGCTCACCATCCCCATCTTCTATCCCATCGTCATCACGCTCGGCTACGACCCGGTCTGGTTCGGCATCATGGTCGTGATGCTCGTCCAGATGGGCGTCATCACCCCGCCGGTCGGCGTCAACGTCTACGTGGTCAGCGGCATCGAACGAACCATCCCCATGCAGAACATCTTCCGCCATGCCCTGCCCTTCGCCGGACTGCTCGTCATCGCCAGCATCATCATGATGATCTTCCCCGACCTCGCCCTCATCCTGCCACGCGCATTGGGGCGCTGAACCACACCCGGCAACGCCCCGGCCGTTTTTGCCGCGTCCCCGCTGGAATCCAACCCGCCGCGGCGTTAACTTGTACCCGCTGCCAATATCCCATTTCCCCGATGCGTCTTCATCTACAGTGCCGGCCATCTCTCATCCAGGAGACTCCCCATGCGCGACATCCCCAGCCTGACCAAGCGCATCCTCTTCTGCACCGACTTCTCGCCCAACGCCAGCCTGGCCTTCGATTACGCCGTCGACGCCGCCGTCCGACGCCCCGGCTGCATGCTCTACCTCATCCACGTCATCCCCGCCCCCGACGCCCAGTACTGGAAAACCTACCTCCGCGAAGACGGCCTTGACGTCAACCAAAAGGCCAAAAACGACATCGACGCCAAAATCAACGCGGAATACCGCCCACGCATCCCACCCGACGTCAACTTCACCGCCGTGTTCCGCATCGGCAAGGCCTATGTCGAAATCATCGACTTCGCCAAGACCATCGACGCCAACCTCATTGTCCTGGGACGGCAAGGCGGCAGCGCCATTGAATCACTCTTCTTCGGCACCGTCGCCGAAAAGGTGGTCAAACGAGCCTCCTGCCCTGTCCTCGTCATCCCACTCCCTTAACAACCTACACCACCGGAGCCCGCTGACATGACCGAGAACCTCGCCGCCCAACTGAAAGAACTCATCGTCGAAAGACTGTTCCTCGACATCAAGCCCGAAGACATCAAGGACGATGTCGAACTGTCCGAATATGGCGTTGACTCCTTCCTGCTCCTCGAACTGATCGTCGCCATCGAGGAAATGTTCGAAGTGAAATTCGAGCCGTCCGACATCACGGCCGAGGTCCTCAAGTCCGTCCAGGCCCTGGCCGACCTGGTCCGCTCCAAACAATGACCGACCGCCCCGCCCTGTCCACCAACGTCCGTCAAAGCCCCCTGACGTCCACGGCCCATTGCCTGCTGACGTCCGTCAAAGCCCCCTGACGTCCACGGTTCCCTGTCCACGGTCCACTTTCCAGGCGCCCACCATGTCATCATCATCATCACCGCTGGTCACCTGTCCCGGGTTCTACCGCCATCATCTGCAGGGCGTCGCCACCGACGGCGTCAATGTCTTCTGGTCCTTCACCTCCGCCCTGGTGAAGACCACCCTGGACGGCCGGTTGCTGCACAAAATCCCCGTCGCCACCCACCACGGCGACCTGTGCTGGCATGACGGCAAGGTCTACGTCGCCGTCAACCTCGGCCGCTTCAACCAGGAGCCTGGACAGGCCCACAACTGGATTTTCGTATACGACGACACGTCCTTCGACTTCCTCGAAAAATACCACGTGCCGGAAGTCGTCCACGGCGCCGGCGGCATGGACTGGCACGACGGCGCCTTCCAGGTCATCGGCGGACTGCCCGTCGGCTACCAGGAAAACTACGTGTATTCCTATTCCCCCGCCTTCGTCTTCCAAAAACGCCATGTCCTCCCCAGCGGCTATACCAGGCTCGGCATCCAGACCGCCTGCCACGCCCACAACCGCTGGTGGTTCGGATGCTACGGCGACCCGGAAGTAACCCTCCAGACCGACAACCGCTTCAAGCTGCTCGCCATTCATCAAATCAGCACCAGCGTCGGCATCATCTGCCTGCCTGACGGCTCGTTCCGCATCGGCCGCACCGCAAAAACCCCGGACGGCTACACCGGCACCATCCAACCAGCATCCCTACATGACTTCAAATAAGCCCACAACCACCGCCAAACACACCGCCAAACGGCACCCGCGGCACGCGCCGCTTCTGCATCGCCTCACCGTCCTGTTCTGGGTCTTCTTCAGCATTTCGGCCGTCTCCCTCGGCGGCGGCCTGGCCATGCTCCCCATCATGACCCGTGAATTCGTCACCAAACGCCAATGGCTGACCAGCGACGACATGGTCGACACCATCGCCCTGATGCAGTCTTTGCCCGGCATCATCTCCACCAACATGGCCGTCCTCATCGGCTACCGCGTCGCCGGCATCCCCGGCGCCCTCGCCGGCAGCGCCGGCGTCGCCGTGCCGCCCTTCGTCGTCATCATGGTCATCGCCGCCCTGTTCCGGCAGCTCACCGGCAACCCGGCCGTCGACCATATCTTCCTCGGCGTGCGGTCCGCCATCTGCGCCCTCATCCTCCTCACCGCCATCAAACTGGCCCGACAGATTCTCAAAGGCGCCTTCGAAATCGTGGTGGCGGCCCTGTCGTTCCTCGTCCTCGTCTTCGTCCCGGTCAACGCCGTCTGGATCATCATCCTGGCCGGCCTGGCCGGCCTGGCCGTGACCCTGATCCCCGCCCTCCGCCTGAAAAAGGCGCAGGCCGGCGCCAAAAGCCCATGAAGCTGCTCAACCTCTATTTCCTGTTCTGCAAAATCAGCCTGTTCACCTTCGGCGGCGGCTACGCCATGATCCCGCTGTTCCAGAATGAACTGGTGACCAGACATCATTATGTCAGCCTCGACGGCTTCGCCAACATGGTCGCACTGGCCCAGATGACCCCCGGACCTATCGGCATGAACGCCGCAACCTATGTCGGCTACGACCAGGCCGGCGTCCTCGGAGCCCTCCTCGCCACCCTCGGCGTCGTCACCCCGTCCCTCGTCCTCACCATGGCCGCCGCCGCCGGCATCAACCGTTTCAAAAACTCCATCGTGCTCCAGGCCGCCCTCGGCGGCATCCGGCCAGCCGTCCTCGGACTGATCGCCGCCGCCGTCATCTTCTTCGCCGAAACATCCGTCTTCAGCGCACCACTCAACTACCTCTGGCAGCAAAACCAGACCTTCTGCCTCTGCTGGCAGGGAATCGTCGTCTTCGCCGCCGTCATCGCCCTGGAACTGACCCTCAAGCCAAACCTGGTCATCACCATCATCACCGCCGGAACCATGGGGTGGCTCCTCGGGATGATCTGACTCTCCCAACTCCTGCCCAGCTCTACCCACCCCATCCCTGTCAAAATTTCACCAGCCAGCCTGGTGATTTTTCATCACAGCGCCGGCCCGCCCCCCCCCCCCCCCCCC
>CAYOUR010000145.1:0-4445 GCA_964407145.1 uncultured Lentisphaeraceae bacterium | reverse complement strand
TTACGCACGAGTTTGCGGCGGACGCCATCCAAAGCGGTGAGCTGTTTGAAATCAACCTCACGCCGCCCATGCCCTCGCGCGGTATCGGCCTGATTTCCCTCGAGGGCGTCCCCCTCTCCTGCGCCGCCGAGCGCTTCATCCAGATTATGCTCGAGAAGGAGACGCAAGGCATCGCGCGCTAAGGCCCGCCCCCCTCGCGCACCGAGGCCGGCCAGCCGACCCGAGCGTCGGCGCCACGACCCGCAACTGGCACGGTTCATGCTTCTACCAAGCAGCTCCACGCTCAAGCGTTTATTCATCCATTCCTAATCAGGAGACCATGATGACTTGTGCCTGTAACCAGAAACTGGCTCTTTTCGGCGGCCCCAAGGCCGTCACTCTGCCGCCGGGCGACATCTTCACCTGGCCGATCATCACCCAGGAAGACGAGGACGCCGTGCTCGACGTCCTGCGCAAACGCGCCATGAGCGGCACCGAGCTGACCAAGCAGTTCGAAGCCGACTTCAAGGCCTGGAACGGCACCAAGTACGCCCTCGGCTACTGCAACGGCACGGCCGCCCTGCACGCCGCCATGTGGGCCTGCGGCGTCGGCCCCGGCGATGAAATCATCTGCCCCAGCATCACCTACTGGGCCAGCGCCATCCCGGCACTGTCCCTCGGCGCCGCCGTCAACTTCGCCGACATCGACCCGGAAACCCTCTGCATCGACCCGAACGACATCGAACACCGCATCGGCAAACGCACCAAGGCCATCGTCGTCGTCCACTATGCCGCCTACCCGGCCGACATGGACCCGATCATGGCCATCGCCCGCAAACACAACATCAAGGTGATCGAAGACGTCTCCCACGCCCAGGGCGGACTCTACAAGGGCCGCATGTGCGGCACCCTCGGCGACATCGCCGCCATGTCCCTGATGTCCGGCAAAAGCCTGGCCATCGGCGAAGCCGGCATGATGGTCACCGACGACCGCCTGCTCTATGAACGCTGCATCGCCTACGGACACTACGAACGCACCGGCCTGGCCAGCAACTACAACGCCGCCGACAAACAGATCTCCGACCCGTCCCTGACCCCGTTCATCGGCCTGCCCCTCGGCGGCTTCAAACACCGCATGCACCAGCTCTCCTCCGCCTGCGGTCGAGTCCAGCTGAAACACTACCCGGAACGCATGGCCGAAATCCAGAAAGCAATGAACTTCTTCTGGGACCTGCTCGAAGGAACCCCGGGAATCGGCGCCCGCCGACCGGCCAAAAACTCCGGCTCGGACAAGGCCGGCTGGTACGCCGCCAAGGGCCGTTACTACCCGGAACAACTGGGTGGACTGACCTGCGAGCGCTTCTGCCAGGCTGTCACCGCCGAAGGCTTCTCCACCTCGCCCGGCACCAACAAACCCCTCCATCTCCACAATGTCTTCCACCAGGGCGACTCCCTCAACGCCGGCAAGCCGACCATGATCGCCTTCACCGAACGCGACGTCCGCCAGGGGCCGGGCACCCTCCCCGTCTCGGAAAACATCCACCTCTATACCTTCCGACCACCCTGGTTCTTCAAGTACGACGAGAACATCATCCGGGAATACGCCGACGCCTTCCGCAAGGTCGCCCTCCACGCCGACCAGATCCTCGCCGCCGACCAGGCCGCCGGCCAGAAACCGTAACCGCGTCCCGGCATTCCTCCCCCGCCAGCCGGCCCGCCCCCAGCAGCCGCGCGCCGGCCGGCGCCCCGAACGACCAACCCTCCCAGGAGTGCGACACGACCATGAAAACCCTTGCCATCCATGGCGGCACCAAGCTCCGCACCAGGCCCTTCCCCGCCCGCGGACTGCTCGGCGTCGAAGAAAAAAACGCCGTCATGAAACTCTTCGATGACGCCATCGCCTCCGGCAACGCCTTCGGCTACAATGGCGCCCCGGAAAAACAGTACGAACAGGACTTCGCCGCCGCCATGGGCGGCGGCTTTGCCGACGCCGTCAACTCCGGCACCAACGCCGTCTTCTGCGCCCTCGGCGCCCTCGAGCTCGACGCCTTCAGCGAAGTCATCGTCCCCCCCATCACCGACCCGGGCGGCGTCATGCCCGTCATCTACGTCGGCTGCGTGCCAGTCGTGGCCGACGCCGACCCGCGCTCCTACAACCTCTGCGCCGAAACCATCGCGCCGCTGATCACCGAACGAACCCGCGCCATCGTCGTCGCCCATATCGCCGGCGACGCGGTCGACATGGACCCGATCATGGCCCTGGCCGAAAAACACTCGCTCTACGTGGTCGAAGACTGCGCCCAGGCGCATGGCACCTACTACCATGGCCGCCGCGCCGGCACCATCGGCCACATCGCCGCCTTCTCCACCATGTTCGGCAAACACCACTGCACCGGCGGACAGGGCGGCGTGGTCTACACCCGCGATGAAAAACTCCACTGGCAGGGCCGACGCTTCGCCGACCGAGGCAAGCCGTTCGGCCTCGAAAACGCGGCCGGCAACGTGCGCGCCGCCATCAACTGCAACCTGAGCGACCTCGGCGCCGTCATCGGCAGCGTCCAGCTGAAAAAACTGCCGGCCATCATCGCCGGCCGCCAGCGCGTCGGCGAGGCCGTCAAGGCCGCCCTGGCCGGCAATCCGGCCGTCCAGGTGGGCTGGCAAGTGCCGGACTCCGTGTCATCCTACTGGTTCCTGCGCATGACCGTCAATCCCAAGGCCCTGCCCTGCCCGAAAAACGACTTCTGCGCCGCCCTGGCCGCGGAAGGCATCCCGGTGACCGCCTCCTACCGGCACATCCCCTGCGAAGCGCCCTGGTTCAAAAACAAAACCACCTTCGGCAAAACCGGCTTCCCCTGGAACTGCGCCGACTACCAGGGACCCAAAGACCCGCAGTACACCATCGCCAACGCCATCCAGGCCGCCGAAAACAACTTCAATATCGCCGTCCACGAAAATTACTCCGACCAGGACGCCCACGATATCGCCGAGGCCATCAAAAAAGTGCTGGCCGGGATGGGCTGAACAGCGGCAAAGGCTTCTGATACGACGTATGGGACGGATGAGACTTATAGGACAAGCAGGGGCGGCGGGCGCCGAAAACACGCGCCACTTCCAATGCGTCCTATTCCACCGTCCTACACGTCCCATACGTCCCATTCCACGCGCGTTATTTACTTTGCTCCTCCGCGCGGTCCACTCCCTCCACGGTGAACTCCCGCAGCGCGGCCGGTTCCGGGGTCACATCAAGACCCGGACGGTCGCGCAGCGTGTACGTCCCCGGCCGCGTCGTCGTCAAAACCGGAGTACCAAGGTTGCGGACGTAGAACTTCTCCGACGGCGAAATGTCGGACGGGTAGTTGACGTTCGGCAAAGTGGCCAGCGACGCGACCACGGTCGTGCCCAGCGACGACTCGCCCATGCCGCCGAGCCAGCAGCCGATGCCGTGCTCGCCGCACAGCCCGTGAATGGCCAGCGCCGGCGTAATCCCGCCCACGCGGGCATACTTGATGTTGATGTAACGGCAGGAGCCCAGCTGAATCGCCTGCCGCGCGTCCTGGAGTGACGTGATGCTCTCGTCCAGGCAGACCGGCGTGCCGATCTTCTTCTGCAATTCCGCGTGGTCCAGCAGGTCGTCATGCATCAGCGGCTGCTCGATCATCGCCAGGTTGAACTGGTCCAGGCTCTTCAGCATCGGCAGGTCCGCCAGCGTATACGCGCTGTTGCAGTCGATATGCAGCGTCAAATCGGGAAACGCCGAACGCACCGCCGAGAGCATCTCGCGCTCCCAGCCGGGACAGTACTTGAGCTTCACCCGCGGATAGCCGGCCTTGACCACCGCGTCAATGCCCGCCAACAGCTCATCATAGTCCTTCATCACCCCGAACGTGTAGCCGATTGACGCCACCGGACCGCGACCGCCAATCGCCCGGTACAACGGCGCCCCGCGCCGGCGGCAATCCAAATCCCACCAGGCGACGTCAAAGGCCGCCTTCGCAAAACTGTTGCCGCGAATCGGCGCCAACGCCGCCGACAAGGCCTCGGCACTGTCGAACTCCCGTCCCAGAATCAGCGGCACGATGTGCTCGCGCGCTATGACGTACGAAGTCAAATCCGTGTACGGCGAAAAATGCGGCGCCCCGCCCGGCGCTGATTCGCCCCAGCCGACCAGGTCGCCGCTGTGCAAAGACACCAACACCGAATTGAACGCCGTCTGCGTCCCGAACGCCGTGATGTACGGACGCTTGATCGGATTGCAGATGCGACGCAACGTGACTCGTTCTATCTTCATCAACTGCCGCCTTTCCTGATTGCCGCCAAGGACTCCCCCGAAACCACCGCGAAGCAGCCCCAATATAGCCCTGGAAAATCATCCCGTCCACCACGTACGTAGTACAGGCTTTAGCCTGCCGCAGGTACGTAGTACAGGCTTTAGCCTGCCGTGGGTACGTAGTCCAGGCTTTAGCCTG
>CAYOUR010000144.1:0-11050 GCA_964407145.1 uncultured Lentisphaeraceae bacterium | reverse complement strand
AACAACGTCGAAACCCTCGCCCACGTCGTCCGAATCATCAACCAGGGCGCGGACAAGTTCAAAGAACTCGGCGTTAAAACCGCGCCGGGAACCAAAACCTTCGCGCTCACCGGCCACGTCGCCAACACCGGGCTTATCGAAGTCCCCTTCGGAACCACCCTTCGCGAAGTCGTCCTCAACATCGGAGGCGGCATCACCGCCAACGACGGAACCCTCGACCCCCGCGGCTTCAAAGCCGTCCAGATCGGCGGACCTTCCGGAGGCTGCCTCACCCCGGATCACCTCAACCTCCCCCTCGATTTCGACTCCCTCAAGACCGTCGGCGCCATGGTCGGCTCCGGGGGCCTCGTCGCCATGAACCACGGAACCTGCATGGTCTCCGTCGCCCGGTTCTTCATGGAATTCACCCAGCGCGAAAGCTGCGGCAAGTGCGTCCTCTGCCGCGAAGGCACCAAGCAGATGCTGGCGCTGCTTGACGACATCATTGAAGGCCGCGCCACCGGCGAGACCCTGAAGCTGCTGGAACAGCTGGCGAGCGCCGTCAGCGTCGGCTCCCTGTGCGCCCTGGGCAAGACCGCGCCCAACCCGGTGCTGTCGACCCTGCGCTACTTCCGCTCCGAATACGAGGCGCATGTGTATGGCAAGACCTGCCCGGCCCGGCAGTGCAAGGCCCTGATGAAGCCGGAAATCGACCCGGCCAAGTGCATCGGCTGCGGCGCCTGCGCCCGGAAATGCCCGGTCGGCGCCATCTCCGGTGAACGGAAGAAGCCGCATGTCATTGACCAGGCGGCGTGCATCAGCTGCGGCGCCTGCGCCCAGGCCTGCAAATTTGACGCCGTGCGCGGCTGAACGCCGGCCCTAGCCGGCGCCATCCGGACCCAGTTCTGACCTGAACCGACTGAAGGAGAAATAAAAGCCCATGGATGCCAAGAAACATATCACCATCGACGGCAAGCGGATCGCCCTGGAAGGCGAACGCAATGTCCTGGAAGTGGCCCGCAAGGCCGGCATTGAGATACCGACGTTCTGCTATCATTCCGAATTAAGCGTCTATGGCGCCTGCCGCCTCTGTCTGGTTGACATCGAGGGCCGCGGCGTCGTGGCCAGCTGTTCGACCGCGCCGGAGGCCGGCATGGTGGTCCGCACCGTCACCAAGCAGATCCGCGACATGCGCAAGATCGCGATCGAGCTCCTGCTGGCCGCGCATGACCAGTCCTGCACCACCTGCTCCAAGAGCGCCAGCTGCAAGCTGCTGTCCCTGGCCAATCAGCTTGGGGTGGACAAGGTCCGCTTCAAGGCCGGCTATGAGCAACTGCCCGTCGATGAATCCAACCCCTCGCTGACCCGCACCCCGAACAAGTGCATCCTCTGCGGCGACTGTGTGCGGATGTGCCAGGAAGTGCAGGGCATCGGCGTGCTCGACTTTGCCGGCCGCGGCGCCCAGGCCCGGGTCGTGCCGGCTTTCGGCAAGGACCTCAAAGACGTCGAATGCGTGTACTGCGGCCAGTGTGCCCGCATCTGCCCGACCGGCGCCATCGTGCCGAAGAACGAAGTCGACAAGGCCTGGGACCTGCTGGGCAACCGGGAGTACAAGACCGTCGCGACCATCGCCCCGGCCGTCCGCGTCGGGGTGGGCGAGGCCTTTGGCCTGCCGGTCGGCGCCGATGTGACCGGCAAGATCACGGCAGCCCTGCGCATGCTCGGCTTTGCCGGCGTGTTTGACACCACCTTCGGCGCCGACTTGACCGTGGTCGAGGAGGCCGAGGAATTCCTGCGGCGGGTGGCGCGGGGCGGCGTCCTGCCCCAGTTCACCTCCTGCTGCCCGGCGTGGGTGAAGTACTGCGAGCAGTTCTACCCGGAGCTGCTGCCGAACCTGTCCTCCTGCCGCTCTCCGCAGGCGATGTTCGGCGCCATGGCCAAGGAAATGCTGCCCGGCCTGTTCCAGGTGCAGCGCGAACAGGTCAAGGTGGTCTCCATCATGCCCTGCACAGCCAAGAAATTCGAAGCGTCCCGGCCGGAATTCAGCCAGGACGGCGACCGCGAGACCGAACTGGTGCTCACGACCCAGGAGCTGATTCAGATGATCAAGGGTGCCGGCATCGACTTCGCCGGCCTGGAGCCGGAAGCCATGGACCTGCCCCTCGGCTTCAAGACCGGCGCCGGCGTCATCTTCGGCGTCACCGGCGGCGTCAGTGAGGCGGCCTTGCGTTATGCCTACAAGAAGCTGACCGGCAAGACCCTGGCTGACGTCGAATTCAAGGAGGTGCGCGGCGAAGAGGGCTGCCGGCGCGCCGAAGTGACCATCAACGGCACGACCATCCGGGTCGCTGTCGTCCACAGCCTGGTCAACGCCCGGGCGATTGCCGACCAGGTCAAGGCCGGTACGGCCGATGTCGATCTGATCGAGGTCATGGCCTGTCCCGGCGGCTGCGTCGGCGGCGCCGGCCAGCCGGTGTTCATCGGCGCCGAGACGCGTCGGAAACGCGCGGCCGGGCTGTATCATGTCGACCGCAACATGCAGTTGCACAGCGCCGACGAGAATCCTTACGTCAAGGAGGCCTACACGAACATCCTGCAGGAGCCGGGCAGCCACAAGGCGCACGCGCTTCTGCATACGCACTACCATAGCCGCAAGCGCATCCAGGACGAGGACGTGGTCGTCGGCCAGGCGCCGGCCGAGGCGAAGCTGCCGGTGACGATCTGCGTCGGCACCAGCTGCTTCAAGCGCGGCTCGCAGGAGCTGCTGCAGAAGCTGACGGCGTTCCTGAAGGCCAGCAGGCTGGAAGACCAGGTCCTGGTCAAGGCGACGTTCTGCCATGAGCGCTGCGACCGCGGGCCGACCGTCAACCTGGATGGCGACATCCTGGAGAAATGCACCTTCGAGACCCTGAAGGAGGAAGTTCTGAAACGCCTGGGCTGAGCCGGCGTCGGCGAGGTGCGGAAGCGCCTCCCGGGCCCCGGACGGCGGCGTCGCCGTCCGGGGCCCGCTGCTGTCGGCGTCAGGTCGTCGAGGAGCACGCCGAAGGCGAACTTTTGCGACGGCCATAAACCAGCCGCACAGGCGCCAAAATACGGCTCGGCGGGTTGCACATTCCGGTTTTTCGATTAACTTTAGTAGTTTGGAGTTTGCGTATTCGCTCCCGTGGAAGAGAGTGTTTCAGCGAGGAAGTCTGATGTTGGATTTTTTGAAGTCAGAACGGCCGCGGCGGTTGCGCATCGTGCAGCATGGCCATCCGGCGCTGCGGCGGAAGTCGTCGCCGGTCCGTGAGGTCACGCCGGAAGTGCGGCAGCTGGCGGCGCGCATGACCGTGACGATGCAGGAGAACGACGTCGTCGGCGTCGGCTTGGCGGCGCCGCAGGTTGGCGTCAACCAGCGCCTGATCGTCGTTGATACCCGGCCTGACGAGGAGGCGCCGCCGCCCGGTCCGCTGTCGCCGGGTGAGGCCCTGCTGAATCCGCGCATGCCCCTGGTCCTGGTCAATCCGGAGATCGTCTGGTCGTCTCCGGAGACGGCCTGCTGCGGGGAGGGCTGCCTCAGTCTCCCCGGCGTCCACGGCGAAGTCACGCGCCCCGCCCGGGTCCGCCTGCGGGCCGCCACCCTGGATGGCGAAGACATTGAGGTCGAATGCGGCGGTCTGCTGGCCCGTTGCCTGCAGCATGAAATCGACCATCTGGACGGGGTGCTGTTCATCGACCGGTCGCCGGAGGAGCAGCAGAAAGCCGCCCAGCCGTTGCTGAAGCGGATGGAGAAATTCGAGCTGAAACAGCTTGCCAAACGATAGTGTGCCTGTATGTCCGACCAACCCGACCTGCCGTCACTGCCCGAGTTGCCTGAAGAGCCGACGCCCTTCCGGAGCGTGCTGGTCGCCTTGTTTTTGCGTCCCTATCTGGCCATGCAGGCCGCCCGTGTCAACCGGCGCTGGCTGGCGCCGGCGTTGACGCTGGTGCTGCTGACCGTCCTGGCGGCGCTGCTGAAGGTCATGCTGTCTCTGCCGGGCATTGTCAGCGAAACCAGGGCCATCACCAGTCATCTGGGCGAGGCCGCTGAAACCGTCTGGTTCGAGGACGGCCGCCTGCGCTGGCAGGCAGACTGGCGCCTGCCGCACACCATCAGCGTCAACCTCTGGCGCTTTGACTTTGCCGACGGGCCTGAGACGTTTCCGCCGGACCGCGACCTGGCCAGCAGCGTCGAGCCCCGCGGCCTGCTCCTGGAACCCACGTCCGTGACCCTCTGGCTGAGGGAGGACGGCAATGACCGCCAGGTGCTGCGCGTGCCGCTGCTGGCCGGCGACAAGCTGGCGGCGCTGGGCCGGCATGCCATGGCCGTGGCTGGCCGTGACGCCGGCCGGCTGGACGCGGCCGGGCTGGTCCGGTACGCCCAGGCCATCTGCATCGCCGCGGCGCCGTTCCTGTTCCTGTACCACGCCCTGATGCAGATCAAGCCGGTGCTGTTCTGCCTGTTCATTTTCATGCTGACCGCGTTGGTCTTCCGGCGCGAATGGCGCGGCACGCCAGGCAGCCTGTGGACTGTCGCGCTGCATTGCTGCATACCCCCCTTTCTGCTGGCGCTGGTCTATTCCTTCCTGGACCTCCCCCGCTGGAGCTTCCAGGAGATGTTCCTGCTCGCTTTCCTGTTTTATCTCGTGTTCGTCTACATCGACACCAGGGCGTTTCTGCAGCCGGCCCCCCCGGAGGACCCGGAATCTTGACGACGACGCCCCCAACGCATGGCGAGGACTGATATGGATGAATGGATTGAACAAGGCAAGGCCGCCCTGCAGCAGGCCTGGCAGAAAATCGTCGACATCACGCTTTGGTTTGCCAAGGAGACGGAAAAGGCCGAGCTTGACGCCGACCCGCTGTTGGCGTTGGTCCTGGCGCTGGGTCTGACCTTTCTGCTGGGCTCCGCCTGCTGGGCCGCGTCCATCGCCCAGGCCCGCCGCCATTCGGTCTGGCTTCATTTCGTGCTCGGGCTGCTGCTGCCCTGGCTGTATCCGCTCGTCATTCTTTTCGCCATGGGCATCAAGGGCGAAAGGGAAATGCTGGCCAAGCGTGAGGCCGAAAAACGGGCCCGGGAGGAGCGTGAGGCCGAACGTCAGCGCAACATCGCCCTCAATGCCCCGGTCGAGGCCGGCGACGAGGACGACGGGGGCCAGGCCTGGAAGCGCAGCTATTTTGAACGCATCGCCCGCGACCGGGACGGCAAGCCCGCCGGTCCCTGGGACGTGCAGTTCAACGGCGCCGTGCTGCGCATTGCCCGGATTATCGAGGTCCAGGACGAGCTGGTCCTGGTCGAGCAGGTCGACGCCCGGGGGCAGGCCAGCCGGATGCGCCTGCCGTATGCCAAGATCGAAGCGTGGAACAACGTCGAATGAGACGGCCGCACGGTGCGGTCATCGCATCCGGCCTGGCCCGGCCCGGTGCGCGTCCGGCGCCGTCGGCCCCGGGCCGTCCCGGCAACTCGGCCGCCGCCCGTTGCCGCCCGCCAGTCCAAGTGAAAACAGGTTTGGAGACACATTGAATGTTTGACGCGTATGACAGCAACGCCTCGTTCGCACAGCTGGAAGAGGCCGTCCTGAAATTCTGGGAGGAAAGTGACGTGTTCACGCAGTCTCTCGAATGGCGGCGGGACGCGACTCCGTATGTCTTCTACGACGGTCCGCCGTTTGCGACCGGCCTGCCGCATTACGGCCATCTGCTGGCCGGCACGATCAAGGACGTGATTCCGCGCTATCAGACCATGCGCGGGCGTTATGTCGAACGCACCTTCGGCTGGGATTGCCACGGCCTGCCCATCGAGGCCCTGGCCCAGGAAAAGCTCGGCCTGGCCGGCGCGCCGGCCATTGTCGAACGCGGCGTCGACGTGTTCAACGAACAATGCCGCTCCATGGTCCAGCGCTACGTGACCGAATGGAAGCAGATCGTGACCAGGATGGGCCGCTGGGTCGACTTCGACCACGGCTACAAGACCATGGACGCCACCTTCATGGAAAGCATCTGGTGGGTGTTCAAGCAGCTCTGGGACCAGGGGCGCGTCTACAAGGCGCATCGCATCATGCCCTACAGCTGGAAGCTGAACACCCCGTTGTCCAACATGGAGGCCGGCAGCAACTACCAGGATGTCCAAGACCCGGCCGTGACCATCCGCATGCAGGTCCTCGACCGCGTCTTCCCGGGCGCCGAAGACCTCCGCGTCCACATCCTGGTCTGGACGACGACGCCCTGGACCCTGCCCGCCAACCTGGCCGCCTGCGTCGGCCCCGACATCGACTACTGCCTGGTGCGTGACGGCGACACCGCCGACGCCTACATCCTGGCCAAGGCCCGTCTGGGCGCGTACTACAAGTCCGAAGACGACTACCGGGTCCTGCTGGAATGCCAGGGCCGCGACCTGGCCGGACTCCACTACGAGCCGATCTTCCCGTACTTCGCCGGGCGCCCGAACGCCTTCCAGGTGCTGGTGGACGAGTATGTCACGACGACCGACGGCACCGGCATCGTGCACCAGGCCCCGGCCTATGGCGAAGACGACTACCGCGTCTGCAAGGCCGCCGGCATCGAACTGGTCGACCCGCTGGACAGTGACGCCAACTTCACCGACCTGGTTCCGGACTTCGCCGGCGAGAACTGCAAGGCGGCGGACAAGGCGATCATCCGGCGCCTGAAGCAGGCCGGCAAGCTGGTGCAGCAGTCGACCGTCGTGCACAGCTACCCGTTCTGCGAGCGGACGGACACGCCGCTCATCTACCGGGCCATCGAAGCCTGGTATATCCGGGTCGAGGACCTGCACGACCGCCTGCAGCGCAACAACCGCCAGATCGGCTGGATGCCGGAGTATGTCGGCGCCAGGCGCTTTGACAACTGGCTGGGCGATGCCAAGGACTGGAACATCAGCCGCAACCGCTTCTGGGGGTCGTGCATTCCGGTGTGGGTCAATGACGACGACCCGTCCGACACGCTTTGCATCGGCTCGGTGGCGGAGCTCGAGCAGCTGTCCGGCCAGAAGGTCACGGATCTGCACAAGCATTTCATCGACCAGATTGTCATCCGGCGGGACGGCCGCACGTACCACCGCACCCCGGAAGTGCTCGACTGCTGGTTTGAGAGCGGCGCCATGCCGTATGCCCAGCACCATTATCCGTTTGAAAACAAGGCCAAGGTTGATGCGACCTTCCCGGCCGACTTCATTGCCGAGGGTCTGGACCAGACCCGCGGCTGGTTCTACTCGCTGATGCTGCTGTCCACCATGCTGTTTGACAAACCGGCGTTCCGCAACGTGATTGTCAATGGTCTGATTTTGGCCGAGGACGGCCGCAAGATGTCCAAACGCCTGCAGAACTACCCCGACCCCCGGGCGGTGATTGACCAGTATGGCGCCGACGCCCTGCGGCTGTGCATGCTGTCCTCGCCGGTGGTTCGGGCCGAGGACCTGCGCTTCAGCGAGGCCGCCGTCCGCGAAATCATGCGCACCGTCATCATCCCGCTCTGGAATGCCCATTGTTTTTTGGTGACCTACGCCCGGGTTGACGACTGGCGGCCGGCCGGGGGGGTGGCGTCGCCGCCGGCATCGCCGGGCAACGTCCTGGACCGCTGGGTGCTGTCGAGCCTGATGGGCGCCGTCGCCGACGTCCGGGCCAGCCTGGACGGGTATGACCTGCAACGGGCCGCCACGCGCTTCACCGGCTTCATCGACGATCTGACCAACTGGTATATCCGTCGCAGCCGCCGCCGGTTCTGGAAGAGCGCCAACGACCGGGACAAGGCCGAGGCGTACCAGACCCTGCATTACACCATGGTCACGCTTTGCCAGCTGGCGGCGCCGTTCATTCCCTTTGTGACTGAGACCATTTACCGCAACTTGCGTACGGAGGCCATGCCGGCGTCCGTGCATCTGTGTGATTATCCCGAGGTCCTGCCGGCGCATGTCGACGCGGCGTTGACTGAACGGATGGGGCGGACCATGGCGGCGGTGTCGCTGGGGCGCTTTCTGCGGACTCAGGCGGTGCTGAAAGTCCGGCAGCCGTTGGCCGCGGCCGTGCTGGTTTCGGCCAACCGCGACGTGCGCGCCGATTTGGAGGCCATGGCCGCCGTCGTCGCCGAGGAACTGAACGTGAAGACGGTCGAGGTGCGTGCGGACGAGGAGGAGCTGGTGACTCTGAGCGCCAAGCCGAATCTGAAGAAGCTGGGGCCGAAACTGGGCGCGAAGATGAAACTGGCCATGCCCGCAATCGCTGGCCTGACCAGCCGCGAGATCAGCCGTCTGCGCGCCGGTGAAGTCCTGCCGTTGGATTGTGGCGACGGCCTGCAGGTGACGCTTGGCGAGGACGACATCATGGTGCAGCGGACCGAGAAGGAGGGCATGACCGTGGCCAACGAGGGCGACATCACCGTGGCCCTCGATACCCGCTTGTCTGACGAGCTGATTCAGGAGGGATGGGCCCGCGAAGTGGTGAGCAAACTGCAGAATCTGCGCAAGGAACTGCGCTTTGAAGTGACCGACCGCATCACGGTGACGTACGATGTCCCGGCTGAGGTGGAAAAGGCCATTGCCGCGCAGGCGGCCTACATTTGCGCCGAGACCCTGGCCGTGAGCCTGACGGCCGGTCGGTCTGAGGCCATGCATGACGTGGACCTGAATGGCGTGACGGCGCGGTTTGCGCTGGCCGTGGTCGCCGGCAACTGAAGTTCAGGTCCAGGACTGAGATCGAAGTTTCAAGATGGGAGAAGCGCCATGTCAGTGATTCATGTCTGTCCCACCTGCCAGGCGAAGATGGAATTGGCAGAAGCCATGCCGTCATTGATGTGTCCGAAATGCCGGAAGCCGATGCGGGTAGTGGGCGATGCCGCCGGGGCCGGCGCGACCCCCGCCGCCACCGCCGCCGGGGCGCCGCCACCGGCCTTGAAGGTGGCGCGGCCAGTCAATGTCATGTCGCCGCCGGCGCCGGCGCCCGCGCCCGCGTCGGCGCCCGTCACTTCTGCGCCGCCGGCATCGTCGCCCCCCGCCCCGCCGCCGCCCTCCGCGTCAACGTCTTCCGGCGGCGTGTCGTTGAGCCTGGATGTGGCCCGGGAGATGGAGCAGATGATGCTCAAGAATGCCCGCCTGGTCGGTGAACAGGAACGCCAGAAGATTTTGCGTGAGTCTGAGCAGGAATGCCAGGCGCGGCGTCAGCAGACGGAGCAGGAATGCCAGGCGTTGCTGCTGGAGGTGAAGCAGCAGGGCGAAGCCATGCTGGAACAGTCGCGCCAGGAAATCGCCGCGCAAATCGCCCATGCCAAGGAGCAGAGCGCCAGCCAGATCGCCCAGGCGACTGAGAAGGGCGAGCAGATTCAGCATGACGCCCTGGAACTGGCCAAGCAGAAAATCGCGGCCCTGAAGAAGGCCGCCGAAGACGCCCTGGCCGCGGAAATGGCCGGGAAGCGCCAGGAAGCCGAGGCAAAACTGGCGGCTGATCTGCAGGAACAGGAAAAGTCGGGCCGCGAAATGGCTTTGAAAAAGATCAATGAGCTGGCCCATGAAGCGAAAAGCCAGGCCGCGGCAATCATCGCCGCGGCGGAAGGCAAGGCGGCCGCCGAGGAAAAGCGCCTGGCCGAGCAGCGGGAGAAGGCCAAGGCGGCGCTGGTCGAGAAGGTGGCTGCCATCGACCTGGAAATCAAGTCGAAGAAAGAAGCGGCCGCGGCCGCGGCCGAGCAGGTGCGCCAAGCCGCCCAGGCGGAAATCGACGCCAAAAAGGTCCAGGTGACGGCCGTTTTGGCGGAGATTACCCGCCGGCAAACGGAATTGGATGAGCGCGGCAAGGCATTGTCGCTCCAGGAAACCGAGTTGGCCAGTCGGACTCGGGAATTGCAGGCGAAGACGGCGGACCTGACGGCTGAGCTGCAGAAGGCCGAGGAACGCGGCGCCGTCAAGGCGGCGGCCGAAAAACCCGGCACGCCCGAGCAGCTGGCCGCCGCCAAGGCTGCCCAGGAAGAACTGGAAAAACAGCGCCGTGAACTGGATGAGGAACGCCAAAAACTGTCCGCGGCCGGCGCCGACCGCGACCAGTTGCTGGCCGAAGCGCGCGAAAAGGCCACCCAGGAGGCTGATAAAATCCGCAAGGACGCGGAACGGCAGATGCAGGAGCGCATGCGCGCCCTGGAACGCCAGATGCTGGAAAGCCGCAAGGCCGTCATCGACCAGGAGGCGCATGATCATAAATTGCGCCTCCTCAGCATGAACGGACCGGTGCTGATGCTGTTTTACGCCGTGTTCATGGCCTGTAAGAACACCGGTATGATTGCCATCGTTTCCTGGATTGCCGCGGCAATCGGCGCCGTCACCTTGGCCTTGGCCATCTACAGCATGCGCAGCGTGTTCGCCATCATGAAGAAAAAACCGGCGCCCGTCCCCAATGGCGGCAACGGCAACAGCTCCGTGGCCAAAATGCCGGACTTGACTGCGCCGCCCAAAGCACCCGTTTCCTTCGACGGCCTGAAACGCTCCAAAAAAGAACCGCCCAAAACAATCTTCGCCAAAAAATCATCCGATAAGCCCGGCGACCAGCCGGCTGACAAGCCCGGCGAGAAGCCTGCGGACAAACCCGGGGACAAGCCCGGCGAGAAGCCGGCGGACAAACCCGGGGACAAGCCCGGCGACAAGCCGGCGGACAAAACCGGTGACAAGCCGGCTGACAAGCCCGGTGAGAAGCCTGGAGAAAAGCCCGGTGAAAAGTCCGCGGACAAACCCGGCGAGAAGCCTGGTGACAAGCCGGCTGACAAGCCCGGTGAGAAGCCTGGAGAAAAGCCCGGTGAAAAGTCCGCGGACAAACCCGGCGAGAAGCCTGGTGACAAGCCGGCTGAGAAACCGGCTGAGAAGTCCTGAATAATCGCTGAGCCGATTAACGTTGCTATCGCGCCATCTTGTGCGGGAAAGGATGCCGTGGACTGACGCCCTGCAGAGGCGACACCTCAAGGCATCTGGGAGGTGGCCGGCGCCCCCCGGCCGGCTCCTATCCATCCGTGTTCATCGGTGTTCATCTGTGGTTCTCTTGGCCGCCCCTATCCATCCGTGTTC
>CAYOUR010000143.1:9271-11052 GCA_964407145.1 uncultured Lentisphaeraceae bacterium | reverse complement strand
TTCAAGAAGAAAATGCATCGGTTTTTCTGGTTAATGTGCAAAATTGGTACGTATGGGGCGGCAAAGAGGACAATGGGACGAATATCCCAGCTGATTATTGCAGCCGTGAAAAGTCCACCCGGGCCCTAACCTCAAGAGCGTTGGCCTCATGGGATGGCGATGATTCCGGCGTACGTTGTCGAATATCGCCTTCCAGCACCATATGTTGCACATTAACATGTTCTGTGTTCATCGGCGTTCATCTGTGGTTCTTTCCGGGGGGGAGGCTGGCTGAAAGCCGCGCCAGCGGTTCCGGCGTGCCTCAGGCGCCGCGCGGGCCGATGACGCGCCCGCCGTCAATGAGATAGTCGGCGCCGGTGATGTAGGAGGCGTTGTCCGAAGCCAGGAACAGGATGAGTTCGGCGACTTCGCTGGGGCGCCCCCACCGTTCGAGAAAATTGCCGGTCGTCCGGGAGACGTCTTCACAGCTGTTGATGAGCCCGGGCGAAATGCAGTTGACATTGATGTTGCTGGCGCCGAGCTCCATGGCGAGGGCCTTGGTGAAGGACAGAATCGCGCCTTTGCTGGCCGAGTAGACCGCCAGGCGGGGAATGCCGACATGCGCCGCAATCGAGGCAAGGTTGACAATTTTGCCGCCGCCCTGTTCGACCATGCCGCCAAGCACCGCCTGAGTCAGGTAGAGGGTGCCCTTGACGTTCAAGTCCAGAATCCACTCCCAGGAGCCCTCGGCAAGGTCCTTAAACGCCATGCTCTTGTGCCAGCCGGAGCCCGCGCTGTTGATCAGAATGTCGATCTGCCCAAAGGCCGACAGGATTTCGGCAACCGCGTTTTTCACTTCGGCGGCCTTCGTGACATCGACCTGCAGGGGCAAGGCCGTGCCGCCGGCGTCTCGAATCGCCTCGGCGACCGCGTCGGCCTCGCCCTTTTTGATGTCCAGCAGCGCGACCTTTGCGCCTTCCGCCGCCAGTTTCATGGCTGTCGCCCGGCCAATTCCGCTCGCCGCGCCGCTGATTGCCGCGCATTTGCCGATGAATCTCATCTTGACGCCCCCGGCGTGAGTCTATTCCCGTAAATCACGCCGCGGCCACTGCCTGGGCGCGGCGCATGAACAAAACGCCATGCCCTTAATATGACGGGTGGCGCCGGGAGCTCAAGCGATTCCTTGAATAAAACTGATTATCCCCAATCAGGCCTGGGCGCGGCGGCAGAGCGGCAGAGCGGCGCAGATAAACAGCATCTGCGTTCATCTGCGTTCATCTGTGGTTCAAAAAACATCTGTGGTTCAAACATCGCCGAAGCCATAGTTTTCGATCACGTAGTCCAGGTCCTTGTCTCCGCGGCCGGACAAGTTCACCAGGATGGCGCCCTGCTTCATCTTCTGGGCCAGTTTCATGGCAAACGCCACGGCGTGGGCGCTTTCCAGGGCCGGGATGATGCCTTCCATCCGGGAAAGCCGGAAGAAGGCGTCGATCGCCTCCGAGTCCAGGGCGGAGACGTATTTCACCCGGCCCAGGTCTTTCAGCTGGCAATGCTCCGGGCCGACGCCGGGGTAGTCCAGGCCGCTGGCGCAGGAATATACCGGTGACGGCTGGCCTTTTTCATCTTGCAGCAGGTAGCATTTGAAGCCGTGAATGAGACCCGGGGTGCCGTACGTCATGGTGGCTGCGTGGTCGCCGGTCTTCGGGCCCTTGCCCAGTGGCTCGACACCGTACAGGTCGGTCGGGTCATCCAGAAAACCGCGGAAGATGCCCATGGCATTGCTGCCGCCGCCGACGCACGCC
>CAYOUR010000143.1:0-9261 GCA_964407145.1 uncultured Lentisphaeraceae bacterium | reverse complement strand
TCAATGCCCACGACCTCCTGGAAGTCCCGGACCAACAACGGGAATGGATGCGGACCGACGACCGAGCCGATGCAGTACAACGTGTTGACCGGGTCCTTCAGGTACTCCGTGAACGCCGAATCCACCGCCTCCTTCAAGGTGCGCAGACCAAAGGAAACAGGCACGACCTTCGCTCCCAGCAGCTTCATCCGGGCGACGTTCGGCGCCTGCTTCGCAATGTCCACCTCGCCCATGTGAACTTCGCACTCCAGACCAAAATAGGCCGCCGCCGTCGCCAGGGCGACGCCATGCTGCCCGGCGCCAGTCTCGGCAATGACCCGCTTCTTGCCCATGTATTTGGCCAGAAGAACCTCGCCCATGCAGTGGTTGAGCTTGTGCGCCCCGCTGTGGTTCAAATCCTCACGCTTTAAATAAATCCGCGCCCCGTCCAAGTGCTCCGACAGACGCCGACAGTAGCTGACCGGGGTCGGACGACCCTGGAAATGCTTCCGGATGTAGCGCAGTTCGGCAATGAAGTCAGCCGAACGACTGATCCGGACATACGCCTCCGTGACCTCACGCAACGGACCTTCCAGGCACTCCGGAACGTGTATCCCACCATAATTCCCGAAAAATCCCGCGCTGTCTGGCGTAAGACGATAACTCGTTGATTGACTCATGTCTGCAATTCTCCCTTCATTCATGAACACCATGCACGATTTTTTAAAAAAACAGTGTAGCGGTACAATAGTACAGTTAAGGCAAAATACAAGTCAGTTTTCGGTTTGGCGTTATCTTCGCCAAAGGGTGAGGCGGCGTTCGCCGCCATCGGTGACAACCAGGCGTCCTCACGACTGGCGTGCCGTTGTTCAGCGTTCGGGCAGGACGAATGGGTTGCGCAGGGTGCCGATGCCTTCGACGTCGACTTCGTAGACGTCGCCGTCCTTGAGGAACACCTGCGGTTGCCGGGCAAATCCGCAGCCCGAAGGCGTTCCGGTCAGCAGCACGGTGCCGGGCAGCAGGGTCATGGCCCGGGACAAGTAGCTGATCAGGTACGGCACCGGGAAGATCAGCATGGAAGTGCGTGAACTCTGCATGACCGTGCCGTTCAAACGTCCTTCGACGCGCAGGTCCGACGGGTCCAGCTCCGTCTCAATCCAGGGGCCGAGCGGGCAGAACCCGTCAAGGGACTTGCCGCGCGCCCATTGGCCATCCTGGGCCTGCCAGTCGCGCGCGGTGACGTCGTTGGCGCAGGTGTAGCCGAAAACATAGTCCAGGGCCTTTGCCTCCGGAACGTTTTTAGCCTGGCGGCCGATGACGACGGCCAATTCCGCCTCGTAGTCGATCTGGGTGGTGAGTTCCGGCGCTGGCAGGGTCACGGGCGTCGCTGGGTCCTGCAGGGAGTTGATCGCCTTGATGAACAGAATCGGGGATGGCGGCACCTGCGACTTGAACTCCTCAATATGGGCCTTGTAGTTCTTGCCAATGCAAAGGATGGCCGGCGGCTGCACCGGCGCCAGCAAGGTGACCTGGTCAAGCCGATACTGCTCCGAGGTGGTCTGCCAGTCGGTGAAAATGTCGCCGGCCAGGGCCGTGACCCGCTCGCCCTCCAGGATTCCGTGGCGAATGTTGCCGGCGTGGCTGAAACGTAGGATTCTCATGGAATGTGCTTCCTCTCTGCGGGATGAAGGGAAATGTGTTCCGGGAACGATGTGAAGCTGGCCCTGGTCCATAAACCAGGACGCCGGGAACTATAGTCGCGGCGGCGGTTACGGTTTGGCCGGCGGCGAGAAGGACCAGCCTTCGTCGCCGTGGTAGATCATCTGCTTGGACATGCCGCCATCAACCGTGATGCATTCGCCATTGATGAATGACGACTCTTCCTGGCAGAGATACGCTGCCAGGCCGGCAATGTCCTCGGGACGGCCAATCCGGCCGACGGAATGCTGCCGCCGGTCCGCGGCCGTCGTCGGCGGCGGCGGCGCCGCCGCCCCGGGCCGGAGGTGGTATTCCCGGGTGTCGATCCAGCCCGGCGCTATGGCGTTGACCCGGGCCACGCCAGCCAGGCTCATGGCCAAGGCATGCGTCAGACTGGCAATGCCGCCCTTGGCCGCGCTGTAGCTCTCGGTGTCGCGCTGCGATTGCGACGCGCGCGTTGACGAGATGTTGATGACACTCGCCCCGGGACGGAAATGCGCCTTGAACAGCAAGGTGAGATAATAGGGCGCCGCCACCCCGACTTTGAGCACGTCGAGGAAGTCGTCGTAGCTGCAGCCCGACAGCACGCCGCCATGGCTGCGGCAGGCGTTGTTGAGCAAAATGTCCACGCCGCCATATGCTGCCAGCACGCGCTCCGCAAATGCGGCCAGTGTCGACCTGTCCGAGGCATCCCCCGTCATCAGCGCGTGGCCGGCGCCGAGGCGCGAGCCAAGTTCCTGGACGGCTTGGTCGTCGCAGTCAAGAATGGCAATGGCTGCCTGCCGAGCCGCGAACGTCTCGGCCAAACAGCGGCCGATGCCATTGGCGCCGCCGGTGATGACACAGACTTTTCCCGCAAACATGTTCTGCACTTTCTTCCTGGAACCGCTGACTTGAGTCCAAGGCAGCCGTTGTCTTTGCCTGCCGCCTTGACGCCTGGACCGCGCTGGAGGCAATGGGCGCAAGATAAACCGTTGACGAAGCGTGGAAAAAGTAGTTGCCCATGGCCGTTTTTCAAGCGGGGCCGCACCGCATGACCTGATATTTATGCGCCAACAGGTGGTCATTCGCGGTTTTGCGGGATGCGGCCCTCTGCATCTCCTGCACCCATGGAGGCCACGCGTCCTATGCTCGTTTTTATGCGGCGCTCTCCGCGGGGTGAATAGGACGCATAGGACGCATGGGACGCATGAGAAGGAGTATTGTCCCATACGTCCCATACCATAGGTCCTATATGTCCTATCCGTCTTCTACGTCCTAGAGTGAGGGATTACGGCCGGGGCATTTCCGGTCGGCCGATTGCAAAAAAACGCCTCGGGATTACGTTATCCGGCAAGTATTCGTTCCGGTCCGTCCGGCAGTATGCGCCGCCGGTCATTGTCAAGCAAGGTTTTTTCGAGGAGAACAGCCATGGTTCATGTTGTTGCCAGGATGGAGATCAAAAAGGGTCAGATGGAGAAGATGCTGGCGATTCTGACCAGGCTCGTGCCGATCGTCCGCGCCGAAGCCGGATGCATTCGCTACGAAGTCTGCCAGGACGCCAATGTCGGCATTGGCGCGCCCGCCAATCCACAGGCTTTGACCATTGTGGAAGCCTGGGAAAGCCCCGAGCATTTGTCCGCGCATCTGGCCACGCCGCACATGGCCGCCTTCCGCGACGAAGCCGGCCCCCTGCGCGAAGGCGCGACTGTGACCGTCCTGACCCCGAAAATCTGAACTTCGCGGCCGCCTGGCGCAGGGGCGTCCTGCGGCCAGGCGGTCGCGCCCGGCTGGTCTTCGTCCCGTAATCCCGATGGAGGCGTCAGGTGATGTCAGCAAAGAAACGCCCCAATATCCTCCTGGTTCTGGCGGACGACCATGGCGCCTGGGCCTTGCCGCGTGAAACCAACCAGGAGCTCCAGGCCCCGAATCTCCAGCGCCTGGCCGACGACGGGATGCAGTTCCAGGATTTTTTCTGCGCGTGCCCCGTGTGTTCGCCGGCCCGCGCTTCGCTGCTGACCGGGCGGATGCCTTCCCAGCACGGTGTGCACGACTGGCTGGCCGCCGGCAACACCGTGGCCGAACACGAACCCGGCCGCCAGGGGCTGCTCCTGCCCTACCTGGAGCATGAATACGGCTATACGCGCGTCCTGGCCGAGGCCGGATACAACTGCGGTTTGAGTGGCAAATGGCATCTCGGGGACTGTCATCACCCGCAGCAGGGCTTCAGCTTCTGGCAGGTCCACGCCAAAGGCGGCGGCAAGTACTATGGCGCACCCATGGTCAAAAACGGCGAACTGTATCATGAACCGGAATACGTCACCGACGCCATCACCCGCAATGCCCTGGAATGGCTGGAGGCAATCAAGCAGAACCCTGAGCCGTTCTACCTGAGCGTCCACTACACGGCCCCGCATTCGCCCTGGGACCGCGACAATCATCCCAAGGAGCTCTTTGACGACTACTACCGCCGCTGCCCGTTCCGCTCGGTTCCCGATGGCCTGGCGCCGCCGGCCTGGGTGGAGGGCGTCAGCATCCCCGTCCGTGACCAGGAAACCCGGCGCGCCCATTTGAGCGGCTACTTTGCCGCCATCACCGCCATGGACGCTAACATCGGGCGGCTGCTGGACTGGCTGGGGCAGAATGGCAAAACCCAGGACACCCTGGTGATCTTCACCGGCGACAACGGCATGAACATGGGCCATCATGGCGTCTTCGGCAAGGGCAACGCCACCTGGCCGCTGAACATGTTCGAGGAATCCCTGAAAGTGCCGCTGCTCGTGTCCCATCCGGGACATATCGCCCCGGGCCGGCTGGACCGGCATCTGCTCAGCCAGTATGATTTCATGCCGACCCTGCTCGACTATCTCGGCCTGCCTCTGCCGGCCGGCCGCAATTTGCCCGGCCGCAGCTTTGCCGCACTCTGGCGCGGACAGGAACTGCCGGAGTCGCGCGAGGTGGTGGTCTACGACGAATACGGCGCGGCGCGGATGCTGCGCACCCCGGAATGGAAACTCGTCGTCCGAGAGCCTAATGGCCCGGATGAACTCTACGACCTGCACCACGACCCCGGCGAAACCTGCAACCTGGCCGGAAGGCCCGAGACCGCCGCCCGCGAGCAGGACCTGCGCCGACAGCTGCGAGAGTGGTTCGACCACTATGCCGTTCCGGAAAACGACGCCTGCCGGAAACTCGTCGACGGTTATGGCCAGTACGGCCGCTGCGGCGAACCTGAGGCCTTCCCCGGGCGCAAGGCTTATCGCCCTGTCCTCCGAGCCTGAGCAACTCCACGCCGACCCGACCCGGTATTGCGTCGAAGCCTGCCGTTTCGTCGCGACTGTGACCCGGCGCCGGACGAGGATGCGCCGTAAAACGACCATGGCGCCTGCCGTTGTCGACCGCTCAAACCGTTACCGTCTTAATAACCAGAACAGCGTTGGTGGTTCCGGAACGGAGCCCCGGAGTCGGGGGCGGGAAAACACCGCCGCTGGAATTCCGGTCCCGGCTTACTCAAGACCGGATGACGCCTTCTTTGCCTGCCCTTGATTAGGAAGGAGATGTGAGTGCTATGGGAACCATTCCGGAATTGACGCCGCCCCTGGTGGTGCAAAATGCGCCCGGCTATAATTCCTGGCCCTTTGTGCAGGTGCTGGGGAATAAGCTGGTCTGCGCCTACAGTCGCGGCGAAAGACACAGCATTGCCGAAAGATGCCGCGGCGTCTACGCCCGCACGTCACGAAACGACGGCCGGACCTGGACTCCCGAGACGTTGGTTGTGAACACGGCCGAATTCGGCGAAAGCGCCATCGGCAAGGGGCTGGACGCCGACGGCGCCATGCTGCTGTGGGTGCGGTGCGTCGGCGATAGTTGCCGCCATGACCTCTACCGCTCGACGGACGGCGCGAATTTTGCCAGAATTGCCTCTTTGCAGCCAGACCCGATGCCTATGCAGATCACGGATGTCTTCAACGTGCCAGGCGTTGGTCTCATGGCCTTCTGGTTCGCCGGACGATACCGCGACTTGCCCGAAAACTCCTGGGGGACGCTCGCCAGCGCGGACAATGGCGTGTCCTGGAAGCAAACGGTCGTCGAAGCCGGCCTCGAGAAAGGCGATTGGCCGACGGAACCCTCCGGCGTTTATCTGGGCGATGGCCGCATCATCGCCATCGCCAGGGTCGAAAAGACCGGCGATGCCGCCGGGCACGGCCAGTTCCAGCTGGAATCAGCCGATGGCGGCGCCACTTGGAAAAAGCGTCGCACGAACATCGGGGATGTGCGTGAATCCACCCCCTGCCTGCTCTGGGATGCGGACAGCGGCCGGCTGAGCAATTACTATTTTCAGCGCGGCCAGGGCGTCCTCAAGCGCCGGGTCGCCTCGCCGCCTCAGGTGTGGGGCACGCCGCTCGCATGGCCAGCGCCGGAGATTGTGTCCGCCGGCAGCACGAAGGACTACCACGCCGGCAATGTCAACGCCACCGCCCTCGGCAAAACGCACTTCTGCGCCTTCTATTCGGGCAACGAGATTCAGACCGAGGTGGTCATTGCTTCCGTGCCATCACCCCGCGGGTAGGCCGACGGCGACGCCTCCGCCTGGTTTTCCGCGTAAATCATCGTGTTGCGAACCGCTGATGGCTATCGGTGCCGGGCGCTTCGGGGGACATCCTCACCATGGAAAACCAAGACGCCGGAAAAACCAGCGCGCGGCTTTACGCCGGGGCGGGGCGTTCCGCCAATCGCGCCGTGGGCTACTGGAATGAGCCGTTGAGCGCCTGCCAGATCGCCTCGATGTCCGTTTTTTCCGCGCCGGCGGCGATTTGCGGCAGGCCGTTCATGTCGTCTTTGCGGTCAAAGGAGAGATAGACGGGCGTTTCCTGGCAGTCGTCCAATTTCCCGTTGCGGAACGTGAGTTTGGGCAGGATGCTCTGGTAATTCTTCTTCTGGAGGTGCAGTCCGACCTGGTTGCCCCGGGAGCGGGCGAGCAGCGCCTCCGGCGCCGTGGCGTAAATGTCGATGCCGTATTTTTCCATGAAGTCCGCCGGCAGGTGTTTCACCGTGAGGCCCTGGTAGATGAAATCCCCCAGCGAATAGTAGATCGGGCAGTCCCGGTAGAATTCCCGCGGCCGCAGCGAGTGGCAGCCGCCCCCGAAGACCGCCGATACGCCGGCATCCACGCAGGCATGGGCGAATTCCCGCAGGTACTCCGGCGGATTGCTGTGGCTGACACCGTCGTTGTCGTGGCAGTGCACGAGCAGGAAGACATAGTCGCACGCGGCTTTGGCCTGGCGGATGAGCCCGAGAATCCGCTCCTTGTCCTTCGGGTTGCAGCTGGTCTCCTTGGCGTCGGGGTCGATGGTGTATTTCTTGTCGCCCACCACAAAAACGCCCTCGGGGTCGGGCGTCAGGAAGCCGGTGTCGATGCTCAACTGGCGCGAAAAGTTGATTTTGGTCTTTGCGGCCAGCTGCTTGAGATACGCCATCTCCTCGGGGCTGATTTTGTAAAGCGTCTCGTGCCGGAGATAGTTGACCCCAGGCCGCGCGGGGATGTGATGGGTGGCACGGCCGGCCCGCGAGGCGTTTTCAAACGAGCAGTCCACGGCGAAGATCGCTACCTTGAAGCCGTTGGCTTCCAGCATGGCCGGGGCTTCCGCCTCGTCGAGTGAGCGGCCGGTCCCGGAGTGGGCGATCTGGTGTTTGTCGAGGGTTTCCAGGGTCGAAAGCAGGCCGCCGTAGCTGTAGTCCATCACGTGGTTGTTGGCGGTTCCGCAATAGTTGAAGCCAAATCGCAGCAGGTGGCCGAAACAGGCGGTCGGCGTGTTGATCCAGGTCCCGCCGCTGTAGGCGGCGGCGAAATGCTGGAAATCCGAGAGGTTGGTCTCCAGGTTGGTTATCCGCACATCGCAGCTCTTGATGAGATCGGCCACCGGCTGCATGAGACTGGAGTATTCGGCCGGAAACTCCGCGGTGAAAAGTGAGTCGCCGGTGCCGGTGACGGTCAAGATGTCTTTCACAATCAGCTCTCCCTGTCAAAAAAATAGTTTTCCGGAGTCGCGCCAGAGGGCGGCTTCTTCATGAGTGACCCGCGAGACGCTTCAAAATAAGTCACGGCCCTAAGTTAATGCCGGGTGGCATTTTTGCTCACGGGGCAGCCGGTTTTCGGTCCGCGTCCGCGGCCCTTTTGACTTTCCGGGAATCCAGGCTGAGGCAACCCGCCAGGTCTTCGCCGGAATCAATTCCTCTCCAGCCACCGCCCGGGGGTCATTTCCTCGCCGCGAAGCGCAACAGCGAGGTGAAGGCGTCTTCCAACCGCGGCAGGGAGGGGCGGACCTTGAGTCGGATGTCCAGCTCCTCGCAGAGGCCACGCAGCAGGGACGCCGTCTGCGCCGTGCGTACGTGGAGTTCCTCCGGCCGGATGTTCTGCTTCACCAGCATGGCGAGCAGTACCCCCGCCGCCTGGCGGTGAACCGTAGCCAGGGTCGGCACCGGCGCCATGATTTTGCAGCCGATGACGGCGCCTGCATCCCGTTCAACCAACAGCAGGACCGACGGGAAATAAGGACGCTCACTTGGGCGATCCCGGACTGGATTCGGCAGCATGCGGATGTCGACTTCGAGTTCGTTCCTGACGACGGGCAAATGCCTGGCGCGTTCCAGGAGGTCTTCATCGAGTTCCGGGATGAACTCCGGCACGGCCGGTCGGCCGAGCTTGACCAGGCTTTCCCGCCATCCGATGCTTCCGGCTTGCCTGACCGGCGTGCGCAGCAGAAAGATGTGCTCGTCCATGCCTATGTTGGTCAGGTGATTGAGCCCATCCAGATCGTCTTTAAAGCGCGGCGCCACGGCAAGAACTTGTTCGAGGGCAATGGTAAGCAGACGCAGTTCATCGCGGTCCACCTGCCATGGGAACTGTCCCGGCAGAAAACTGCGGAAACAGGGCCAAGCCTGCCTGCCGTGGAACTTGAGCTTCAGCTCTTTGATAATCTGCCTGTCCGCCGGAACCAGGTAGTCCCGATCCTCAAAGGACAGCTGTAACTGCGAGGTCTCAAGGATCGCATCGGCGTTGGCGCCCGGATCGTCAATCATATCCAGAATATGAAAAAGATCCTCGACGCGCCGGTACACGGCGACCGCAAAATGCTCGCCTTCCATTCCCATGATGCTGATGAAGTGCGGCGAAGCGTCCTTTGGATCCATAAAACCCAGATGGGACGTGTCATACATCCAGGTCCAGGGCGCCATCTCATAAACCTCACTGGCCAGCCTGTAGGCGCGACGCCATTGCTCTATTGTCGGTTTTTGTGCACTTAACGGACTCATCTCGACCTTGTTTGAAGGGATGGCATGGGGGCAGGTGTTTTTTACCCATCAGATTGTGCTGCCGCAGACGCCGTAGCTGATGTGCCGCACGCGCCATTGGGCGCCTCGACCCGCTGACGCCGGCGATAACGACTCAATACTATCAGTCTTCAAAATGCTTTTTGCCACATAACCGGCGGAATTTTGCTGCTTCCGGAAATTTCGTGGGTGGAAAGCCATGGTTAATGTGCGAAATGTTGTGATGGAAAGAGAGATTTGACCCAGTGGTTGCCAAGCTTACGGCAGTGCTCC
>CAYOUR010000142.1:0-11125 GCA_964407145.1 uncultured Lentisphaeraceae bacterium | reverse complement strand
ATTTGCCGGGCATCATGCAAGGACGACGGCACCATACCATGGCGCAATTCTCAATGGGTGACCGGTTACTTCTGCCAGCTCATGTCTTCTGTCGGCTGTCTGCCGTCATCATGCCCCTGTCCATTGTCTGTTCACGTCCGCGAACGTTTACTGTCCACTGTTCTTTGGTTCTTTCCAGCCACTCCGGGGTGGTCAGGCATGACCTTCCGGGGTGGCTGGCGGGCTGCGTTTTTTTATTTGCGGGTGCCGACGAGTTTGTATTTTTCGGTGTCCAGGCCGGGCACTCCGAAGAACGACTGGCCGATTTCGCAACCGGCCTCCAGCAGGTTGAGCTGGAGTTCCTTGCGGTCCACCTGGCGCGGGGCGATGTCATGGGCCAGTGAGATGGCGGTGGCGGTGCCGGCGGCCTGGCCCATGTTGAGGCAGGCGAGGATCAGTCGGCAGCAGGCCTGGGCCATGAATTCCGCGGACAGGCAGCGGCCGGCAACCAGCAGGTTGTCGACGTCCCGCGGAACCAGGGCGCGGTAGGGGATGCTGGTCGGCAGCACCTTGGGTTGGAAGTCGTTGCCGGAACGGCCCCAGCCGTCGGTGATCGCGTCCCAGCCCCCGGGCGGCGGCCAGGAACCGACTTTGCCGATGGTGGAGACGTAGCAGGTCCGGCCGTCAATTTCCAGTTCCGCCCATTTGATGTTGCCGGGACCGTCGGGATTATGCAGGTCCAGGTGATGGCCCGTCAGGGTGATGGTGTCCTCGAAGGTGTTGGCCCGCACCACGTCCAGCGTCTTCAGGACATATTCCCCGACGACGCGGCGCGTTTCCCGCACGCCAAGCAGGGAACCGGTGTCGATCAGATAGGAATTCTCATATCCGGGAATGCATTGCCGGATGAATTTGGCCAGGGTGTCGGCCTGTTCGCGGCCTTCCAGGTACATTCTGGTCAGGTCGCGGGCGGATAGCGGGTCGCAGTTGCGGGAGTGGGCAAAGCAGATGCTGACTTCGTCCTGGTTGCAGCCCTGCGGCCGGCCGGGGACATGGGTCAGCCAGTTCAGATGATTGTCAATCATGTAGGGCAGGGTGCCTTCGGCCACGGCCTTTTCAATCAGCTTCATCCACTGCGGGTCGTTTTTCTTCAGGTCGGACTCCTGGTATTTCTCCCAATGGACGCCGCCGAGCCGGAACTCCAGGGAACAGGCCTGGTGCTTGCCGTCACTCTGGCGTCCGGCCATGGTTTCACAGCCGGCGAAATAGGCCACGTCGGCATCGCCGGTACAGTCGATAACGCGCTTGCCGAGCACGGCCTGCCGTCCGGATTTGTTTTCGATGACAACACCGCGAATGACTCGGTCCTGCATGATGGCTTCGACCACATGTGAGACGAGCAGGAGGTCGACGCCGGCCTCGGTGACCATGCGGTCGAGGATCAGCTTGTGTTTTTCCGGGTCGCTGTTGCGGTGCCAGTGGCCGTTGACCTCATTGAGCCGGTCGAGCATTTCCCGGCTGATGCCGGCGGCAAAGTCGAGGGGGATGTTGACCAGGCCGACGGTGGCCAGGCCGCCGAGCGCGGATTCGCGTTCCAGCAGCAGTGTCTTACAGCCGCGTCGGGCAGCGGCAAGGGCGGCGCCGAAACCGGCCATGCCGCCGCCGCAGACAATGACATCGTACTCGCCCAGGCAGGGCATCGCGATTTCCGGGTTGATGATGCAGCCGTTGCGTTTGTTCAGTGGGAGCATGATGCTTTCTCCTGGCAGTGGGGTGGTAGGCGGTGGCCATGATTAGACTGCGGCCGAGTCGTGGCCGCGGTCGGAAACGGGCGGAGGGGGGGCGGACATCTCGGTGACACTGATGGCCTCGGTGGGGCAACTTTCGTAGCAGGCGCCGCAATGACGGCATGTTGACTGATCGATCTCCGCGCTGTCGCGGGTGAGATGAATCGCCTGGACAGGACACGCCCACAGGCAGCTGCAGCATTTTTTGCAGCCATGGTCGATGACATACTTTTTCATGTGGAAAACCTCGTTGTCGAACAGGTGGTCACCTGTTGATGGCGACCGGCACTCCTCTCGGCGCCGAAAGGCGTCGGACCGCGGAGAGCCAGCCATGGGGATTAATGTAGTTTGTTGGAGGGTATTGCGCCAAGCCATATTCATGCTAAAACATTGACCTTTTATGCTGAAATTACACTATTGAGTCAGTTGATGTAACCGGTTACTGATTGAGAATACTGGTCAATGGGCGAAGTGTGGTGATGGACGCTTCCTGCCACTGTTCGTGGAGACCGGCGTTTTGAAGTGGCGCCCTCCGGGCGCTCTGGTAGTGGCTCTGCCACGGGTTCCCTCGCCCTTCTGGCTTCGGTCACCCGTGGTTATGTTGGTCAAGCCCTTCGGGCTTTATCCGTTATGGCGGCAAAAAGTCTTGGCGCATGCAACTTCACGATCGGATTGGCCGTCTTTTCAACGTAACGATGCCCATACACGTTGTCAGGCAACGTCTCCAGACACCACATTTTGCTCATGAATGATAAAGAAAGCCCCCCCGAAGGCGATGGGGGCTTCCGGAGGCTTGGATAGGACCAGGCGAAGAATAGCGTTGCTCTATGGCTTCATGATCAATGGGTGACCGGTTACCAGTTGATGTCCAGGGCCAGGCGGTCGCCCTGATTCGATGACGTTGGTTTTCGGCAAGATGGGCTGTCTCCTGTTTGCGGTCGTCGCCATTTCGAGTTATGGTAAAGGCATGTCTGGTTTCAGAGGTGTTTGGGGCTTGTAGCCGTTCCGGAGCCGGCACGGCGCGAAGAAGGAGCATGCCGCATGCGGGCGTTGTACCGGGAGATCTATGCCGCCATTGACGCGGCGGCAACCTTGCGTCGGGTCGGGGAACTGACGGCTCTTGAGCAGGGGCAGACGTTCAGCCATTATCGCGCTTCGGCCCGGCGGGCCGCCGAGATGCTCCGCGAGGCCGGCGTCACCGAGGTCGAGGAACTGACGTTCCCGGCGGACGGGCAAACCACGTGCCAGGACAAGCGCATGCCTCTGGCCTGGGAGGCTACGACCGGCCGCCTGACTTTGCTGGATACGCCGCCGCCCGTCTTGCAGCCGGCCGTGCACGCCCCCAGAAAAGGCGCGGCTGCCAGCCGTGACTTTGTGGCGGCGGATTACCAGGTCAATCCCTTTCACCTGATCAAGGGCTCGGTGGCGCCGGGGCCAACCGGAACCGCGGTCACCAGCATCATGACGGAGGCGCAAGTCCTGGCCGGTGAGAACCCGCATGGACGCCTGGTCATGCTGGAGCCGCTGACGCGGCCGACCGCGGCGGTATTGACGCCGCTGTTGGACTTCGGCGCCATCGGCGTAGTGTCGGACTACCTGGTGGGGCGCTATGATACGCCGGATTGCGTGCAGTGGGTGGCGGCCTGCACCGAAGGACCGAACTGGCACGTCGGCTGCGACGACCGTGATTTTGTCGGCTTCAGCGTCAGCCCCCGGGTCGGCGATCTGATTCGTGAGCAGGCCCGCCGGGGGCTGTTGCGGGCCAGGGTGGAGTGTGATGGCCGCCGGGAATCCGGCGCCATCCCGGCGGTGACGGCGCTGCTGCGGGGTCAGAGCCAGCAGGAAGTGTGGATGCTGGCCCACCTGTTCGAACCGCTGGCCAACGACAATTCGGCTGGCGTGGCGGCGGTGATCGAAGCCGCCCGGGTGTTGCTTCAGCGGCCACGGCCTTATTTTTCCATCCGGTTGATTCTGGCCATGGAGCTGTATGGTTTTGCCGCCTATGCCGTTTCCCGCGGCGGTGACTTGTCTGCCAAGGTCGTCGGCGCCGTCAATCACGATGCCATGCTGACGGTCAAGGGGCAGTCGGCCATGATTCAGATGCCCGGCCCGGCCCGGCCGTTTTTCGGCGGCAGCCTGACGGAGCTGCTGGCGGCCGGGCTGGCCGGTGAAAAGACGGCGCCGGCGCTGATTTTTGACCGCAACGACTGCCGCTATCATGATGACATGTTCATGTCCGACCCGACCGTGGGTGTTCCGACCGTGTGGCCGCGCAGTCGGCCCGATGGCTTCTGGCATAATTCGGTGCAGACGACCGCGCGCATCGACCAGGAGACTTATCATCGCGGCCTGGCGTTGAGCATTGCCCTGACGGCCGTTCTGGCCTCACCCCGCCAGGAATGGCTGGGTGAGGCTCTGGAGCAGAGCCGCCGCAATCTGGCCGAAGACCGGGAACGGGCCGCGGATTTCGCCGCCCCGGCCGAATTCTTCCGGCACTGCTGCGCCCGGGAAACGGGCCGCATCCGGGACTTCGGGCGTTTTTTGGCGCCGGCGATGGTGGCCGATGCCGGGTCGCGTTTGTCCCGGATCTGCGCCGAGCTGTCCTCCGGTCTGCCGGAGGGCGCCGCGCCTGCTTCTCCGTGGCGGGAGGTCGCCGCCGGGATGGTGCTGGAGCGCGCCGCGGCCGGCTTGCCACAGGACATGGTCGCGGCGCCCAAGCGCGTCCGGCGCCGTCTCAACGACGGGCTGCTGTACTCGCCGCTTGGGCATGTCCTGGCTGCCATGGACGGCCAGGCGGACCTGGCCCGCCTGATTCGTCTGGCTGAGTATGACCTGGGCGTGGACATGAGCGAGGCCGCGGTCCGGCAGCTGGTCACGACCGTCTGTCTGCAGGCCGATTACGGCTATCTTCGGCCACGACATGACAGCAGCCTGGACCAGGCCGCCATTGCCGCCGCCCTGCAGCAGGTCGGGGTCAGGCGCGGGGACGTGCTGTTGGTCCATTCGTCCCTGTCGGGCTGCGGGCCGGTCCGGGGCGGGGCTGCCACCGTCCTCCAGGCCGTCCGCGAAGCCGTCGGTCCGGAAGGAACGGCGCTTTTCCCGACTTTCACTCGGCCGTTCATCTATCTGGGCGGGACGGTCAATCGGTCGTATCAGTACCGTCCCTTTGACGCGGCCGATCCAGAGCAGGTCTGGACCGGTGAGATTCCCCGGGCGCTGTTGCGCGGCGGACCTGGCGTCAGGCGCAGCCGCCATGTCACGCATTCCTGGGCCGGCTTTGGCGCCGAGGCGGCCGCATGTCTGGACGGCCACGCGCCGGCGGCGCCGCCGGCCGCCGAGGAGTCGCCGATGGGCGAGGCGTTGCGGCGCCGGGGCCGGATTCTCTTTTTCGGCTGTTCACTGGCGGCGACGACCTTTCTGCATTATCTTGAACATGTTTGCGAGATGCCTTTTTTAGCGCCGGCTGTCTGCCGGGTCAGGCAGGCAGACGGTTCGCTGCGGACAGTCGCAATCCCCGGTCATTTGCCGGGCCATCGTGACTTTTACCGGGGCAATCAGGCCGAGAAATGCAAGTTTTTCCGGCGCGCCGTGGCGGCTGGCCTGGTGATTCATCGTGTCCGTCTCGGGCTTGGCCAGGTGCTGCTGCTTGACCTGGGCCAGCTTGAGGCCATCGGCCGAAGGCTGCTGCACGAAGACCCCAGGGTGCTTTTGTGCGATGACCCGGATTGCGAATTTTGCCGGCAGTTCTGAATGGTCTTGAATGGGCGGAAGGCATCATGGCGCCGGCCGTGGCCGGCGCCGCCGGCAGGTGACGAAACCACAGGAGAGCCGTCATGAAAGCGTTGATCAAACAGAAGGCCGAACCGGGCCTGGTCCTCGGTGAAGTGCCCTTGCCGGAATATGGCCTCAATGACGTGCTGATCAAAATTTCGCGGACGGCGATCTGCGGTACGGATGTGCACATCTACCAATGGAACGAATGGGCCCAGCACACGATTCGGACGCCGATGGTGATCGGCCATGAATTCGTCGGCCGGGTGGAGGCGTTTGGCAGCAACGTGCATGATGTGAAGGTCGGTGAGCTGGTCAGCGGCGAAGGGCACCTGGTCTGTGGCCGTTGCCGGAACTGCCTGGCCGGCCGGCGCCATCTGTGCAACGCCACCAGCGGGGTCGGCGTCAACCGACAGGGGGCGTTTGCAGAGTATCTGGTGATTCCGGTCACCAATGTGTGGCATTGCAATCCGGCCATTTCCGAGGACATCCTCGCCTGTTTTGACCCGCTTGGGAACGCGGTGCACACAGCCCTGTCATTCAATGTGTTGGGGGAGGACGTGCTGATTACCGGCGCCGGGCCGATCGGCATCATGGCGGCGGCCATTGTCCGCCATGCCGGCGCCCGTCACGTCGTGATCACCGACTTGAATCCCGCCCGTCTGGCGCTGGCGGCCAAAGTCGGGGTGACGCGTGCCGTCAATGTCCGTGAACAGGACCTTCGGCAAATCATGCAGGAGCTGGGCATGAAGGAGGGCTTTGATGTCGGCCTGGAAATGTCGGGCAGTGCCGCGGCTTTGGCGACCATGCTGGACACGATGTGCCATGGCGGTAAGATCGCGCTGCTCGGGCTGCTGCCGGAACAGGCCGCGATCGATTGGAGCAAGGTGATCTTCAATGGCATCACCCTCAAGGGCATCTATGGCCGCGAAATGTTCGAAACCTGGTACAAGATGAGCGCCATGCTGGAGTCCGGCCTGGACATCGCACCGGTCATCACCCATCATTTTGACTACCCGAATTTTGAAAAGGGCTTTGCGGCCATGATTTCCGGGCAGTCCGGGAAAGTCGTCCTGAATTGGGAAATCTAGCCCGTCTTCCGCCATTGGGCGTGCTCCCAGGCCGATAACAGGTGCCTGAGGGCCATCACCTCTCAGGATAGCCACGTCAACCGCCGGGGGACATGGCTCGGGCACGGCCGGCGGGTGGCGCCGCGGCAAGATGGTGGACGGGACGCGTGTCCAGGCCGGCGCCGGCGCCGGCGCCGGGCATGTGTTTGGCCGCTTCCCGTCCGTTCAGCCGGCAGCGTCGCCATCGGCCGTGTGGCCCATGGCGACGCTGCCGTGATGGCCATTCGCGGCGCCGGCGTCATGATGGTCACGCCGCAACGGTTTCAGGAGGAAGAAGTAACGGATGACGGATATTGATAACAGGTCAGTTGTGGACGGTTCCGACCAGGCATCGCCGTTGGGGCAAGCGGTGCTGTGTCTGACGGTCGGGCTGCTGGCGGTATACGGCTTGTTTTTCATCTACAGCACCGGTTACATCGGCGACGCCTATCCGGTGCGGCCGAACTGGCTGCGTCAGACGGTCTGGCTCGCCGGCGGCGCGGTCGTTGGCTGGCTGCTGTCGCATTGGGACACTCGCCGGGACGACTGGCGCGTTGGCGTCTGGCTGGGTTATGCGCTGTCGGTGGCGGCGTTGCTGGCGGTGCTGGCCGTCGGTCTGCGCATCGGCGGAGCCCGTCGCTGGCTGGCGGTCGGGCCGATTTTTGTGCAGCCGGCGGAATTTGCCAAGCTGTTCACGTTGTTGGCGGCCGCCCAGGTTGTTGGCCATCCCACCTGGCGTTGGGGCGTGCGCTGGCCGGCCTTTGCGGGAGTGGTGCTGGTTCCCTTTGCCCTGATTCTGGCGGAGCCGTCATTCGGCAACGCCTTTTCCCTGCTGCCGCCGGTCGCAACGCTTTTCGGCTTTCGGCTGGTGTCGACCGGCTGGTGGCGTTTTCTGCTGGGTCTGTTGGTTTTGACGGTGCTTGTCTTTGTGGTCGGGCTGTCCTGGCTGCGGTCAAACCCGCCGGCCTTTCTGGCGGATGAAGGGACGGTCTCCGGCCAGGTCTTGTTTTTTCATGACTACCATATCCGCCGCATGCGTTCGTTTCTCAATCCGCAGGGCGACTGGAACGAGCGTCAGGCCGTGATGACGCTGGCTGGTGGCGGGATGTTGGGCAAGGGCTATCTGCATGGGACCATGAAAGGTCTGGGCTACCTGCCTCGCACCGTCGCCCCGACCGATTTCATCTTCTCTGTCATCGGCGAGGAGGCGGGGCTTCTGCGAGGCACCCTGCCGGTGCTGCTTCTCTACGGTGTACTCATCAGCCTGGGGCTGCATTGGGCCGGGCATTGCAGTGACCAGCGCAGCGCCATGAGCGGGACCGCGGTCGTGATGCTGCTGGCCACCCATGTGATCGTCAATGTCGGTATGACGGTGCGTCTGATACCGGTGATCGGCCTGCCGCTGCCATTGCTGAGCTATGGCGGCAGTTTCACGTTGGCGACCATGATGGGCATAGGCGTCATGGCCGGGATTGCCCGGCAACGAGGCCGGCCCCGAACCGCCCAGGCGGGACAGCCCAGCTTGAGCTGGCGCCTGGGAAACATCCTGGCAATCAGGTTTTCACGTCTGCACGGTGACGGGCGCGGCAGTACCGGGTGCTGGTGAACATACTGTCGGCAAAACGTTCTGACCTGAAGCCAGTGGACATGGACATGGACACGACTCGCTGCCGTTCATGTTGTCCTGCGGGCTGGCGTTTTTTTCGCAACCGGGGAAGCGCCCGGCCGGACTTCTCAGTCCAATTGAATTTCGTCACCGGTCACCCATTGATAATTTCGGTCAAAGGGCAAAATGTGGTGATGAGCGCTTGGCTTCTGCCTGCCGTACGTCGTTCAGGCTCATTTGCCGGGCATCGTGCCAGGACGACGACACCATGCCATGGCTCAATGTTCAATGGGTGACCGATTCCTGAATTTCCCCGCCATCCCACATGGGGGATATTCGTGATTGAATAACAGAGCTATATTATCATTTTGTCATGAAAGCAGGATATGGGGGACGGCCGCCGCCCAGGATTGGCTGGGGGCAGGACGGCTTGACAGCCGCCTGGTGACCAGTCGGCCGGTCAGTTCCTTCATGCTGCCGGTTCCTCCTGCAACCCGTGAAAGTCATGCCATGCCCGTCGTGCCAGAGAAAACTGTTGCCAGGCTATGCCTGTACCGGCGCATCCTGATGCTGATGCTTCCGGAGGGTCGTCGTTTTGTGCGTTCGCATGAAATTGCCGCCCGGGCCCGGGTCACCTCGGCTCAGGTCCGTCGGGACATCATGGCGCTGGGCTACAAGGGCCTTCCCAGCAAAGGCTATGGGGTGCAGGCGCTGCTCGACAGCATCTCGCAGTTTCTTGATGCGCCCGAGTGCGAGGATATCGCGCTGGTCGGCGTCGGCAACCTGGGGCGGGCGCTGCTGGCCTATCTGGCCGGCCGGCGCCCCAACCTCAACCTGCGGGCGGCGTTTGACATTGACCCGGGCAAGCATGGCCTGGTCATCAATGACTGCCCATGCTATGACATCCATCGGATGGCAGGCATCATCAAAGAACATAACATCAGAATCGCCGTTCTGGCGGTGCCGGCGGCTGTCGCCCAGGACATGGCCGAACAGCTGGTCCGATGCGGTGTTCGCGGCATCCTCAATTTCGTCCCGGTGCGGCTGCATGTGCCGGATTCGGTCTATGTCGAGGAGATGGACATCAGCTCCTCCCTGGAACGAGTGGCGTTTTATGCGCGCGTCATGGTGTCGGAGGCCCAGGCGCCGCTCGCGGCTGACAAGCGGTCCGGGGAAAGCCGTGGCTGAGGTCTCTGGGGGCCGGCAAGGTATCCCGGCGGCCGTCGCGGCGACCCCCGGCGGCCGTCGCGGCGACCCCCGGCGCCATTCGGCGTTCTGGCCATTTGTCGCCGGCTCCGGTGTGTGGGCGGTATGTGTTGTCCTGGCCACCTATTCTTCCAGGATGGCACGGATGATTTTGGCGATGTCGGTGTTGTCGAGGATGCCCATGAATTTGTCCGCTCCTGGTCCGATTGCGGAGGTGATGACCGGCATGGCGGTATGGCCGGTGGTGCTCCAGGTGACGCCGGTTCGGCGGTTCATGACGTCGAGGACAGCCAGTGGAAGCGTGCGGCGGGCCTTGCTTTTCGGGTCCAGGTGGCGGGCCAGGGCTTCGGACACGGCTTTCAGGTCTTCGGCGGTGAGTTTCATGGGGTGGTCATCCGGCAGATCGGCTCGCAGACCATAGCAGTCGGCGAGGATGGGCAGCAGGTCGGTCATGGTGAAGTCCGGCTTGGCTCGGATGGCTTCCTGGACGCGGTCCGTAAAGGTTCCGACCGGCGAGCTGACGTTGTTGTCGGTGGAGTGTTTCTGATACTGGAGCAGTTCGAGTCCGTCATGGAACTCAATGCCCTTGTTGCCGATGGTCAGACCGCCGGTTTCGTGATCGCCTGTGACCACGATCAGGACGTGGTCATGAAGTTTTTCGGCGAAATCCAGAGCCACCTGGACGGCATCATCAAAGGCGAGCATTTCATGCAGAAGGGCGCCGGCGTCATTGTTGTGTCCGCAGTAGTCGATGGCGCCACCTTCGATCATCATGAAAAAGCCGTTTGGATTGTCCAGCAGTTCAATGCCCTTTCGGGTAAAGTCGGCCAGGGAGAGATTGCCGGTCTGGTTGATGGCATAGGGCAGGGCGCCATCACTGCCGCGGGCCAGGACCTTGCCGATGCCGGGCTTGAGCGCGGCAAAGTCTTTCTTGCCGGAGATGACGGCATACCCGTTTTTGACGGCGAGCTCGTAGATGTTACCCTGGTAGGCTGCTGACTTGGTATTGTCAGGCTGGCTGACGCCGCCGCCCCCGAAGTAATCGAAGCCGGAGGCGACCAGGTCCAGGCCGATTTCATAATAGTTGTTGCGGCTGGGCTGATTGGCGTAGAAGGCCGCTGGGGTGGCATGGTTGATGGTCACGGAGGTGACGATTCCGACCTTGCGGCCGTGCGCCTGGGCCGTTTTGGCGATGGAGGTCAGTTTCCTGGCCCCGGTTGCATCCATGCCCATGACCTGATTTCTGGTTTTTTCGCCGCAGGCGATGGCGGTGCCGGCGGCGGCTGAGTCGGTGACATGGGCGCTGGCCGAGTGGGTCTTGGTCGGCGCCTGGTACGGCATGGCGTTGATGGCCAGGCCGGCGCCAGTCATCTTCCGCTGGTATTCTTCTGCCAGCATACGCTGCTGCAGAGCCATGCCGTCGCCGATGAACAGGAAGATATACTTGGCGCCGGCGGCCAGGCCGGTATTGGCCAACAGTATCAGGGCGAGAAGCGCGAGCTGAAGAAAACGCATGACAATTTCCTTGAACATGGGGGAAGAAGAATGACGTCCTGCCGGGCGCAACCAGGGCGGCGTGCCCAGTCAGGCCCCGGGTAATCTTGAAAACCTGGTTAATGTGCGAAATGTTGTGATGGAAAGAGAGACGTGACCCAGTGGTTGTCAAG
>CAYOUR010000141.1:263-11162 GCA_964407145.1 uncultured Lentisphaeraceae bacterium | reverse complement strand
TTGACCCGGCGGACATGCCCAAAGGTGACCGGGTCGAAGACATCCGCGACCGGATTCTGGTCATCCTGGACAACCGCCTCAATGTCATGGGCGTTACCGAGCCGGAGATCAAGGCGACCGGCCCGAACCGCATTTCGGTCCGCATGCCCAGCGTCGACGAGGCCGACAAGACGGACATCCGGCAGACGATCAAGCAGGCCGCCCGGCTGCAGTTCCATCTGGTCGCGGCCAACAATGACGAACTGGTCGCGCAGTACGAGGCCGACCGCCAGGGCTTCAAGACGCCGGCCAGCCTGCTGCGCATGGAAATTGAGAACGAGAAGAACGGCGAAGTCACCAACGAGGTGGTTTTCATCCAGAAGACCCCGGAGCGGGTGCGTGGCGAAGATGTCGACAAGGCGTTTCCGAACGTGAATGAGTTCGGCAGCTGGACGATCAGTCTCAAGTTCAAGCATCGCGGCGCCATGGCGTTTGCCGATGTCACCGGCAAGAATGTCGGCCGTCGCCTGGCCATTGTGCTGGACGACAAGATTTACAGCGCCCCGAGCATCCGTGAGGCGATCGCCGGCGGCCAGGCCGAAATCAGCGGCAGCTTCACGTACGAGGAGGCCCGCCGCCTGGCCGGCGTCATTGCCTCGGGCAACGTGCCGGTGACCGTGCAGATCGACAGTGAATTCGGCACGGACCCGACTCTGGGTGCGGACGCCGTCAAAAGCGGCATCTTCGCCGGCCTTCTCGGCCTGGCCCTGGTGATTGTCTTCATGTTCTGGTACTATCGCGTCGCCGGTCTCATTGCCATTGCGGCCCTGGTTGTGAACGGCATTCTGGTGTTGGGCACCATGGCGATCACGCATGCGACGATTACGCTGCCGGGCATCGCCGGCATGGTGCTGACGGTCGGCATGGCGGTTGACGCCAACGTCCTGATCTTCGAGCGCATCCGCGAGGAGCTGAACCGCGGCAAGATTCTGGTCAACGCCATCAAGGCCGGCTACGGCCGGGCCTTCAGCAGTATCTTCGACTCCAACTTGACCACCCTGGTGACGGCGTTCTTCATGTACCAGTTCGGCAGCGGCTCGGTCAAGGGCTTTGCCGTCACCCTCAGCTTCGGTATTTTCGCCAGCATGTTCACGGCCATCTTCATGACCAGGGCCATCTTTGACCTGCTCGTGCTCAAGGACTGGATCAAGGCCCTGCCCATGCGCACCTTTGCCAAGCTCCAGGACCTCCGCATTGACTACCTGAAGCTGCGCAAGCCGGCCATCCGGGCGTCCCTCGCCCTGGTGGTCATCTCCCTGGGCAGCTTTTTCGTGGGCATGCAGCGCGGCACCCTGCTGGGCATCGACTTTGCCGGCGGCACCGAGTTGTCCTACACCTGCGATGGCACCACGCCGGACGTCAACGCGGTCCGCGACTTCCTCAAGGGCCAGGGCTATTCCGACAACATGCGCATCGGCTACAAGCGTGGCCAGGGCGGCGACCGGATGCTGGAAATCGTCCTGCCGGTTGACAAGACGGCGACGTTCGGCGGCGCCGAGGTCGACTACACCGTTTTCAGCCAGACTCTGGACCAGGCCTTCCCGGAAGTCAAGCTGCATCTGACCCAGACCAACTCGGTCGGCGGCAATGTCGGCGCGAAGTTCCGCAACGACGCGGTCCTGGCCGGTCTGTTTGCCTTGCTGGGCATCATCGTCTATCTGGCCTTCCGTTTCGAGCTGATGTACGGCGTGGCCGCGGTTCTGGCCGTGTTGCATGACGCCATTGTCTCGGCCGGTCTGTTTGTGCTTTGCGGCGGGGAAATGTCGTTGACCGTGATGGCGGCCTTGATGACCATCTTCGGTTATTCGTTGAACGACACCATCGTCATCTTCGACCGGATCCGGGAGACCCGCAGTCTGCAGCGCGACTTGAGCTACTACGATGCCATCAACCTCAGCGTGAACCAGACCATGAGCCGGACGCTGCTGACGTCCTTGACCACGATGCTTGGCGTCCTGTCCCTGCTGATCTTCGGCGGCGGCGCCGTGTTTGATTTCGCCCTGGTCATGTTCTTCGGCATGATCACCGGCACGTACTCGACAATCTTCATTGCCAGCGCCTTCATCAACACCTGGCACAAGCGGGCTGTCCGTCAGGCCAAGGCCGAGGCCGCGCGCATGGCCGAAGCCACTGCCAAGTAACCGGCGCGTCCCATGGGGGCAGCCGTTGACTCACAACAGGCGGGACGGGTTCAGCCCGTCCCGCCTGTTGTTTTGGGGTGGTGACACGGCGTGATGGGACGTATGAGGCCATGGTCTATCACTGTCAAGTTCAGTCAGCGGGTGTCCAGTGGCTCACGGGTCCACTCCAGCGGTCGCTCCGGTCATTGCGAGACCGGCTGAGGGCCGTCGAAAAAGCGATGTTTCCAGGTTGATTTTCGGCGCGTCCGGTTGATTTTTGCCGGAGATGGGGTATCTTTATGGAGTTTGCATGATGGTTCCCCCCGGAGAGGTGACAGAGTGGCCGATTGTGCAGCACTGGAAATGCTGTGTACCGCAAGGTACCCAGGGTTCAAATCCCTGCCTCTCCGCCAAAAGATAAAACCGCCTTCGCCGCCGTTGTCGGCGGCGAAGGCGGTTTTTTTATGGCTGTCGCCGGTGGCGCGGCGTGGTCGGTTCAGCGGTGCAGTTTTTCGCTGACCAGGAGGGCGATGGCCCGGTTGAGGGGGATGTCAATCGTCTTGGCGATTTCAGCGGCCAGATGCTGGATGGTCGTGTCGGCGGTGAGGCTGATGATGCGTTCGATGATGGCGTGGTCGTCGGAAGGATTTTTCAGGCGCCGCATGGTCTCATTGATCGAGTCATGGGCGCCCCCGACGGCGCCCTGGACCGCGTCCGGGGGGTTGCCCTCCCCATAGACCAGCCAGGCTTCGCTGATGTTGTAAAGCCGGCAGAAGGTATAGATCAGGCCTCGGCTCATGCCGCCGATGCCGACTTCGAGCTTGGAATAATGGCTTAGGCTGATGCCCAGGTCCTTGGCCATGGCCGTCTGGGTCTTTCTGAGCCGGGTACGGATCATCTTCAGGCGGGCGCCAATGTCCGATAGGTTGTTCGTATTTTTCTTTTTCATGGTTTGACCTCGGCGTGTGGTGATGGGTCGCTATACGGCAGACCGGTGAAAACCATTATGCATTCAAGCGTGTTGTTGACGTGAACGGCACTGTCGTTGGCCGGCCTTGGTGGAAGGTTGTCACTTATAGGCGACTGGCCGTCGGCCCGGTCTTCCAGGTCATTGGCCGTGCCATTCCAAAGGATATGTTCAACCGTCAGAAGGGAAACGGAGTGAATGCAACCTGATGAAGACACGAACCGCCGTCTGTTCCGGTCAGAACGCCATGGCCCGCGAACGCCGTCGACTGGCGGGGGATGATAGCGCAACCGTCATGACACGATCTCATGCCCACCGCCAAGCCAACAGGATAATCGCTGTTTCCGCCTATAATTTCAAATTTATGCCATACTATAAACGTACAATTCATGAAAAACATGTATAAGTCCGTAAAAAAAACATATTTTTGCCTTTTCAGGTGACAAGATGTTTTCGGGAGCGTATATTTTCAGGGAGGATGCGGCGGGCATGGTGTTCGTTGCCTCGTGATCAATTGTGTTCAGCCGGCGTCAACGGTTTTGGGCCGGTCATTCAGGAGCAGCAGGGATGCGGATACACACCCAGTATGAATGGAAACGATTAACTCCGGCCGATGGTTTTCACTATTTTTTTGGCTATTATGACCGTTGTCCCTGGAATCATGACCAGACTCTGCATTTGGCCTTGAAGGTGTCCCAGGACACGCGGCTGCCGGTTCCCGGAGAGACGGCCGAGGTCGGCGTGGTCGACCGCCGGGGGCATTACCAGGGTTTGGCCGAGACGCGGGCATGGTGTCATCAGCAGGGAAGCATGACCTTGTGGCTGCAGCACCGGCCCGGCTGCTTCATTTTCAACGACTACGATGTCGAGCGCCGGCAGCTGCTGGCGCGGATTTTCGACCTGAGCCGAGGAGTGGTCGGCGCGTATGACCGGCCGGTGTACGCCATGTCTCCGGACGGCCGCTGGGGCGTGTCGCTCAATTTCAGCCGCATTCCGCGGCGCGGCTACAGCTATGCGGATGCGCCGCTCAGCCGTGCCGAGCATCCCGACTATGACGCGGACGGGCTGTTTCTGATTGATCTTCACAGCGGCGAGTCCCGGCTGCTGGTCAGCTACCGGCAGATGATGGCGTCGCATCCGATGCCCTACGAGCTGGACGATGTTTACCTGTGGCTCAATCACGCCATTTTCAATGGTGATTCCAGCCGGATTCTGTGGCTTTTCCGGCATTGCCACAATCCCCTGGCGCCGTCTTGGAAGACGCACATGTTCACCGTCGGCGTCGACGGCGCCGAACTGCTGTGCCCGCTGCCGCATTTCTATTGGAACGGCATGATTTCCCACCAGATCTGGGGGCGGACGCCGCGGGAAGTGCTCATTGACGCCAAGTGGCGGGGCGCCAATGCCGATTACGTGGTGTTTGACGAGCGGCAGCTGCCCCTGCGGGCGACCTTGATCTCCAAGGGCATGGGGCCGTTCGGGCATACCATTTTCTCGCCGGATGGCAAGTGGCTGTTGGCTGACACGTATTCGGATGAATGCAGCAACCAGCACCTGGCGCTGGTCAATCCGGAAGACGGTTCGTTGGAGGAGATCGGCCTGTTCCGGCACTACAAGCCGCAGGGCTACTGCGGCGACGCCCGTTGCGACCTGCACCCGCGTTGGTCGCGCGACAGCCGGACCATCACGGTCGACAGCATTCACAATTACGAACGCGGCATCTACATGCTGGAATTGTGAGTTGGGTCGGACGGCGGCGCGGGCCAGGTCGTCGTACGCCGTTCCGGAGCCTGGCCTGGCGGGGCTGGCCGCACCAGGGGCACAAAGGAGTTTTCGATCATGGCGGAATACAGCACGACGGTGCGCGAGGATATTGAGTGGCTCGGCATTCGGTGGCATGACGAAGCGTCTTCGGCCGGTCTTCCGCGGGTGCTTCTGATTGGCGACTCCATCGTTGTCGGCCACGGCACCATGCTTCGCGACCGCCTGCGCGGCCGCTGGGGCGTGGATTATTTCGCCACCAGCAAGGTTGTCAGTGACCACGAATACATGCCGGACCTGGAGTTCATGATGGCACGTCATGACTACCAGGCCATCATTTTCAATAACGGCCTGCACGGCAGTCAGGTCGCGGATACGACCTACGCCGCGGCCCTGGCGGCGGTGGTCGCCGTGCTCAAGGCGCGAACGGCGCATCTGGTCTGGCGCAACAGCACACCGTGCTATGTGCTGCCAGGCCGGGAGGACAAGGGCTGGACCGAGCGCGTGCAGGTCCGCAATCGCCTGGCCGCCGCGGTCATGGCCGCCGCCGGCGTGCCGATCCTGGATGCCTACGCCCTGCTGGCCGGACTGCCCGAGCTCAGTTCGGACGGCGTGCATTTCACCGCGGCCGGTTATGCCAAGCTGGTGGCGGCGGAAGCCGATGACCTCGAAGGCCTGCGGGTGAGATGAGGCGAAGGCCTTGATGGCTGAACGCCTCCCGGCCGGAACGGCGGTGGAGGCTGCACCAGCCATGAGGATGTCCCGGAAGGGCCGAATTGGCCGAGGAGAGTGGAGCGGCAGGCTTTGGCAAGATGGTTCGCCGGCAGCCGTAAGAAGAATGGAGACGCGCTATGAGGCGAATTATCGCGGGAGCCGCGCAAAGCCTGTGCCTGTGCCTATGCCTGTGCCTGCCTGGGCAAAGCCGGGCTGACTGGATACCGAAGCGTGTTCTGCCTGAAGTCAAGGGCGGCGGGGTATGCGTTCCAGTGGCAAAGCAACTTCTTGGCGCGGTGCCGAGCTGGGCGCTGCAAAGGTGGTCGTCGTGCTCCGGCGGCAGTTGCCAGGACAGCCGGACAAGGCCTTCGGTCATGCGCCGCTTCCTGTCACGGCTGCGGCGGCCGTCGGCCCGGCAGGCTCGACTGCAACAACAGCAGGAGGAAGCGCGAAAGCGGCTTGAACAGCCGCATCCGGACGCGAGCGCCGCCGGCGAGCTGCCTGATACCTTGCGCTACGAGCGGCGCGGCGGATGGTACTACGTGATTGAACGCGAGACCGGCCGCGAGGTTTTCCGGGTCAAGGCCGGGGCGCGTCCCGGCGAACGGCGGTTCGGCACGATGAGCTGGCTGGACCGCTGGACGCGCCGATTCCGCGGCCGAAAGGAACCGGCTGGCCGTCATCCCTGGCGCTTGGAAGTGCGGGAAGACGGCACCTATTACATCTATGACGATGTCACCGGCGAGTTCAAAGGCACGTTCAAGTGGGATGAGCCGTGATGCGGCGTGCCGCCGCGCCGGACTGCCCGGCGTTTGTCGGCGTCGAACGGTGGTTTTGCCTGGCATTCCGGTTCTGCTGGGCAGGATGTGTGTCTCAGGGCAGGGCGCCCGGCGCAAAGTCGAGCCGGAAGACGGCCGCCTGGCCGCGCAGTCCGTCGGCCGGCAGGCCGCTCAGGTGAAGGCAGGCTCCCTTTCGGAACATGGATGGCGGCTGTTCCACCTCGGCCCGCACCGGCGCGCCGGTGTTGAGCAGAATGGCGCGCTGCGGTCTGGCCCGAAGCGGCGGGAGGCAGAGTCCAGTCGCCGACAGGCCATTGGGGAGATGCAGGTAAAGTGTGTCTCCCCGGCGCGTCGTCAGAATCTCCGGGTTGGCGACCATTCCAGGCGCCGGTTCCGTGCCGGCGATGCTCTCGCGGACGCGTTCATGCCAGGCGCCGACCTGGGTGAGGAGCGCTGCCGACTCTGGCGGGATGGCGCCGTCCGGCCGCGGGCCGACGTTGAGCAGGTAGTTGCCGCCCATGGCGAAGACCTTGTCCATGCTGCGGATGATGAAATCGGGGGTGAAGTAGTCTTCGTCACGGCGGAATCCCCAGCTTTGGGCGCCGACGGACTGGCAGGCCTCGGTCGGTTTGGTGAAGGCCTGTCCGGCCGGGACATCGCGTTCGGGGGTGCAGTAGTCGCCGGGGCCGAAGCCGCGGTCGTTGATCATGATTCCCGGCTGGAGGGCGCGGAGGGTCTCATTCAGGTCGGGGACGTGGAGGCGGGGCGGGATGTCCCAGAAGAAGGCGGCGATGCGGCCGTAGTTGGTGCCCAGTTCGCGGATTTGCGTTCGGACGTAGTCGAGGTATTTCATCAGATCGGGCCGGTCGCCGGGGTTGGGCTGGTCGAGCTGGTGGTCGCCGCCCAGGTTGATGGCGTTCGGGTGGTGCCAGTCCGGGCAGGAATAATAGAGGCCGAGGAGCACACCCTGGCGTTGGCAGGCCGCGGCCAATTCGGCGAGGATGTCTCGGCCATAGGGCGTGTGCATGACGTTGAAATCGGTGCCGGCGGTGTCCCACATGCAGAAGCCGTCATGGTGCTTCGTCGTGAACACCAGGTACTCCATGCCGGCGGTTTTGGCCAGACGCAGCCATTCGTCCGGGTCGAAGCAAGTCGGATTGAATTGCTCGGCCAGCTTGACGTAGTCCGCCTGGGGCATGGCGGCGCGCCATTGCAGCTGTTCATGCCAGCCGGCGACGGCGTATATGCCCCAGTGCACGAACAGGCCGAAGCGCTTTTCGAAAAACCAGTCGCGGCCATCGCCGAATCGTGGGATCATGGCAAGTTCCTCGGGGTTGCGGTCAATTTTCGGTTGGAAGCGCCGTCATCCCGGCGCCGGTGATGGTTGAGGTCAGGTCTGGGAAGCCGCGCCGGCGCAGCAGGGCGTTCTTCTTCAGGCGGAAGTCGCGCTTTTTGAGGTTGACGAAGCCCGGGTCGGCCACGACCGAAGCGACGTCGTGTCCCAGGGCCTGCCAGTCGGCCAGGGCGAAGTCGCGCCAGGCGCCGGCGCCGTCCTTGACGACATAGGCCTGGAAAAAGGGCGTTTGGCGTCGGCTCTTGGCCGAGGCGCTGAGATCGAAGAAGACATTGCTTTCCGAGAGCAGTTCGGCGGCGGAGATCGTCGACCATTCTGAAGTCTTGAAGAAGGGCTTGCCCTCGACGACGATGACATTGGCTACGAAGTTGTAGTTGCAGGCGTGGCAGAGCCCGGGAAACGCAAAGCCGTCCTGTCGGCTCTGGCGGCTGCGGGAGATGGCGATGCCGCAGTCGCCCGGAAAGGCGGAGACGTTGTGGCGGACGATGTTTTCGCGGCCGTAGTGCTGGTGGAAGCCTTCGCGGGAGCAGTCGGTGCAGATGTTTTCCTCGATGACGATGTGGGCGGAGCCCTCGTCGGTGTAGATGCCCCAGCCGCCGTAATGGCGGCATTGGACGCGGGCGATGTAGTTGTTGTAGACGCGTGTTCCCGGCTGGACGCCGAGCAGGTAGATGCCGCCCATGTCGCAGAGGACCTGCTTGCCGATGTCGTGGATCAGGTTGAAGCCGATGCGGTTTTCGCGGCAGAGGCTGTCACTGTAGCCCCAGACCCAGCCGCAGGAGATGCCGGAATAGTAGAAGTCATGGATGTGGTTGTGTTCGATGAGGTTGCCGAAGGCGTGTCCGATCGTGATGCCGACGGCGCTGGTGAAGACGTTGCCGCCGTGGTGGATGTGGTTGTCGCGGAGGACGACATGGCTGGTGCGCTGTCCGGGTGCGGTTTCCGGCTCGGCCGTGCCGGAGACGACGACGCCGCCGCCGCCCAGGTCGTTCAGCTCGTTGCGTGACACTTCGATCTGGCGGCAGCCGCTGGCTATGATCAGCCCGGTGGCGCCGCAGTGCTCGACGGTGCATTGTCGGAAGGCGCAATGGGCGGCGCCGGTGAGCATGATGGCGGCGGGCAGGTGTACCGACGCCTGGGGAAAGCCGCCCAGGGGGCGGGTGTCCGGCACCCAGGAGGATTTGACAAAGGAATTGCGCACGGGCGGCAGGCTGCAGCCGCCGAGGTCATAGTCCAGGCCGGTGGCGGGGCGGCCGGCGCTGCCATGGCAAAAGGTCAGGCCTTCGAAGGAGAGCCACTCTACGGCCCGGCCGCCGGCCGGGTCGCCATGCAGCATGAGCAGCACCGGCAGAACCGGGACATACGCGTCCAGGGAAGAGGCGCTTTCGCCTTTTTCCGGATAGTAGTAGAGCGCCTTTTCCTGCCGGTCGAAATAGAATTCCCCGGGTTCGGTCAGTGCTTCGCGGACATTTTGCCAGACGTATCGCGACTGGACATTGATGTCAAAACGGCTATAGCGGGTAAAGGTCACGGCGCCGGTGGCGTGGTCGAAGCGTTCGACCGGGAGGTGGTTGTCGATCCAGCGTTGAAATAAAAGGCATTCAATGCCCTGGTGGTCATGCCAGGACGGGTCGAAGTCGCCCGGACGCACGAAAAAGCCGTTGGCGCCGGTGAAGAAGTGCTCGGGCGGCGGTCCGAGCGGATGTTGGATGGGCAACCCGGCCAGGCCTTTGGGAAAGGCGGCGCGGCGTTTGCGTTTGCCGTTGACGAACAGCTGGTCGACCATGCCGTTTCTGATTGCTTTCTGGGGGACCTCGGCCCGGAGCATGGTGCGGCCGTTGAGCCGGGCTTTCTGCCACCCGGTCAGGGGCAGGCCGCCGTCAAACACGGGTTTTTCGCCGGGGCAGGCTCGGACCGTCAGCGGAAAGGAATCATCGGCCTGCAGCAGCACGGGCTTGTCCAGTTGGTAGCGCCCGCCATGGCACCAGATGGTGAAGGGGAAGGCGGCTTCGCCACGTGCCCGGAGAACGCGCAGGCGGGCGAAGGCTTCCGCCAGTGAACTCAGGGCGCCGGCCGGGCGGTTGGCCGCTGCTGACGGCGGCGCGATGGTCAGTTCATTTGTGAGCATGGCTTCCTCGCGGTTGGGGTGGAAAGGCGCGGAGGGAAAGGAAGAGCGGTCGCGTGATGGCGGTGTGGTCTGGGCGGTTTGGTGGTGGCGGCGATGGCTTGGCGCCTGGAATCTTCAAGAACGGGAAAAGCTTCAAGGCAGCTCGCCGGGCGCAAAGTCGAGCTGGATGACGGCGGCCCGGCCGTGAAGCCCGTCAGCCGGCAGGCCGTCGCCAGTTCGGCGAGGACATCTCGGGAGTATGGTGTGTGCATGACGTTAAAGTCGGTGAGGGCGGTATTCCACAGGCAGAAGCCGTCAAGATGCTTGGCGGTGAACACCACGTATTCCATGCCGGCGGCTTTGGCCAGGCGCACCCACTCGTCGGGGTCGAAGCGAATTGGATTGAACTGGTCAGCCAGCTTGACATACTCGGACGAGGGCATGGCCGCCCGCCATTGATGTTGTTCGTGCCAGCCGGGCAGGGCATAGATGCCCCAATGCACGAACATTCCGAAGCGCTTTGCAAAAAACCAGTCACGGCCATCGCCGAATCGAGGAATCATGCCCGTCCCTTTTTGTGGTTGTTTGGGGAAAGAACCGCGGTCACTGGTTCCGATGGCCGTGCCGGGATGAAATCAACCCAACAAATATACCGTATAGGCCATTCCTTGCAATGAATGCCGGAAGACGAATGGAAAAAATTGGTAACCGGTCACCCATTGATCATGACGGTCAACGTGCGAAATGTGGTGGTAAGCGCTTGATTTCAGCCTGCCGCAGGTCGTTCAGGCTTTAGCCTGCCGCAGGTCGTTCAGGCTTTAGCCTGCCGCAGGAGGAATAGGCACATATGCGTAGCCCTGGCTGGAAACATGGGATTCATAGGACGGAAAAAAAGGACGTATGGGACGTATTCGGACGTATGGAACGGCAAATAGGACCATGGGACGAATGCGCTACAGGATGTATGGGGCGGTGGATAGGACAATAGGACGACTATCCCGTTGGGTTATTCCAGCCGCAAAAATCATCCGAGCCCAACACTCAGGAGCATTGGTCTC
>CAYOUR010000141.1:0-237 GCA_964407145.1 uncultured Lentisphaeraceae bacterium | reverse complement strand
GCATGGCGATGATTCCGGTGCACGTTGTCGGATATCGCCTTCCATCACCATAGTGAGCACATTAACAAAAAACATCGAAGGGTGCGTGAAACTTTTCAATTGGCGGGCGGGGGAAATTGCGGCCTGGCTGTTTGCATGGCGCTGGCGGAAGGCTTATGGTTGTTATTTTATCAGGTCAACGACAGACGAAAACCAACAGGAGCAGAGTCACAATGAGTTCAGATGCATGGTCGATGT
>CAYOUR010000140.1:0-11198 GCA_964407145.1 uncultured Lentisphaeraceae bacterium | reverse complement strand
GCTGAAAAGAACCACCGATGGACACCGATGGACACCGATTTATTTCAATGAAGAAACGCCTCAGGCCATGAAAAAGGTCAGATTCCGAACGGCCTGAGAATGACAGGATTTCATGCCGGCCTCATCCTGAAAGCCAAGTATGCGGAACGTGACTGGGACTGATGGGTGGCCGTTCTTCCTGTCCATCGTCTCTTGATGTTCATTAACGTCCACGACTGGCCACTGTCCCTTGTCATGCAATCGGCGCAAGACTCGTGATTTTGTATGCAATGAAATGATAGTGAGGTTTTTACGAAAAAATTCCCTTGACCATTTTGTCTGTTTGCGCTATATTTTATTCGATGTTTTCGGGTGAGTGGGATTGATGGTCGAGTCGACGGACGGCACAGCAGGCGGGCAATGGCAGCGGGCATCAGTTCAGGACAGGAACGCAATTATTATTCCATGCGGAGTGTGGCCTTGGCGACGGTCATCCACTTGGGCGTGATGGGTTATTGCCAGCGTTTTTTGGCGCCGGCCGAGGCGGCCCGCGGGCAGCGGATGACGGCCTTGGCCCGGCAGGGATGGCAATCCGTTCTGGAAGTCCTTCAGCATGACTTGTCGGATGCCGATGCCGAGGCCATGTGCCTGGCCGCGGGCGTGCGTCAGCTGACGGCGTTGCTGGGCGAATTGGAGACTGTCCTCGTTGAAGTCGGGGGCTTGCCCTGGGGGTGTCAGTCGCCGTCGTACATGCGGCTGGCCTCGTCGACATATGCGCCGGTCTGCTCGCTGGCGGCGGATGAGCCGCCGGCGCAGGTTTGCTGCCGTTATGTCAAGGCGTTGCGCGAACGTCTGGCTTTCTGGCTGGAGAAGACTGACCGCGTTGACGTCGCCAATGCCATGCTGGTGCTGACCCGTCAGGGTTTGGCGGCGCTGGCAGCGGACCTGGCCGGGTATCGGGAGCGGCGCGTCGGCACGGCCGTGACTCTGGTGGATGACTGGCTGGAGGCCCGTCCCGGCGAGTGGCTCCGGGTGGCCTGTGTCGTCCCCCGTTGCCCGCATTGCGGCAAGCCCATGCGGCGCTATTGGGAGCAGTGGCAGTGCGGGGACTTCCCCGATTGCACGGGCCAGGCGGGGGGATGACGCCGGAGAAATCCCCGTGGCGGCACTTCCCGGTTTTTTTCAGATCAGCGAGAACATCAGCACGGCCAGGCCGGCAAACAGGACCGCCATGGCGACCTTGGTGGCAAAGACGTGGTTTCGCGCCCAGGCGGCGACGGGCTGGGCGCCGACGCCCATGACCGTCATGGCGGTGATGATGGCCAGCGGCAAAATGAAAAAGAAGTTGTAGAGCAGCAGCAGCAGCACGGCCCGGAGGTCGATGCCGTCGGCATTGATGGCGGCGAGAATGGGCAGGTAAATCTGGCCGGTGCAGGCCAGTTCCATGGAGGACACGATGGCGCCCAGCAGCAGGGCGGCCGGCATCATCAGCCAGGATTTCTGGTCGGTCAGGCGCTTGATCCAGCCGTGGATGCGCCGGTGGGTCTCCTTGTCCAGCCCGAAAGCCATGTCCGCGGTCTTGCCGCTGCGCCGGTAGCGCAGGGCGTCGCGCAGGTGGCCGACGGCCAGGAAGCCCCCGAGCACGCCGAGGCCGCCGTAGATGATGGTTTTCACCCAGCTGGCGCGGCTGAGGAAATCAATGAGGAAGGACAGGCCGATGCCGAACAGGACATAGGTCAGAAAGACGCCCAGGCAGAAGGACACGCCGACGGCGGCGATGTCGCGCGGCCGGCGTTTCAGGTACAGCAGGTAGCCGAGCAGGAAGATCGAGGTGGCGAAGGCGCAGGGGTTGAAACCGTCGATGAGGCCGGCGGCGATGATGACGCCGATGGCGCCCCAGTCCAGACGACGCTGCTGACGGGCCTTTTCCGCCTGCCGTTCCGTGTCGGTGATGGGCGCCTGCCAGAAGGGCTCGTAGGGCTCCTCGTATAGGCTCAGGGCCTGCTTGAGTTCGACGGCGGCGGCCAGGCGGCCGGTGATGAAGCCGTCCTGCCAGCAGAGCATCGGCGCCAGGTTGCGGGTGCTGTCGGCCGGCAGTTGGAAACGCGTCATGGCGCGCCGCAGAATGGCCAGGCCGTCAAGGGTGGCAATGTCATGACGGGCGACCGCCAGTTCCGGAGCCTCGGTCCGAAGCAGCTCCAATTCCTTTTCCTGCCGGGAGCATTTCTGGCAGTTTTTCTGGAAGAAGAAGAGCAGCTGTGGCGTGACCAGGGCGGCTGTTGGTGTTATCGCTTCGGCAGCTTGGCCAGCGGTGTCGTGTTCCGTGCAGAACAAGTCGAGGACGGGTGTCTTGGCGTTGGCCGCGGCGGTCTGCAGGGGCGCCGTCGCCGCCAGGTTTGATGGCTTGGCGGCGAGTTGAAACAGTTCGTCGCCGAGGTCGTAAAGTTCGTCAATGCCGGTGATCAGGCGGTCGCCGGCCAGGAAAATTGGAAAGGACTGGCCCTTGGCCGCCGTCTGCAGGCTATTTTCAATCGCATCCAGCAGGCGGTAGTTGGGGGCGTGGGCGATGTCCAGGAAAATCAGCACCGGGTCGTCTGGGGCGGTCAGCTCATCGCGCCACTGGCGTTTGACGGCCGCGCAGTCCTCGCAGTCGGCCGTGCCGAAGGCGGCCACCCAGTCGCGGGCGGAGGCCGCCTGGAAAAGACCGTGGCTGAAAAATACAGTCAGACTCAGGAGCAGGAGATTTTTCGCCAATGAACGCGGCAGGAGTGAGGTCATAGCAGAAGGAGAAGCGCGAAGGTACCACAGATGGAAGAATGAAAGAACCACAGATCGACACAGATCGACACAGATGATAAATCCAGAAGGAAACGCATCAAGCCGGGCAAAAAAGTGCCTGAACAGGAAAAACCAGGCTTTATGGCTGGAAGTCAGGCAACATTGCCGGCAACCACCGCGAAGCGAGGCAGCGGGGGTCTGGTCCATCGGCAGGCGCACGGGTGACGACCACTGGCGTCACTTGCCGATGATGGTCAGGCGGCCGATGGTCTTGTTGTCATACTTGACGATCGCCGGATACCGCTTCCTTTGGGCAAAGAAGTGTTCGGGAAAAGTCAGTCGGAGTTTGATGCACTCGTTTTCGGGGACGGCCTCCCACGTGCAGCCTGCCGGCAGTTCGGCGGTAATAGCTTTGGCGATTTCCTGCCAGGCGGCCTGGTTTTTCATTTCACCGGCGGTTTTTTCTTCGTTTTCGACATGGCTTTCCGCGACCCGGTCATCGTGCTTGGCGTGGGTATGGGCGCCGAATCGGCGGGCCAGGCCGCGGCTCTGCGGCGCTTCGCTGCGCGGGATGATGGCCACCTCGGCGGTTGAGCTTTTGCCAGGTTCGACTTTGGCCGTGTCCACGGTGACCGTGCGTTCGGCGATTGTCACGTCCCAGCCGGTGACCGTGCCGCGGAAGGCGATCTGCACCGGGCCGTAGCCATCGACGCCGCGAGTCGGCAGGGTGATGATGTCATTCAATTTGCCGGTCGGCAGCGGCAGTTTGGGCGTCGCCGTGATCGTGAAGGTGTTGGGAGCCGGTGACGACAGCGTTATGGCCAGGAGCTTGCTTTCCTCGGGCTGGTCCAGAACAATCTGCTTGCCTTCCGGAAACTCGAACGTCAAGGTCACGGTGCGGGTCCAGGACGTCGCCTGGCCGATGAAGGACCCCAGGTCGGTCACCGGCGCCGGCTCGAAGCTGACATTCCTGACGATCTCGCCTATCACCTTGATGAAGTAGCCATCATAGCCCTTGGCGTTCACCATGATCAAACGGCCGAATTTCCCGACCGCCAGGACATTGGCCTTGAGGAGGGCGTTGAGCGTCAGGTCCTGGCCGGGGAGCAGCGTGACTTGCTTCGGGGCTTCGACGATTTCCAGGCAGGGGCAGGTGCTGCGGACCTGCTCCACCAGCAGCGGTTGCTCGCCCGTATGCTTCAGTGTCACCGTGAATTGCCGCCGTTCACGGTCCATCAGCTTGCCCAGGTCGACTTCCGCCGCGTTGTCAGGAAGCTGCAACGGCGGCTGGTTCTGGGAGACGGGCTTTTCCGTCGGCGATACGGCGGCCTGCGACTGCTGGGCATCCAATTCCTGGACGGCCGCGGCCGGGGCCTCGGCCGTTGCCGCCGACGCCTCGGCCGTTGCCGCCGACGGGGCCTCGGCTGCCGCCGGTTGGTCTTGTGCGCAGCCGACGGCTGAGAGCAAATGCAAAACCAAAAGACCTGCCAGCAGGTGCGAAACAGTACGGGTCATCGGCGTATTCCTTGAGGTGGTGGTGGAGACGTGGTGGTACAACGGCAGATGGGTCAGTCTGGAGCTGATTGGCAAGGTCATTCCTGGTTGCACCCATGGCCGGTTGATGGCGGGCGGGGTTATTCCTGGGTGGGTAAAAACCACACGCCTTGCCATTCCGGCTGGGCCGGCGGTTCGGTGGTGAACTGGCTGCCCGCCCAGAACCAGCGCGTCCCAGCCTGCAGCTCGCCGGGGTTGGCCATGAAAGTCCAGCCGGGTACGGATGAAGGCTGAGCCGGAGGAGCCGTGGTTTCGCCGTAAAGGACGAACTGCTGGCCGTCTTCAAGGAATACCCAGACGGCGTCGCCGGTGGACAGCGAGGTGGCGGGGACGAGAGCCTGCCCGCCGGCTTCATCATAGGTCATGCGCCCGCGTTCCAGCTCATAGTCGGCCGCCATCCTGACGTTCCAGGGGACGCCGAGAAGGTTCCAGCCTGACGTGACGGCAATCGCGCCTTCGGGCACCTCGCCATTGGCGTCAGGCACGGCAAAGGCGGCGACGGCGAGGGCCGGTGTCAGAGGAATGGCCAGGATGTCGCTTTCAGCCTTGTTCTCTTCCAGACCAACGAATTCCTGCCTGAGAGTGCTGAGGGTGAACTCTTTGGCGGTAGTCTCCTCTGCGGTCCAGTCGTGCAGGAACAGGGCAGAGCTTGTTCCGTCAAGGCCGGTTTCCCGGCGGAGGACTCGTTTGGTCGGGGCGTCAATCATCAGGCTGACGGCGCCTTTTTGGAACACGGGATTGAAGTCGGGACCGGTCTGGCCTTCGAGGGCCACGAGCGTCGGGGCTTCGGACGCCAGCGTGGCCTGGGCGTTCAGGGTGGCAATGTAGATGCTGCCATCGTAATTGAAGTACCCGTAGCCGACCGCCAGGTTGGCGGTTTCCCGGCAGCAATCCGAGGTGATTGGCGTCAGGATGCCGCGAATGGGGCAACTGGTCCGTTCGAGGGCGCCGGTGGCGCCGCCATTGACCGTGTTCAGTACGTTGACGGTTCCGGTGAAGGTGCCCTTGATTTTGTCATACTCGAGATCGCTAAGCTCGCCGGCCAGGATGCCATCAGCGGCCACGGTCATGGCTGGGGTCGTGGCAACTTCTTCCAGCATGATGTGGTCGGGCAGGATGGTGTCCGCGAAAGCGGAAGGCGTCAGCATGTTGAAGTAGAAATAGGGCGACTGGCCTTCCGGATCGACTTGCGCCGCCACCGAGCGGTTCTGGTCGAAGACCGTGCCGCAGGGGTCGAGATAGATGCAATTCTCGGCTGATTTTTCCCAGACCGGATTGTCGACCTCGTCGCCATAACAGGCGGAAATCCAGGCGTCGTTGATGTTTTCGCCTTCGCGGTCCGTCTTCGGGAAGATGGCCAGACGGCCGGCCAGGCGGCCGGCATACTTGCCCAGCTCTTCGGCCCAGTACAGGGGCTGGAAGAAGGTCAGCTCGCCGTAGGGTTGTTTGCCGGGGCCGACGGCAATGCTGGCGTTGGGGGTGACATGGCTGGTTATGGGTCCGATGGCGGTGCCGTCAATCAGTTCGCCCTGGTAAGTGACGGCGCCGTTGGCGGATACGTCGACCTGCAGCCAGCCGTGGAAGCTGTAGGTGTCGTCCACGTTCAGTTCACGCAAGGCCACCGTATAGTAGCCGGCATATTCGCCCGGCAGGCCGGATAGGGGAGCCAAATGGACGGAATAGGGAATGGTCAGAGGCGATGTGTAAGTGCCGCTGCCGCTGCCGTCAAGGGCGACGCTGAGCTGCAGGCTGGAACCGTCGTTGGCGACGAGATCGAGTTCGAGATTGCCGGTGGACGGGGAGTAGCTTGACCAGGCCGTGGTTTCGAAGACACTGGGTTCGATGGTGTCCTGGGTGGTGACGCGCACGCTGATCAGACCGGATTCGCCGCTCAGGTCGTTGGTTACGGTGATGTCGCCGCGAATGGCGCGGGCGGCGCTGGTGTTGTCAAGGGTGCTGGCCAGGTGGCCGGCGAAAGCGGCGGTCGCACCGCTTTCCGGCAGTTCGCTGACCGTGAACTGCAAATCCAGGACGTCAATGTTATCGATGTCCGTGATCAGGGACAATCGGGCGGTTTTGCCGACGGCGTCCAGCGTGGTTGGGGTGCCAGTGATTTCGATGCGCGGCCAGTCTGGGTCGTCGGTCTTGTCCTTAACCAACAAGCCGTCTGGCAGGGTGCCGGCAGAGGGCTGCTGGAGAATGTTGGTTTTGCTTCCGACGCAGACCGGGAAGATGAGGCCGCTGACCGGGACACCCTTGATCAGATTGAAGCTGGTGATAGCCGGGCGCGGCGCGAAGATCGTCGTGGCCATGACTTTGACCAGGGTTCTGGACGTGTCGATGTCGACCTGGCAATTGCCGTTTTCGGCCGCCTCGATTTCAATGACATAGTCGCGGCTGCCGGACCAGGCGCCCATGTCGACAGGAATGTTCTGGAAAGCGGTCAGGACCGTTTCCCCAGCGCCTTTTTCCGCGTCAGGGATGACGACCTCGGTCCAGTCCACCTGAGTGAAAAGCACTTCTGACAGGGCATTTTCCGCGGCGGGGACAACGCGGTAGCGGAAGCGGATGTCCTGGTTGTTGGCTTTCTGCTCGGTGATGCGAACCGCGACCGGCGCGTTCTGCTGATGCCGGGAGACGAAGACCTCCGGCGCAGCCATGGCCAGTTTGTAGCTGAGGCTGATTTCCGAGTAGGTCAGCGTGTACGCGAAGCTGCTGCTGGCGCCGGAAGCGGTGACTCTCAGGCGGAAGGTCCCGCCCGTGCTCAGCGGCGGTGCGAAATCGAGGTCGAGTGCTGTCTCCGCCGGGCCGGTGGCCGTTTTCAGTGCGGTCAAGCCGTCTTCCGCATAGACCGTCATGGTGATCGTGGCGCCGGTGGGCGGGTTGTCGCCTTGTATGGCCAAGGCGGCCACCATGTCCGGTGATACCGTGAATTGCCACCAGTCGGCCAGGATCAGACTGCCGCCGATGCGGGAGCTGTGCTGCGATTCCGGGCTGGCAATCGTCTTGGCGCTGTCGTTGGCATAGTTGTTGTCTTCGACAAAACCGCTCTCGGCCATGTCGGCCAGGTCTTCCAACTTGGCGATGACCGACGCCGATTCGTAGTCATTGGCAATGCGTCCCACCGCGACCAGGCCATTGACGGCAGCGCGGGTGGGCGATGTTTCCGGAATGCAGTACACCAGCGTCGGATAGGTGATTCTCTTCCGTTCACTGTCCCCTGCCGGTCCCCAATTCGTGGCGCCGGGCAGGGCCAAGGCAGTTTGGAGAGCGATGTTGTCCGCGAGTTTGGCGGCGGCAGTGGCATCGTCAAGGCCGTGTGTCGGTAAGTAGCCGCCCGTCGAGTTGTCGCGGAGCAGGGAGGGGCCTTTGTCGTCCCGGTGGCGGTTGTCAAGGACGACCAGATAGGCGTTGGCGGTGGCGTTGGCGAAGCCTGGCGATTGCAGGACCTTGGTGTCAAAGGCGACGCAATATGGGCACCAGAGGAGCCCGCTGAACAGATAGATGACCGGTTTGCCGTCAGCCTTGGCAGCGGCTTCGGCGGCGGCGCGGTCCATGGTCCATTGTCCGGGGAGGGCGCCGGTCCAATGCGGGTTGGTGACGGCGCCGGCGGCGGGCGCCCGATGCGCCTCGTGGACTTTGAGGGTGTAGACCATGTCCGTCAGTGTCGCGCCGCCATCATGCTTGATTCTCAGGAGGAAGGTCTGGTTGACGGCGGTACCGGTCGGCATGTCGATCTGGATACCACGGTCGAAGGCGTCAAAGCCGGCGGAAGTGACCGTCTTCAGAGCCGGGGTGACTGGGGTGCTGACATTGTCGACCAGCGAGCTGGCATAGAGCGCCATCGTGAGGTTGACCCCGGAGTTGGCGTTGATAATATCTTTGGCGGAAAACACGTAGCGCTTGCCGAGGTCGCCGGTGAACTTGTACCATTTTTCCTTGGCGGTGGCCGTCAGGAACTGGTTGGTCGAATAGACAATCCAATTCGCATTGGTGGCCGGGAGGTAATCCAGGTTCGGTATCCTGCCCAGGTCGGCGGCATTCTCGTAGCCGGTCAGTGATGGCGCGGCCGGCGGGTCAATCGTCGACCACTGCTGGTTGGGGAAATAGGTCTCCAGGACCTCAATGTAGGTGGACGGCTTCCAATTGACCTCTGACTCGAGGTTGACGCCGTTGATGGAGCTGACTCCAGCGTAATTGAAGCCGCTCTTCCGGCCGGCATATGGCCCGGAGGAAATCTCCAGCAGGGTGACTTCCGAGGGGTCCAGGGATGTCCACTCTGACTTGGTCAGGTCGGCGCCGGGGTTGACCATAAAGAGGAAACTGAAAGGGTAGGTTTTGGTCATGCCGCAGTCGGCGCGGTAGTTGTTGCCCAGGCGGTCCGTGAGCTTGGGAAGGTCGCGGCATTCGAAAAGAACGATCTTCTTTTCCTTGGCATAGTTACGGAAGGCCGTGGTATGCAGGACCTTGGTTTCCAGGCTTTCGCAGTGGGCGCAGTTGGTGACGCCGGCGACAACCAGCAGAGGCCGGTTGTTGGCCAGGGCGTAGGCCTTGGCCTGGGCGAGCTGATTGGTCTGCAGCCAGATGCCGCCCCACAGGCTGTCGTCAATGGGAATTTCAAGTCCGGGGTCGTCGCCGACGGGCGGGTCGTCGTCGCCGACGGGCGGGTCGTCGTCGTCGCCGACGGGCGGGTCGTCGTCGCCGACGGGCGGGTCGTCGTCTGAGGGCGTTGTGCTCGTCCAGAACTGATTCGGGAAATAAGTCTTAAGGACTTCAATAAAGGTCGAAGGCTTCCAGTTGACTTCATTTTCCAGGGTGACGCCGTTAATGGCCGTGGAGCCGGCGTAGTTGAAGCCGCTTTTGCGGCCGGCGTAGGGGCCAGAGGCAATGGTGAGCAGAGTGACTTCGGACGGATCAAGGGACGTCCACTCCGACTTGGTCAGGTCGGCATCCTGATTGACCTTGAAGATGAAAGTGAATGGATACGTCTTGGTCATGCCGCAGTCGGCGCGGTAATTGTTGCCGATGCGGTCGGTCAGCTTGGACAGGTCGCGGCATTCAAACAGGACAATCTTGTTGTCGCGGGCAAAATTTTTAAAGGCGGTGGTATGGAGAACCTTGGTTTCGAGGCTTTCGCAATGCGCGCAGTTGGTGACGCCGGCGACGACAAGCAGGGGTCGGTTGCTGCTCAGGGCCATTTGTTTGGCGGCGGCGAGGGTGCTGCTGCCGGAGTACCACGTCCCCCAGGTGTCCTGTGAAAACAGTGCTGAACGGCCCAGAAGCGCGAGAAGCAGGACCAGCAGGGCAGGCAGACGATGACGGGGGAATTGGGGCATGCGCATGGGGTATACCTTTAGTGGTGGAGGCCAGAAAGGCGGCCAGCGACAATTTGGCTCTGGCAACGGTGGCAGGGAGTGGCTACGAGGAACAGGCTGAGTTGAAAAGGCGGGCGTGTCAAATGCCAACGTTGAATGGCGTGAGACTGGTATGCGTCTCTGTCAACGAGTCGCTTCTGGGTTGGCATCCAGTCAGCAACGGGAGGAGGATCCACAGATGATGGGGCACCAGCCGCCGTGGGTGGGGCATCAACGGCCGGGCGCCGCTGCCGGGCATTGGCCGCAACCAGTTGTAATATAAAGCAGTTGCGCAGAGTTACCAAAGACCCTGCGGGAAAATCGGGGTGATGACCGGGTAGCGCTGGCTCAAGCCGCGGCCGGCGATGTCCAAAAACTGCTTCTGCTTTTCAAGGAGCAGTTTTTTCCGGGTTTCCTCCAGGGTGATGTCTTCTTCGGGAAATTTCATGAACAGCAGCTGTGCGACTCGGAGGCGTGGCGGTTCGCCGGTTTTTTCGGGCGGTATTTCGCGCAGAACGCGCATGATTCTCAGTGCAGTTGGTGTTTCCAGGAGTCCGGAGGTCTCGCCGGCCTGGAGGGTAAACTGCTGGATATTATTGACTTTGGCGAGTTCATCCCGGGTGAAGTTCATGTCCAGCTCACCGCCGCGGCGAGCCTCGGCGCCCTCGGAGGTGCGACGGGCAATCCGGGCAAAGCCATCGTCGGTTCTGATTTCCGGGTCGGCCAGCAACTCCCGCAGCTGTTGTCGGCGCTGGTCATTCTGTTTTTTCAGCATGTCCCGCAGCCCCTGGTCGCGGCGTCGCCGTTGTTCGACTTCGGCGTCGTCCAGCCTGATCAGGGCGAAAAGCTGGTGGCCGAATTTGACAACCTTCTGGGCGTCTTCAGGGGTGAGAGTCAGCAGAGTGCTTTCAGTGGTAGTGAGTTGGGCGAGGAAATCGTCTGCGCTCATGCCCAGGGCGCCCTCTTTCAGGCCCTGCTGCAATTCCTCCAGATTGGCCTGTTTTTCCTCTGCGGTCACGGTGATGCCGCGGGCTCGTACTTCGTGCAGCAGCAGGCCTCTGGTGGCCAGGCGGCGTAACAGGGCTTTCACCTGCTGTTCGTAGTTCTCCTCGGCGGTCCGGGCATTTTCCGATTCGGAAACCGGCGATTTTTTGACCAGCGGCTGCAGTTCGCCCCAGGTCAGTTTCATCTCGCCGACCTGTAGGGCGACCTCGTCTTGTCGCAGCCCTGCCATGGTTTGGGTGATGCTGAGTTTCGGGGTCGTGGGCTGGGGATGCCGACCTGGATGGCCGGCCGCCGCCGGCGGCGCTGTTGGCGGAGCCGGAGCGGCAGGCTGTGAAACGGCTTTCGGGGCTGGCACCGTCACGGTGGCCAGCAACATCAGCAAGAGCCAGCGTGTCTGCCGCCGGCGCTGCGTCCGAACTGGCCCTGCTTGTCGCCAATGCATCTTCGGGCTCATGAAGGATTAATCTTTCGTCTCGGTCTTTGGGGCTTCGTCAGAGAGCAGTTTATTCAGTTCGACGAAGCGCGGCA
>CAYOUR010000139.1:0-11236 GCA_964407145.1 uncultured Lentisphaeraceae bacterium | reverse complement strand
GGGCGAGGACTCACGACTCAAGAGGCATGATCCCATGGATTGGACCATAGGGACGCCAGGGACGCCGGGGAATGAACCCTTGACGCCAGGGACGCCGGGGAATGACCCTTGACGCCAGGGACGCCGGCGTCTCGCCGGCATTTCCGGTAACCGGCTGGACGTCTGGTTTTACCCGGGCATATGGCCGCTGTCAAGTTGCAAGAAGCCGTTTACGGATTATCTTTACAAGTCGCCTTGATAGACTTGTTTGCCCCTCCATTGTCCAGGAGAACACATACCATGCATGTTCCGTTGCTTGATCTGAAACCGCAGTACCAGCAGCTCAAAAACGAGATCGACGCGGAAATCGCCGAGCTGTGCTCGACGCAGATGTTCATCCTCGGCCCCAAGGTCGAGGCCTTTGAACAGCAGGCCGCGGCCTACTGCGGCGCCCGCCACGCCTGCGCCGTGTCGTCCGGCTCCGACGCCCTGCTCCTGGCCCTGATGGTGGAAGACATCGGCCCCGGCGATGAGGTCATCACCTCCCCGTACACGTTTTTTGCCACGGCCGGCGCCATCTCCCGCGCCGGCGCCACACCCGTCTTTGCCGACATCGAGCCCGACTTCTACACCCTCAACGCACAGCAGGTCGAAAGCCTGGTGACCCCGAAAACCAGGGCCATCATCCCGGTCCACCTCTACGGCCAGCCGGCCGACCTCGACCCCATCCTTGCCATCGCCCGCCGGCACCACCTCGTCGTCATCGAAGACGCCGCCCAGGCCATCGGCGCGGAATACAAGAACCAGCGCGTCGGCGCCCTTGGCGACTACGGCTGCCTGTCCTTCTTCCCCAGCAAGAACCTCGGCGGCTTCGGCGATGCCGGCATGGTCCTCTGCAATGACCCGGAACGCGCCGAAAAACTGAGCATCTTCCGCAACCACGGCATGATGCCAAAATACCACCATCGCTTCATCGGCGGCAATTTCCGCATGGACGCCATCCAGGCGGCCGTCCTCAACGTCAAGCTGAAATACCTGGACAGCTGGACGGCCGGGCGCCAGAAGAATGCCGACGACTACCACGCCCTCCTGGCCGAATCGCCCAACCTCGAGCTGCCGGCCGCCGCCCCCTGGACCACCCGCCATGTCCGCAACCAGTACATCATCCGCGTCAAAGCCCCGGCTTCGCGCCAGGCCGTCTGGGACGGCCTGAAACAGGCGGACGTCGGCTGCGACGTCTACTACCCCATTCCCCTCCACCTGCAGCCGTGCTATGCCAACCTCGGCTACCGCGTCGGCGACTTCCCCGAAAGCGAACGCGCGGCCGCGGAAACGATCGCCATCCCCGTCTATCCGGAACTCAGCCACATCCAGAAAAAATATGTCGCTGACACCCTCCTCCGACTGGTCAAAGGAAGCCTTTTTTGAAGAAATCACCGACATCCCCGGACCGGAGCAGCCTCGTCGTCTACTGGCGCCTGTTCTGGACCTTTGCCAAACCCTACTGGTTCCAGCTCTTCCTCGGCATCTCCGCCGGCCTGATCATGGGCGGCGCCATGCATGCCTACCTGCGCTTCATGGACCTCGGCCTGAATGCCCTCGAAACCGGCTACGTCCAAAAAGCCACCGGCCAGGAGAAAACCTCCCTGCTCGACAAGCTGCAGGACAACCGGACCTTCAACTGGCTCCTGAAAGTCACTCGCAGCTCACTGCCCCGGCAGGATGAACCGCCAGACCGCCGCCAGCCAGCCGAAACCACCGGAACCGCACGGCCGACCGGGAACACCACAATCACCGAAACCGGCGCACCGGCGCCCGCGATGACCGGCGCCGGGGACGCGGCGGCGGCCCCACCGGCCGAAACCGGGCTGTTTGCCAAGATCAATGCCGTGACCCGACGCCTGGGCTTTGAAGTCGATGACCAGGAAGCCTTGACCTTCCCCCTCGTCTGCCTGCTGATCAGCATCATGTTCTTCTATTTCGTCGTCAAGGCCGTCGGCGAATTCGTCAACCGGTTCTTCCTGCGCTGGGTCGGCGCCAAGGTGGTGGCCGACATCCGCCTGGCACTGTTCAACAACCTGCAGAAACAGTCGGTCGCCTATTTCGACCAGCATGACGTCGGCCAGCTGATCAGCCGCTGCACCTATGATACCGGCGCCATCGAACACTCCGTCGCCAATTCCGTGGCCGAATTGTGCACGGCGCCCATCATGATCCTGGTCGCCATCCAGTTCATCATCCAAAAAGCCCTGGAAGTCCGGCTGTTCCAGCCGACGCTCATCTTCATCATCGCCATGCCGCTGTGCACGGTGCCGATCTTCATGGTCTCACGCTATGTCCGCAAATACCAGCGCGGCGTCCTGCTGCGCATCTCCGAACTGGTGGCCCGCATGCAGGAGAACTTCACCGGCATCCGGGTGGTCAAGGCCTTCCACATGGAGGACCACGAAAGCGCCCGCTTCCGCCGGGAAAACAAGGGCTACTTCAGGGCCGTCGTCAAAGCCATGCTCGCTGATGTCTTTGTGCAGCCAACCATGCAGATGACCGCCATCGGCCTGGGCGCCATGTTCATCATCCTCTGCTATCACTACAACGTCTCACTCGGCACCCTGGCCGTGATCGGCTACGCCGCTCAGCAGGCCTACAAGCCCATCAAGGAGCTGGCCAAGCTGAACAGCAACCTGCAGAAAAGCGCCGCCGCCGCCGAACGCATCTTCGAAGTGCTCGACACCGACACCGGCCTGCCCCTGCCGCCGAACCCGGTCCGCCTGCCGTCCTTCACTGACCGCATTGCCTTCGAACACGTGTCGTTCGCCTACAACGACACCACCGGCCCGGTCCTGGCCGACGTCAACGTCGCCATCCGCAAAGGCCAGCTGGTCGCCATTGTCGGCCAGACCGGCTCCGGCAAATCCACCATGGCCGCCCTGCTGGCCAGATTCTATGACCCGACCGCCGGCCAAGTCACCCTTGACGGCCATGACCTGAAAACCCTGGAACCGGCCGACTTCCGCCGCCTGCTCGGCATCGTCTCCCAGGACACCTTCCTGTTCAACGATACCCTGGCCGACAACATCCGCTTCGGCACGCCCGACGCCAGCGACGACGACGTCATCGCCGCCGCCAGGCGCGCCAACGCGCATGACTTCATCGTCGCCGACCCGCTCGGGTACCAGCGCTTCGCCGGCGAACGCGGAAACCTGCTCAGCGGCGGCCAGAAGCAGCGCATCGCCATCGCCCGCGCCATCCTGAAAAATCCACCCATCCTCATCCTGGACGAGGCGACCAGCGCCCTCGACACCGTGACCGAACAGCTGGTCCAGCAGGCCATCACCGAAATCATGCAGGACCGGACCGTGCTCGCCATCGCCCACCGCCTCAGCACCATTGTCAAGGCCGACCTGATCCTGGTCATGGACCAGGGCCGCGTCGTCGAACAGGGCACCCATCAGGAATTGTACGAGCAAAACGGCTTCTACCGGAATCTCTATGACCGGCAGTTCGCCCGCACCGACGCCGGCGCCGGCGTCTGAAAAGGCCAGACCCGGCCCACGCACCATCCCCTGCCCGCTGGCATAACCATCAACACCACTGGTCTCCCACCACAACCGAGAGGCGCCCACCATGGCTGATGCAAAACTCACCCGCAACACCTACCTGTCCAAAAACGCCGGCGACTTCCCCGCCCAGGCCGACATCATGGGGCAGACCTTCCTGAAAGTCGACGACCTGCGCTACGGCACCAACCCGCACCAGACCGCCGCCTTCTACAAGCCCGCCGGACGCAACGCCGTCATCGGCGACATGGTCGTGGTCAAAAACGGCAAAAGCGGCCTGTCCCAGACCAACCTCGAGGACATCAGCTTCTCCCTCAACATCGTCAAATTCTTCGAACAGCCGGCCTGCGCCTGCATGAAGCACGTCAACCCCTGCGGCGCCGCCATCGCCGCGCCCGGCCAGTCCCTGCTCGAAGTCTACATCAAGGCCCGCGACTGCGACCCGCGCGCCGCCTTCGGCAGCGTCATCGCCTTCAACAGCCGCGTCGATGCCGCCACCGCCCGGGAAATCATGCAGACTTTCGTCGAATGCGTCGTGGCGCCGGCCTACGACCCGGAGGCGGTCGCCGTCTTCACCGACCCGGAGGCCAAGCTGAACAAACACGTCCGCATCCTCCAGTGCGGCGACCTGAAACAGCTGCCGAAGTTTGTCGGCGACGACGTCACCGGCTATCAGACCTGCAAAGTCCTGGCCGACGGCTCCATGGTCGTCGCCGACCCGCTGATGACGCATGTGCGCGGCGTTGCCGACCTGAAACCGGCCACCGCGGACAACAAGGCCCTGGGCCTGGTCACCAGCACCGTCAAAGCCACCGATTCACAGCTCCAGGATCTGCTCGCCGCCTGGTACATCAACATCAGCGTCCGCTCCAACGGCGTCGTCATCGTCAAAAACGGCGGCACCCTGTCGGTCGGAACCGGCGAACAGGACCGCGTCGGCGCCGTCGAACAGGCCATCGAAAAATTCAAGGCCAAGTACGAGGGTCATGAGACCATCCAGGACGCCGTCATGGCCAGCGACGGCTTCTTCCCGTTCCCGGACGGCGTCGAAGTCGCGGCCAAGGCCGGCATCACGGCCATCATCGCGCCCTCCGGCTCCCTCAAGGACGCGGAGGTCATCCTGCGGGCCAATGAACTCGGCGTCGCCCTCTACCATGCCCCGGAGCGCGTCTTCTCACATCACTGACCACTCCGCCCGCAACGTCCATCCAGCCCGGCCCTGATTCAGGCTCCCGGGTCGCCCTGGGCTTCTCACACTCCAGACAGAAAGGCTGACGCCATGTCCTCAGACAACCAGACCGCAGCCTGGTCGATCGACAGCGATTTCCCCGGCGGCAACATCCTGGTCGAACGCCAGGAAGGCGACCAGGCCTGGGTCCGGCAGGACCTGCGCGGCTCCTCGCCATGGTGGTTCTACTGGTATTTCCGGGTCTGCAACGCCGGCGGCCGCACCCTGCAGTTCATCTTCACGGAGAAATTCGTCATGCATTGTCAGGGTGTGTGCCTCAGCGTCGATGGCGGCCAGACCTGGACCTGGAGCGGCCCGGACGTCCTCAATCCCGACGGCGTCCCCGGTTTCCGCATCGCCGTGCCCGGCGGCGCCCGCGAAATCCGCTTCGCCATCTCCTACCCGTATCTGCAGGAACACCTGGAACGCCTGCTGGCCGACATCCCGGCCATCCGGCCAGGCGAACTCTGCCGCAGCCGCCATGGCCGCTGCGTCGAACTGCTGCGGGCCGGCAACCCCGGCGCCCGACGCAAACTGTACCTGACTGCCCGGCACCATGCCTGTGAAAGCAATGGCAACTGGGTCATGGAAGGCGTGCTGAGGGAAATCCACGCCGACAACGAGACCGGACGCTGGTTCCGCCGCGAAGTCGACGTGCTGGCCGTGCCCTTTGTCGACAAGGACGGCGTCGAGGAAGGCGACCAGGGCAAGGACCGCACCCCGCATGACCACAACCGCGACTATGGCGACGACCGCGGCATCTATCCGGAAGTCGTGGCCATCAAGAAGCTCGTCCCGGAATGGGCCGCCGGCGGCTCGACCATCGCCATGGACTTCCACTGCCCTGGAATCCGGGAACGCAAGGCCTACCTGGTCAAGGTCGGCGACGAGAAAAACCTGGCCAATCTGCGCCGCCTGGTGCAGATCGTCGCCGACCTCCACCCCGGCCCCGGAGCCTTCCGCGAGGCCGACCACGGCGTCTGGACCCAGGGAAACGTCTACCAGAACGGCATTCAAAGCACCCGCTGGCTGTGCTCGCTGCCCTCCATCCTGGCCTGCGGAACCCTCGAAACGTCCTACTGTCAAATCAACGACGCCGCCGTCACCCTTGACGGCCTGCTCGCCCTCGGCCGCAGCTTCGCCCGGGCCTACCAGGCCCTGTGGCTGGAGCAACCCTGAACAAATCCAACGGTTATCAGCCCGCATCCGACCGACGGCCGGATGCAGGCGTCCCCCCCGGAAGCGCTGTCGCCCCCACCGGGAGCTGAATTCCGACAACTTTTCACCGTACTCCCCTTGCCACCATCACACCATCCGGTCGCTGGCCGCGGCCGAGGATTGCACGACGACCATGGAAATCATCCGTCTCTCCGCCCCTGACTACCGGCAGCGCCTGACGCCGCTTCTGCAACGCAGCGCCTTTGACCCCGTCATTGACGACGCCGTCGCCGGCATCCTGGCCGCCGTCCGCGCCAACGGCGACGCCGCCGTCGCCGACTACGCGGAAAAATTCGACGGCGTCAGGCTGTCGCCGAGGGACTTCCGGGTCACCTCCGCCGACCTGGCCGAGGCCGAGGCGACGGTCGACGCCCCGACCCGGGAAATGATCGCCGCGGTCCGCGCCCAGATCGCCGCCTTTGCCCGGCAACGCCTGCCGGAAGCCTGGCATTTTTCGCCGCGGCCGGGCGTCGTGCTGGGCGAACAGTTTGCGCCGCTCGACCGGGTGGGCTGCTACGTGCCCGGAGGCACGGCGCCGCTGATCTCCACCGTCCTGCACACCGTCACCCTGGCGGCCACCGCCGGCGTCAAGGACATCGTCGTCGTCACTCCGCCGGGCCCGCAAGGCAAGGTCAACCCCGCCATTCTCCATGCCTGCCGGGTCGCCGGCGCCACGGAGGTCTACCGCCTGGGCGGCGTCTATGCCGTCGCCGCCCTGGCCTACGGCACCATGACCATTCCCAAGGTGGAAAAGATCGTCGGCCCGGGCAATGCCTACGTCACCGCCGCCAAGCGCCAACTTTACGGTGAAGTCGCCTTGGACCTGGTTGCCGGACCCTCCGAGATCATGATCATCGCCGACCATACCGCCGACCCGCGCTTCATCGCTGCGGACATGCTGTCGCAGGCCGAACACGGCTCCGGCCGCGAACAGGCCGTACTGGTCAGCACCGCGCCTGAGCTGCTGGAACAGGTCCGCGCCGAACTGCTCCGTCAAAGCGCGGCCCTGTCACGGGCCGCCTGTGTCAAAACCGTCCTCGACAAAGGCGTCTTCCTGCTTGAAGCCGCCGATCTGGACGACGCCGCCGACCTGGCCAGCCGCTATGCCCCGGAGCACCTGGAACTGATGGTCGCCGAACCGACGCGCCTGGCCCCGCGCATCACCGCCGCCGGCGCCATCTTCCTCGGCCCCTGGACGCCCGAGCCGGTCGGCGACTTCGTCGCCGGCCCCAGCCATGTGCTCCCCACCGGCGGCGCCGCCAAATTCTTCAGCGGCCTGACCATCGAGCACTTCTTCCGCCGCATGAGCCTGGTCAGCTACGACCAGGACGCCCTCGCCCGCGAACTGCCCATGATCACCTGCCTGGCCGGCCATGAAGGACTTGACGCCCACGGCAACGCCGCCGCCATCCGCCGGCAAAAATAACAACTGCACAGCGAAAAGAACAACTGGGCAGCCTCGCCAGGCAGAACCGGCTGAATCTCAAACAAAACACTCCCGAACAGTCCGCCGGACAACGCGGACCCGCCTCGACCATAAAGGACGCCCCATGCATTTCCGTTTTCTTGATGACCTGAATGTCTTTCTGGCCACCTCCTATTCCGCCCCGGAAGCCGCGGCCACCGCGGACCTCTGCCCGCCGGACTTTGCCGGCGACGTGACCGTGTCCTGCTTCCCATTGGCCAAGACACTCCGCCGCAACCCCATGCAGCTGGCCACCTTCGTCCGGGACTTCCTCGCCTCACACGAAGACGTCCAGCAGGCCGAAGCCGTCAAGGCCTTCGTCAACATCACGCTCACCCCCGAGGCCCTGATGCGGGACACCGTCGCCGACCCGCAGGCCATCCTGGCGGCAGCGCCGCTGCCGCCCGAGGAACGCCGCCGCATCCTGGTCGAATTCTCCGCCCCCAACACCAACAAGCCGCAGCACCTCGGCCATGTCCGCAACAACACCATCGGCATGGCCACGGCCGCCATCCTGGAACGCGCCGGCCATGACGTCATCCGGGTCAACCTGGTCAACGACCGCGGCATCCACATCTGCAAATCCATGCTCGCCTACCAGCGCTTCGGCCAAGGCGCCACCCCCGAATCAACCGGCAAAAAGGGCGACCATCTGGTCGGCGACTTCTATGTCCGCTTCGACCAGGAATTCCGCCGGCAACTGGCCGACCTGCGCCAGCACAACCAGGAACTGACCGAACAGTCCGATGACGACCTGTTCCTGCGCACCGAAATCGGCCGGGCCGCCCAGGACATGCTCAAGGCCTGGGAGGACCATGACCCCGACGTCCGCCGCCTCTGGACCACCATGAACACCTGGGTGCTGGACGGCTTTGCCGAAACCTATGCCCGAATGGGAGTGACCTTCACCAGGACATACCTGGAAAGCGAGACCTACACGCTGGGCAAGGACATCATCCAGGACGGCTTGGCACGCGGGGTGTTCCGCCGCCGCGAAGACCAGGCCGTCGTCATCGACTTCGACGACCCGGCCCTGGGCAGCAAGGTCGTCCTGCGCAGCGACGGCACCAGCGTCTATGTCACCCAGGACATCGGCACCACCCTGCTGAAACAGCATGACTTCAACCCCGACCAGCAAGTCTGGGTCGTCGGCGACGAGCAAATCCGCCATTTCAAGGTGCTCTTCGCCATCCTCAAGGCCCTGGGATACACCTGGGCCGACCAACTGACCCACATGGCCTACGGCATGGTCAACCTGCCGACCGGAAAAATGAAAAGCCGCGAAGGGACGGTCGTCGACGCCGACGACCTGATCGCCGAAATGACCGACCTGGCCCGGACCGCAACCCTGGAAAAAGCCGGCGACGACGCCCCGGAAAACCTGGACGAACGCGCCGCCGTCATCAGCATGGCCGCCCTGAAATTCATGCTGCTGAAGGTCAATCCCAAAACCACCATCATGTTCGACCCGCAGGCGTCCATCAAATTTGAAGGCGACACCGGCCCGTACGTGCTCTACGCTTACGCCCGCATCGCCTCCATGCTGCGCAAAGCCGCGGACAACGGCATGCTGCCGCCCCAAGACGCCGTCATCGACTGGGCCATCCTGAACGACCCGGCCGAACGCAGCCTGGCCCTCCGTTGCGCCGGCTACCCCGAACGCCTGCAGAAAGCCGCTCGGGAACTCGACTCCTCGACCCTGGCCGGCTACCTGCTCGACCTGGCCAAGGACTTCAGTTCGTTCTACCGGAACTGCCCCGTGCTCACCGCCCCGGAACCGGCCCTGCGGGCAGCCAGAATCACCCTCAGCGCCCGAGTCCGCGAAATCCTCCGGGACGGTCTCGGCGCCCTGACCATCACGCCCCTCGAAAGCATGTAACCCACCTGGCCGGCGGCGCCGCAGGACGCGGACGCGGCCAAGACCCCCCGCGCGCCAGCCGTTACGACGACAGTGCCCGACGCCACCTTTCGCATCATGCCAGACCAGACCGACCAGACAACCAGGCCGGACCAGCCGCCGACCACGCCGCCGGCTTCCGCCGCCGACACGCCGCCGACCAACCTGGCCGGCCTGGGACGATGCCTGTTCTTCTGGCGGGCGGCAGCCGCCGTGGCATCGGGTCTGCTGCTGAGCGCAGCCTTTCCGCCGTTGCGCTGGGATCTGCTGGCCTGGGCGGCGTTCCTGCCCGTGTTCATCGTGCCGCAGCCGCGCGCCTGGCCCGAACGCCTGGCCATCGGCTATCTTCTCGGCTATGTCCACTTCGCCAGTTCGCTGCTCTGGCTGAACGAAGTCGGCTTTGGCGCCGGCTTTCTGCTCGCCATCTGGTGTGCGCTGTTTCCCATGGCATGGTATGCCCTGTTCAGCGCCCTGGCCTGGCGACTGCGTCAGGACCTGGCCCGGCCCTTCCCCGGCGCCGGACTCCTCTTCATGCAAAGCGCCGCCGGTCTCGTCCTCGCCGCCCTGTTCGCGGCCGCGCTCTGGACCGGCCTGGAGTGGGTGCGAGCCTGGCTCCTGACCGGCTTTCCCTGGAACCAGCTCGGCATTTCACAGTACCGCCGCATCGGCCTGATCCAGGTCGCCGCCGTCACCGGCGTCTACGGCATCTCCTTTGTCGTCATGCTCGTCAATGCCGCCCTGGCCGTCGAAGTGACCAGGATTATCCGCTATGCCATTGCCCCGGGCCGCCGCGGTTTCCCATGGCACTTCGCGCTGGTGACCCTGGCGCTGATCCCGGTATGCTGGTGGGGCAGTCAACCCGACAGCCTGCCGCCGGAAAGCGCCCCGAGCCTGACCGTGCTGGCCGTGCAGGGCAATCTGCCGCAATGCCGCTTCTGGACCGAGGAGCAGTTCCAGGACGCCCTGGACGCGTATGCCGGCCTGACCCGCCAGGCCTTTGCCGAACTTCCGGCCGGCCAGAAGCCCGACCTGATTGTCTGGCCGGAATGCGCGGTGCCGGCCGACCTGGGCTACCATAGCTACGCCGTCGCCCGCAATCAGCTTCTGCGCGACCTCGACACGCCCCTGCTGCTGGGCGCGACCCAATACCGCCTGCCCGCGCCCGGCGCCGACCCGCAGGACGCCTTGCTGTTCAACTCGGCCTTCCTGCTCAATCCGCAGGGCCTGATTGTCGAATACTACGACAAGGTCCACCGGGTGCCATTTGGCGAATACACGCCCTTTGGCGACCAGCTGCCCTGGCTGCGCGACCTGATCGGCATGGGCCGCGACCTCACCCCCGGCCGCGACCTGCACCTGTTCAACCTGCCGCATGGCGCCAGCGCCGGCGTCAACATCTGCTTCGAAGACGTGTTTGCCGAATTGAGCCGAGACTTCACGCGCCGCGGCGCCAACCTGCTGATGACCATCACCAACGACTCCTGGTACAATGAAAGCAGCGGCGCCGAACAGCACTTGAGCCACGTCGTCTTCCGGGCCGTGGAAAACCGCCGGCCCATCCTCCGCTCCGGCAACAACAGCCATACCTGCCTGATCACACCGAACGGCAGAATCCTCGGCCAGCTGGCCGACCCGGAAACCGGCGCCGTCTTCGCCCGCGGCAGCGCCAGGTACGAACTGCCCGTGCATGACGGCTGGGGCATGACCTTCTACACCCGCCATGGCAATGTCTTCGCCTGGGCCTGCACCGCCCTGGCCGGACTCGTCATCGCCTGGCTGCTGGCCGACTTCATCGGCCGCAAGAAAAAACTCCTGGACGCCATCCGGCCGGAATCACGCCCGCCGGCCTGAACGCCGCCCGCCGGCCTGAACCCCGCCCGCCGGCCCCGCCG
>CAYOUR010000138.1:0-11279 GCA_964407145.1 uncultured Lentisphaeraceae bacterium | reverse complement strand
CAAAGTTAAGAAAATCCAGCCGGTATGAATTCCGAAATCAGCATTGCCCTGTCCTCTGACCGGAAGTTTTTGACCTATACCCGGGTGACGATCGCCTCCATTCTCTGCCATCATCGCCGCAATATCAGCTTCTATCTGCTGCACAGCGGCTTGTCGGCACGCGATTGCCAATCCCTGGCTGATATGGTCGCTGCTCTGGGAACCCATTGCCGTCTGGTTCCCCTGGACCAGCGAGGCAGCGTATGGCAGGGCTTTCCCACGACCAAATACTTGACGGAAGCGGCCTACTACCGGCTTTCCCTGCCGTCGTTGTTGCCCAATCTGGACAAGGTGATTTACCTTGATGGTGACATCCTGGTGCTCGACGACATCCAGGAAGTCTGGGACCTTGATCTTAGCCAGGTCTCCTGCGCGGCCATGAAGGTGTACAACCATGAACATCGGTTCGAAGCGCTGCGCGGCCGGGAATGCTTCAATTCCGGTTTCATGTGCTTCAATCTGGCACGAATGCGGGAAAAACACGCCGAAGAACGGTTCCGGGAAACCGCCATCCAGTTCCGGGATCAGCTTCAGTTGCTGGATCAGGACATTTTGAACCTGGTATTTGTGGACGACTGCCTGGCGCTTCCACGACGGTGGAACGTCACGACCGGCATCTATGGGCGCCAGGGCAACTACGCCAACATACCGGAGGAGGAGGCCATCGCCATGCTCAGAGCGCCTTCCGCCGTCCATTTCACCACGAAGTGGAAGCCTTGGCGTTTTCGGCAAAAGGTAGTCCACCCGCATGGTTTTCTTTATCCACGCTATGCCGGCCTGGCTGGTTGCCCCTGGTGGTTCCGGTTCAAGCTGTTCCTGAAATACTTCCGTGATCGCGAGCCGCCCGTGAACGAATGGGTCCGGAAATATGGCGATTCACTGCGGAGGGCGCCGCTGCGGGCGCTTGCGTCCGAAGATTTGCGTCGTGCCCAGTTGCTGCAACTGAAGGTTCTGCGTGAAATTCAGCGGGTGTGCCAGAAGCACGAGGTGCCGTTTTTCCTGATCGGCGGCTCGCTGCTGGGCGCCGTCCGCCATGACGGCTTCATACCCTGGGATGATGACCTGGACATTGGCATGCTCCGTGAAGACTATGACCGTTTCCTCGAAGTGGCTCCCGTGGAACTGGCTGACGAGTATTGGCTTCAGCATTGGGAAAACGACCTGACCTACGGTCACCTTTTTGCCAAGGTCCAGCTTAAAAACACCAGGTGGGCGATCGCCGGGGCCCAGGAGGTCATGGCAAAGCAGGGGCTTTATGTGGACATCTTCCCCTTTGACCGCATCCCCTCCGGAACCGCGGCGCAAGGCCGGCACTATCGACAGGCCAAGCATGCCAGGCGCCTGCTTCGCCTGAAAACCGGGTATGAAATCAGGCAGAAGAATTGGTTTCTGACGGTGCGGCAGCGTTTTCTTGAGGTCTACGCCAGTCTCTTGTCCGTGCCGAATATCCATGGGCGTATCCAGATGATGTATGCCGAAGGACGTCGCCAGGCGGATGCCCAGGATCCCGTCTGTACGGCCATCGGCGCTGATTATTACGGCAGCGCCCAGCCGGAACGGCTGTTTCGGGAACTTGTTCCGCACCGTTTTGAAGATGGCGAATTCCCCATTCCGCGCGACTTTGACGCCATTCTGAAACATCACTACGGTGACTACATGACCCTGCCCCCGGAAGAACAACGGACAACACATGGCGTCTACGACTTCAATTTCGGTCCCTATGGAGACTCCACGCATGCTTAACATCGTCATCCCCATGGCCGGGCGGGGAAAGAGATTCCAGGAAAAATCCTATCGTCTGCCCAAGCCGCTGCTGCCGGTCGGAAACAAGATGATGGTCCAGGTCGCCGTCGACAACGTCTGCCCGAAAGCTGACTTCCGACTGATTTTTCTCTGCCTGCAGGAGCATGTCGAGGCCTTTCACCTGGACGAACGGCTGCGGCGGACTTATCCGGGCTGCCAGGTCATTGTTGTCTCCCAAGTCACGGAGGGCGCCCTCTGCACGGTGCTCCTGGCTGAGGCGGAGATCAATACCGCCGACCCGCTGCTGATCGCCAACAGCGACCAGTGGGTCAATTTCCATATTGAGAGTTTTCTGTTTCTGTTGGCGAACGACCCCTCGTTGTCGGGGGCGATCCTGACCATGACGTCCACCGACCCGAAATGCTCTTTCCTGAAATTCAGTCCAAGCGGTCAGATTGAAGGCGTCGTGGAAAAGCAGGTCGTGTCGGATGAGGCCACCGTCGGCATTTATCTTTTTGCCCATGGGCGGGATTTTGTTGCCGATGCGCATCGGATGATAGCGGCTGACCTGCGGGTCAATGGCGAGTTTTATGTCGCCCCGGTCTACAACCAGATGCTTGCCCGCGGCGGCCGCATCGGCATCCTCAATGTCGGCAAGGAGTACGAAAATGTCTGGGGTCTGGGCACGCCCCAGGATTATGAGTTTTTCCTGAGAAGCCTGGCTGATGGCAAAGTCGAAGGATGGTGAGTTTGTGACTCCGGCTTGTGAACTGAGCATCGTCATTCCGGCCTATCAGGCGGAAAAGTACCTGGGCCGGTGTCTGGCAAGCGTGGTTGGTCGCCTGGCTTGCACGACGCAGGTCATCGTCGTCGACGACGCATCCAGAGACGGTACGCGGTCCATTGCCCGATCTTTTGTCCAGAGCCATCCCCGGGAAGTGCAGCTGCTGTCCCATCCCGACAACCTCGGGGTCTCGGCCAGTCGCAACTCCGGCCTGGCAGTCGCCGCCGGTCGGCTGGTCATGTTCCTTGATGCCGACGACTGGATTGACAGCCAGGAGTGCATGCGGCTGCTGGAACTCCAGGAACGGACCGGCGCTGATCTGACTTGCGGCAATGCCTGCATCGTCTCGGCAGGCCATGACCCACGCCCGCGCCTCCCGCGCCGGCATGGGCTCGTTTCCCTGTCTCCTGGGAAGGACCTCAACGCCCTGATCGGGCATTTGCCGCTGCTCGATACCTGCTGGGGGAAATTGTACCAGCTCAGGATGATCCGCGAACAGCGGCTCCAGTTCAATGCCAATCTGAAATATGGCGAGGATACGCTGTTTGCGAATGCGGCAGCCTTGGCGGCCGATACCATCGCCATCGATTATGACTGCCGGTTCTATCAGTATTTTCAGAACGACGCGTCCTGCATGCAAACCCTTGACGCCAGCTCGCGCCTGCAGCAGCTCAATGCCCTGCTCGGCGGACTGTATGAGCTGGCGCCCGACAACCCGCTCGCGGATCATTTCCTTCTGCGCAAGGCCGGCGAAGCCGTCTGGACAATACGCAAATACGCACGAACCCGGCGCGATCGGCGGGCGCTGCTGCGGCAACTCTGGGCGTCGGACGCAGTCCGGCGCGGTTTGTATGGCTGCATCGCCAGGCAAGGCAAATGGAAACAACGCCTGCTCTGGAGGCTGATGACCAGCAGTCCCAATCAATGGGATTGCTTTTGGCTGCGCTGGTGGTGAGTCCCGGCGTGCCCTGTGTCCTTGTTTCCCGACCACTTCTTGTCCAACGGGCCTGGAATAATAGATGAAACTCGTCATTGCCTTATACAAGTACTTTCCCTGGGGCGGTCTGCAGAAAGACACCCTGCGCTTTGCCATGGAAGCCGAGCGTCGCGGCCACCAAGTCACGATTCTGACGACGGAATGGCTTGGCGACAAGCCATCCGGCGGGATTGCGGTGGAGGCCGTCACGGTCCGCGCCCGCACCAATCATGGCGCCATGGAGCAGTTCGCCCGGCTGTTCCAGGAGTACCGCCACCGCCATGACTTTGATGTCGCCCTGGCCATGAACCGCGTCCCCGGCGCCGATTTCTATTTCGTGGCGGATTCCTGCATGGCCCGCTGGATGCCGCGGAAGCATTCGCCCTTTGCCTTGAAAACCTTGCCGCGGTATCGTACCTTCCTGCGGCATGAACGGTTGATCTGCGCCCCGCTGGGTCCGACTCGGCTGATGTATATCGCGCCGCCACAGAAGGATGACTTCATGGCGGCGTACGGTCTGCCGGAAGAGCGCTTCATCTATCTGCCCCCCGGCATGGACCCACGTTGCCGGCGGCCTTTGGACGCCGAGCTGAAACGTGCGGCGAAACGCCGTGAGCTGGGACTGGCGGACGATGCTCTGGTGCTGATTGAAGCCGGCACCAATCTGTGGCGGAAAGGCGTCGACCGCGTGCTCTCAGCCATGACCGCCCTGCCGGAGCAGCTTCGCCGGCGCGTCCGCTTCATTCTCGCCGGCAACGATGACCCGGAAAAAGTGCGGAGCCTGGCCCGGCGGCATGGTTTGGGGGACGCAGTCGTTTTTCTTGGCCCCCGCGATGATGTGCCGGAGTTGCTGCTGGCGGCCGATGTCATGGTCCACCCCGCCCGGGAAGAAGGGACGGGGACGGTGCTCGTCGAGGGGCTGGCGGCCGGCCTGCCGGTCATCTGTACCGCCGCCTGTGGCTTCAGCTCGTTTGTGCAAGACGCCACCGGCACGGTGGTGCCGGAGCCGTTTGAACAGCCGGTGCTGAACAGCATGTTGCAAAAGGCCCTGGAACAGCAGCCCGGGCTCGCCGCCAGGACCATCGCCTATGCCGGCACCCAGGATTTCTGCGGGCGGGACCGGGTGGTCGTCACCGCCATGGAGGCGCTGGCCAGCCAAAGGCAGAGCCTCGACCTGGAGGGGCTGTTCCCGCTCCGGCCGGGATTGAGTCTTCTCCATGCCCGTGATTTTTCGGGAATCGGCCATGGCTTCGCCACTCTTGCCGACCAGGATGGGCGCTGGACTTTCCTGGCCAGTTTTCCCCTGGGGCTGTTCCAGGAATTGCTGGCCGTCCACCGGGGCCTCTGCGCGGCCGGGAAATGGTTGAAAAATGACCGTAAGCGCCGGGTCACCAGGGTCCATTGGCAGGAACGGTCGTTCATTGTCAAGGAATTCAGCCCGGATTATGCCTGGGAACGCTTCAGCCACGGCCGTCGCACCTGGGAAAGCAGCCAGCGCCTCCGTGGTCTTGCCGCCCCGTGCCTGGCCTGGCGGCGCGACCGGGAAGGGCACAGCTTCCTGATCTTTGCCGACCTGGGGGAAATGGGCCTGCGTCATCCCCCGCATCTACAGCATGACGGGCTGCCGGAAATCTACGCCGCCGCCGGCGAATTGCTGGCCTTGCTGCACGCTGACGGCGTCTATCACGCTGATGCCAAAACCACCAACTTTATCATCAACGACTGGTGCCCATGGCTGGGGCGGCCGGTCCTTCTGATTGACTGCGATGACGTCCGCTTCTATCGAACCCTGCCCGTGGCGCGCAGAATCAAGAACCTGGCCCAATTCCTGGCCACGACCGGCTGCCTTCCGGTGGAACGCCGAGCCGCCCTGCTGACGCCCTTCCTGGAGAACTACCGCCGCACGGCCCAGTGGTCTGCTCAGCAATTGACGGCGGCCCTTGGCCAGGTGGCGGCCCTGATCAATTCCGGGCGGATCGCGGAGAGAAACTGCCCCTTGCCGGTGACGTTCAGGCCGCTGGAGAGAACTCCGGCCGGGACGGAGGGCTGAGCCGCCCGGGCGCGGCGCTGCCCCGTTTCGTCGAACGGCGGAGGCGTCGCCCGCACCCGCGCCCGCACCCGGGCGCGGCGCGTCACGGTTCCCGCCCGTGGCCGTCAGCTGGGCCTCCGGGGAGCCATCTGTCCAACGCCTTGGCCAGCGTACGTGGCAGGACGGGCTTGATGATGTAGTCGTCCATCCCGGCCTGCAGGCAGGCTTCGCGGTCCCCGGGCATGGCATGGGCCGTCATCGCAATGACGGGAATCTGGTGGTTGCGAACGGTCGACTGCGGGTCGCGGATGCGGCGGACGGCCTCAAAGCCGTCCATGACCGGCATCTGCACGTCCATCAACACCAGGTCGTACGGTATCGCTTCCAGCGCCTGCAGGGCCTCCAGGCCGTTCGATACCGTGTCGGCGCGCAGGCCGAATTTTTTCAGGATGGCGCGGACCACCATTTGATTGGTGACAATGTCCTCGGCAATCAGGATTCTGGCGAACAAGCCTTGGAAGCGGGCCGCGAGGTCAAAGTCGGCGCCGCTGTCCGGGCGGCCCGGCGCCGACGAGGGGGCGCCGGCTTTCGGGCCGCCTTTCGCGCCGGGGCCGGCCAGGAGGCCCAGGATAGCCTTGGGCAGTTCCCCGTGCCGGAGCGGTTTGCTGAGCCAGTCGGCAAAGCCGATGCCTTGAAGCCAGTCGACATCGCCGGGCGCCCCCAGCGGCACCAGCAGCAGCATCAGCAGGTCGGCCAGATTGGGGTCGGCCTTGATCTGGCGGCCCAGGGTTTCGCCGTCCATTTCCGGCATCTGCAGGTCGATGACGGCGACCTGGAATGGCGTGCCCTCGGCCGCCGCCTGGCGCAGCTGTCGCAGGGCTTCCCGGCCGTCTGATGCCGTGTCGGCCTCGGCGCCGCAGTTCTGCAGCTGGCTGGTCATCAAGGCCCGGCTGGCGGCGTTGTCGTCGACGATCAGCACCTTGACGCCGGGCAGGGCCTCTCCGGGCCGGGCCTCTCCGGGCCGGGCGATCGGGCCGCTGAAACGGGCTGTAAACCAGAATTCCGACCCCTGGCCTGGCTGGCTTTCCACCCCGATGTCGCCGCCCATCAGCTCGGCCAGCTGCTTGCAGATGGACAGGCCCAGGCCGGTGCCGCCATACTGGCGTGTGGTCGAACCGTCCACCTGGGTGAATTTGGTGAACAGCACGCCGATCTTGTCCGCCGGGATGCCGACGCCGGTGTCGCGGACGGCGAACCGGAGGAGGACGGCGCCCGCCCCCGCCTCTGCGCCCGCCCCGGTTTCGGTCGCCGCCGGTGTCTTCTCGGCGACCGTGACCGCGATTTGCACGTCGCCCCGGGTGGTGAACTTGATGGCATTGCCGACCAGGTTGGTCAGGATTTGGCGGAGTCGTCCGGGCGAGCCGTGCAGCCATTGCGGCACATCGGGCGCCGTGCTGGCGATCAGCTCCAGGCCCTTGACCTCGGCCGAGACCGCCAGCGATTCGGCGAAATCATCCAGCAGGGAAAGCAGGTCAAAGTCGAGCAGTTCCAGGTCCAGCTTGCCGGCCTCCATCTTGGAAAAGTCAAGGATGTCGTTGAGCAGGGTCAGCAGGGCTTCGCCGCTGGACTTGACGATTTCCGCGTAATGGCGCTGTTCGGCGGTGAGGTCCATGTCCAGCAGCAGGCCGGTCATGCCGATGACCGCGTTCATCGGCGTCCTGATTTCATGACTCATGTTCGACAGGAATTCGCCTTTGGCCTTGTTGGCCGCCTCGGCCTGCTGGCGGCTCAGGCGCAGGCCTTTTTCCGTGTCGCGTCGTTTGCGGATGTTGATCAGCATCTGGGCGAAGATGGTCAGCAGGCGGACTTCCGTCTGCGTATAGGGGTGCAGGGCGCGCACGGAATCGAAGCCGACGAAGCCGACCAGCTGGATGCCTTCCAGAAGTGGCACGGCGATCAGGCTTTTGATGCCCTGCGGCGCCAGCACGCGCCGGGCTTCGCTGTCCGGCAGGGCAGACACATCGGGGATGAGGATTGGGCGACCCTGCCGGAAAGTGTCAATCCAGTCGGGCGCCAGCGGTGTCTGCTGCAGGTTGTCGCGTTGCGGGGAAACGCCCGGTGCGCACCATTCGTGCGTGTTGGTGCAGGTGTTGGCGCGGGAGTCGAAATCAAACAGGTAGACCCGGTCGGCGCCGACGAATGCCGCCAGCTCACCGAAGGTGTTCTCGATCGCGGCGTCGAACGTCTCCAGGGGCATGCTGATGTACGTCGAGGAAATTTTCACCAGCAGCTCCTGCAGGTGCGTATGGCGCAGCAGCTCCGCCTCCGCGTGTTTGCGCTGCAGTGTTTCCCCGATGTGCGCGGCGATGCCCTCGAGCATGGCGACCATGTCCAGGTTGAAGTGATGGCTGTTCCTGGCGCCGAGATGGAGCAGCCCGACGACGCTGTCTTTTTCCCGGATCGGCACCAGGAGCATCGACTGGAAGTCGAATCTCCGGCAGAGGCTGCAAAGCTGGCTGGTTCCGCTGGTCGCCGCCGGGATGGCCGCCTGGTGGCTGTCCAGGTCGTTGATCCAGCAGCTGCCGAAGGGGGTGGCCCATGGATTGGCGGGGTCGTTCTTGCCGGCCAGCACCATCCCGCAGATGCAGTCAGACCCGGTCTGGCCATCCTGCTGGCTGCAGCTGGAACCATCTGGCGTGCAGCTGGGTTTCGTCAACTCCCGGTGGTCGGTGGCGTCCGGAAAGCCTTCCGTGGCAAAATACGGGTAGACCGCGCCTGATTTCAGGCGCATGCCAATGGCGTCGCAGTGGACCAGCTGCCGGAGGACGCCCAGGATGGAGCGGATGCTTTCCTGGAAATCCGTGGTGTCGTTGAGCATTCCCAGCACCCGGCTGGTCTGGCGGTGGTAGTTTTCCTTGACCTTGATGGCGGTGACATCATCGAAGACCACCGCGACCCGGCCTTGGCCGAGCGGGTAGGCGCTGGCCGTGAAATGGCGGTCTGCTTCCGGCCAATGCTGCTCGAAGCTGACGGCCTGGCCGGTGCGGGCGACCTCACCGCAAATTCTGATCACCGGCAGGTTGGCGATTCCGGCGATGACCTCCGTCGCTTGGCGGTCGAGCACCTGTTCGCGCTTCAGGCCGGTGTGTTTTTCAAAGGCCGGGTTGACGTTGCGGAAGATGAAGTCAACCGGTTCGCCGGCCTCGTCGGCCATGATTTCCAGCGCCACCATGGCGGAGACGGCATGGTCGAACAACTGCCGGTAGCGCTCCTCGCTTTGTCGGAGCTCTTCGCGTTGAGCGTACTCGTCGGTGACATCGCGGAAGACGAGCACCGCGCCGATCACCCGGTCCGCGGTGTCGCGGATCGGCGCGCAGCTGTCGGCAATCTGGTATTCGGCGCCGTCCCGGGCGATCAGCATGGTGTGGTTGGCCAGGCCGACCACCACGCCGTCGCGCAAAGCCCGTGCCACCGGATTGTCGGCCGGCGACCCGGTGCTGGCGTCGATGATGCGGAAAACGTCGGTCAACGGCCGGCCCCTGGCTTCGGCGCTGCTCCAGCCGGTCAGTTTTTCGGAAACGGAGTTGAGCTCCGACACGGTGCCATCGGCAGCGCAGGAGATGACGCCGTCGCCGATGGAACGCAGCGTCGCGGCCAGGCGTTGTTCACTTTCGCGCAGGGCGGCCTGGCGGCGGCGGATGCCTTCGTCCGTGCGTCGCAACAGCACAAACACCAGGCACATCAGGCCGGCCAGCAGAATGCCGCCGCCGACCGAGCCGAGCAACAGGCGGTGCTGGAACGAATTCTTGTCCGCGGTGATGTCGGTCATGATCAGAAGAGTGCCGACCTCCTGGTTCGAGGCATCCAGGAGTGGCGACGTGATGGCGCGCCAGTGTCGGCGGTCGAAGAAAAAGTCCTCGCGGCTCTGTTCATCCTGGGCGACTGCGGTGTTGTCGCGGAGCAGCGGCAGCAGCTGCTCCGGCAGCCGGGGCAGCGAGGTGTAGGCCAGAACGCGGTCGGGCAGCAGGTCCCAGTCGGTGGTGCGGCCGGCGCTTTGCATGGCCGCTTCCCATTGTGGCCGCGGCAGGAACGGCTTGTGCACCAGCACGGCCAGCTGCAGGACGCCGCTCAGATGTTCACGGCTGAGGATGCTGTCGATTTCCTTGCCGATTTCCACAAAGCCGACCATCTGGCCGTTGTCAAGGACGGGCTGGACGCTGCGCAGGACAATCGTGCCGGTGCGGCCGATTTCCAGTCCGGAGACGGCCTGGCCGGTGCGTTCGGCCTCGCGTGCGGTAAAGCGGTCGATGGTGTCGCCGTGTCTTTCCGGGGCGTGCATGCGGAGCAGACAGGTCCGGTTGCGGTCATGGAAGCTGAAATGGCTGACGTTGAGCGCATCACGCATTTTGTTGAAGGCGTTGAGCCAGGATTTCTGCAGCCGTGCCGCATCGTTCGCCAGCAGAGCCGGGGCCGTCCGGCGGTCCGTGGCGATGGCATCCAGGCATTTGCTCATCTCCTGGGTTTCGTACTTCAAATCTTCACGGAAAGCCGACAGGACGCTTTCCTTGTTGTTACGGATGCGTTCGTTGAGGTCAGAGCGGTACTGCCACCAGAGCAAGGCGCCGCCGCCAGCCAACAGCAGAACCAGCAGAGCCGCCAACGGCGGCAGAAGCGCACGCAGCACCAGCTTGTCGCCCTCGGCCTCGTCCTGCGGTCGTGCCAGCGCCTGCCGGGTGGCGGTCAGAATCAGCAGCAGAAGCAGCAGCCCGGCCGGGAGGGCGATCCGGCCGGCCAGGCGCAAGTTCCAGTCTCGTGCATTGATGTCCAGGCCCAGTACGGCGGCCGTGCCGCCGCCGGTCGGGTCAAGAACCGGCGCCAAGGCTGAGACCCAGACGCCCCATTCGTCCGGCAACGGTCCCTCGACCAGGGGGAGGCCGTGCTCGAACATGGCCAGCAGCTCGGCGGAGGCGCTGGCATAGACGTCGCCGGGCTGTGATGGCGGAGTGTTTTCCCGGCCTTCGTCCCCGGCCTCGGCATAGAAGAAAATCTCGGGGCGGCCATTGGCCGCCGCCGGTGTTTTCCGTCCCATCACGTAGGCATAGCGCGCTCCAGTCGTTTTGCGCAGCGATTGCAGGCGTTCGCGCAGGCGGTGGTAAGCGACGTTGTCCAGGTCGTCCCGGCTGCCTTGGAGGGTTTTCAGGTCGCTGGCGTTGATGGTCTGGGCCGCCAGGCTGGCTTCCCGCAGCAAATCCTTGCGCATGGCTTCGTCAGCCCAATGAGCCAGGCCCCAGGTCAGCAGCGCGCCGAGCCCGAGCATGATGGCTGCCGTGCCGATGCCTCGGAACAGCGCGGCAGCGGCAACGGCCGCGGTCCCGGGACGGGAGCCAGGCCGGCGTGGTTCCTGTCCCTCTGGCAGAATCTGCCTGGGCCGGTCGTTGCCTGCTGGCGTGACGAGCGTCCCGGAGGGCGGCGGCGGTGGTGTCGCTGTCGGCATGTGGAGTTGCGTTTCGTGACCCGAATTTCTGTCAGAAGATTTCGTCGTCAGGAGGCGAGGCCGGCGAAGGATGATCGTGGAAGCCATCAGGCCTCTCGTCTGAATGTGGCCAGGGTCCTGGGCCGCAGCTCAGGAAATGGCAGACCTGTGCGGGGAATGCAGAAGAATATTGCTGATTTTCCCTCTAATGCAAGTCGTGAACAGTGAATTTTGG
>CAYOUR010000137.1:0-11387 GCA_964407145.1 uncultured Lentisphaeraceae bacterium | reverse complement strand
GGGAAAGCATAACGCCTTTTCTCAATCGGTGACCGATGACTCGGTTTTCCGGCAGTTGGGGCCTCGGGCGGCGGGGGAACTTTTTTTTCGGTTTGCGGTCACATCTGGCAACGCAACGTTTTGCGCGAAAGCGTAGGCAAGGCATTTATCCGTTGAGTATTCCCGAAACGGCCGCCGTGATTTAGGAGCATAGTCTGGCGCCAGGCTATCGATCCTCAGGGTGTGCATTTTGGGGGATGTATGACGGCATGCCGGGGCCGTGTGGCATTGATTATCATTACCCACAATCATTTGGAGAAGAGCACATGAAAATAACCAGGAACAGAATGGCAGCAGGCCTGGCGGCCGCTTTGATGCTCGGTGTTCAGGCGCCGCTGATTCAGGCCGCTGAGCCGGCCCCCAGTCCGGCCTTGGCGGCGGCCCAGCACCTTGAGGACGCCTTTGCCGAAGTCGTGGACAAGGCCAAACCGGCCGTTGTCGTCATTACCAACCGGCAGACTGTAGGCCAGCGACAGGCATTCTCGCCGGATGGCCGTGAGCCAATGAATCCACAGGATTTCTTCGAATTCTTCTGGGGGCCGAACAATCCGTACCGGTCACCGCAGCGCGACCAGCGTCAGCGTGGCCAGCGGCGCCAGGCGCCGAAGCCGCGTTCCGAAGCCGTTGGCAAGGGCTCCGGGGTGCTGATCAACGCCGATGGCTATCTGGTCACCAACTTCCACGTCATCAAGGATAATGAATATCTGGAAGTCAAGACCGCTGACGGCAAGGTCTTTGACAACGAAAAGGATCCCGATGCGGTCAAGATCATTGGCATTGACGAGGAGACCGACCTGGCTGTTCTGAAGCTGGGCGGCCCGAAGAATTCCTTCCCGTTTCTGGACTTCATGGATTCGGATGCCCTGCGAGTCGGCCAGTGGGCCATTGCCATCGGGGCGCCGTTTGAGCTGGATTATTCCGTGACGGTGGGGTGCGTCAGCCAGACCGGCCGCTACAACCGCGCGGTCAGCAGCTTCAATCAGTACATCCAGACGGATGCGTCGATCAACCCCGGCAACAGCGGCGGACCATTGCTCAATATCAAAGGGGAAATCATCGGCATCAACCAGTATATCTACACCGGCGGCATGTCCCGGGGCAACATCGGCCTGGGGTTTGCGATCGCCAGCAACGTCGTCAAATACGTGGCCGATTCCCTGATTGCCGACGGCGAAGTGTCCCGCGCGTTCCTGGGCGTGGCCATGCAGGATTTGGACGAGCAGCTTCTGAAGCAGTTTGACGTCGATTTCGGCGTGTTGGTCAGCGATGTCGTCCCCGGCGAGGCGGCGGAAAAGGCCGGCATCAAGCCCGGAGACGTGATTCAGAATGTCGGCAGTCTGGAGGTGAACTCCAGCCAGGAATTGCTGCAGGCCGTGGCCAAGCACCGTCCTGGCGAGGACATCGTGCTCGCAGTGGTGCGTGACCGCAAGAAAGTCGTGTTCACAATCAAGGCTGGCCGACGCCAGTCCAACCAGGTCGCACGGCAGGACGGCCCTGAAAGCCGGCCGGCGGCGGACGAGTTTGGCCAGCTTGGCCTGGCGCTCCAGGAGGAGGATGGCAAGGTGGTGATCACCGAGGTGTTTCCGGACGGCGCTGTGGCGCAGGTGCGTGACGAGGACGGTCGCCAGGTCATGGCCGGGGACATCATCCATGATGTCAACCGGAACGCCGTCAGCACGGTGGCGGAGGTTCAGAAGGCCCTGAAGGACACCCGCAACCGGACGGTCGTGCTCTGGCTGGAGCGCAAAAGCCGCGGCGGCGCCTCCATGCGCTTCTTTATCGCCATACCCCTGCCGGACGAAAAAAAATAAATTGCCGTCGGCAGTCCGCAACAAGTGTTTGCCATGAGCCGGCCGCGGGCATTTGTCCCCGCGGCCGGCTCATGGGTTGTCTTGTCGCCGGTCACTTGCGGCCGGCGTTTATTCTCCCGTTGGTCAGACGTATTCGACCGTGGCCGGCGGTTTTGGGGTCAGGTCGTAGAGGCATCGGCAGACTTGGGGCAGGGCGGTGATGCGCTGGCAGATGCGTTCCAGGGTTGGCCAGGGCACGCAGGTCGCGGTGGCCTGGCGGGCGTCCACGCTGTCGATGCAGCGGACCACGATGATCTGGCCGAATTCGCGCTTACCGTCGCGGATGCCGGTGGCGCGGTCGTTGAGGAGCACGGCCAGGTACTGGAAGGCGTTCAGGCCGCAGAGTTCCTCTTCGACGATGGCGGTGGCGGCTCGCACCGTGGCCAGGCGCTCTTCCGTGACTTCGCCGACGATGCGGGCGGCCAGGGCCGGACCCGGGAAGGGGATGCGGTGGCTGATCTCGCGGGGCAGGCCCAGCAGCGAGGCCACGGCGCGGACGCCGTCCTTGCGCAGCGTCTTCAGGGGCTCGACCACCTGGTAGCCGTATTCCTTTTCCGGGTCGATGCCCAGCTGGCTGAGGATGTTGTGCTGGCGCTTGATGCCCGCGACTGTTTCTTCGATGTCGGTCAGGATGGTGCCGTGGAACAGGTGCCGGGCGCCGCTTTCGCGGACGAGCCGGACAAAGACTTTCTTGTAGAAGGTCTCGGTGATGGCGCAGCGTTTCTCCTCCGGGTCGGTCAGGCCCTTGAGGGCGCCGAGGAATTCGGCCCGGGCGTCAACCAGTTCGACGTGGATGCCGATGTCGGCGAACATCTTGACGACGCGCTGCGGTTCGCCTGCGCGCATCAGGGCGCTGTCGATGAAATAGGTCTTGAGCTGTTCGCCAATGGCCTTGTGCGCCAGGGCCGTGACGACCGAGCTGTCGACGCCGCCGCTGAGGGCGTTGATGGCGCAGCCGCTGCCGACGGTGGCCCGGATGTCCTTGACCTGGGAATCGATGAATGACTGGTAGTCCATGTGCTGATTATCTCCTTTGGGCTTGGATGGCGGAAGAGGGTTCTTCCTCGAAGTAGGGATTGAGGCTGATGGAATTGAGAATGCGCTTCTGGCCGGCCGGGCCGCCGGGCTCGTCGTCGCCGAGCCAGTCGCGGAAGGTGACGGCCACGTCGGGACGCAAGGCTTTGAAGACGATCTTCCTGGTGACGAATTCGCGCCGCTGGGCGGTCAGCGGCCAGTTCTCCCAGCCGGCCGGGATGCGGAATTCGTAGCTTTTCTCCGGGATGACTTCGGCGCCGTCGAGGGCGGCTTCCAGGACGACGTGCTGGCGTTCGTTTTTGAATTTGGCGATGTCGTCCGGGTCGGCGGTGACATAGGTGAGGCTGTACCGGCGCCCTGGAGTCAAGCCGGTGGCGGTCTGGGCCAGGCGGTTGGGGGCCTTGGCGCTGCGGGTGAAGCACATGACCGTGTCTCCCAGGCTGGCGTCGTCAGCCCGCCGGCGCAGGTGGTTGCGGCCGTAGCCCGGGATGGTCATCGGCGCCAGCGAGTCCGGCTCGGCCGGGGCCAGTCGCCAGCCCTCGGCGCCCTGTTCGAAGTCCCCGAAGCGCAGATGGCCGGGATTGCAGGTGAAGTTGTACTGCTCGGAGAGCATGACGGTCTGGCCTTCCACGCCATAATGCCGGAGCAGCCGGCCGATCCAGCGGGCGTACTCCTCGTCGGTGCGGTTGATGTCATAGCAGCCGACGCCGAACAGTCCGGCCAGTTCCGGGTCGTTGGCCACGACCTGGAAGAAATAGTCGAGGACGTATTTCATGTCGGTCCCGGGGTGTGTATTGCAGTTCCAGGTGCCGGCGGTGAGGTAGCCTGACATCATCAGGGCCATTTTGCCGGCGGCGTCCGGGGCGCAGCGGCGGGCGGTGCGGAGGTGCTGGTTGAGCAGCGTCATGTCGGTCTTCAGTTCCGCCACATTGGCGGAGCCGCTGACATACGTCTCCATCAGCAGTTTGCCGGTGCCGCGGGAGGCGTTGGCGACGGCGGCCAGAAATGGCAGATGCAGCGGCCGGCAGTTGAGGTAGCCCCTGGCGCCAGCCATCCAGACGTACACGGATTTGTCAAAGTCGGCCAGAGTCCAGCAGGCCTCGGCCACGGCGTTGAGGATGGCCGGCGTGCTGGAGGCGGCGATTTCATCCAGCGCCCGGCCGGAGGTGGTCAGGGCCGGTGGCGTCGTGCGGATGTGCTCGGCCATGAACTCCGCCCGAGTCCAGTCCTGCCCGGAAAAGCCGCCGGAGCCGATCAGGCGCAGGCCCCGTTCCCGGACCTCCTGGTCGACGGTTTTCTCCAGGTTCGTCTTCGGCGTCCAGGCGCGGGAGCAGAGGTGGGTGTTGATTGAATGCCAGAAATGGCGGCGGAAGAAGTCCAGGTCATAGCGGAAATGGGCCTGGTCGTTGACCGGGACGATCGTCATGGGAAAGAGCATCAGCTGCGGGACGGAGCGGATGCTCAGGCGGGCGCCGGACTGCGCGCCGCGGATGCGCACGACGTGCTCGCCAGCCGCCAGGAAGCGCATGGCGTCGGACGGCTCGCCGGGCCGGAAAAGGACCATCGCCGAGTCCGCGCCGTCCAGAAACGCCGCGGCTTCCGGCTGTGCCTCGGAAAAGCCGATGAAGACCCAGCCGTCGCGGGCCAGGCTGAAGGAGACGTCACCGTTGACGAGTTCGGTGTTGACGAGTTCAGACACCAGGTTGTTGAGGCGCCGGGCGGGCGGCTCGGCCCTTGGGGTGACGATGCGGATGCGGTAGTCGTTGGCCAGGAAGACATCGTTGTCCTGGCGGCGGAGCAGCTCAACCCGGAGGAAGCCGTGGCCGGGCGGGAGCGGGGGCAGTTTCGCCCGCAGTTCCTGGCTGGGCGGCAGGCGGTGGCGGCGCGCTTCGCCCCAGGCGTTGTCGCCGTCCCGGCGTGTTCTGACCACCAGGTCGAAGGCGTCCGCCGGTTCGGGCAGCGGGCAGACGATGGCGAAGTCGATGGCCTGGTCGTCGGCCGGAATGGCGGTCAAGGTCGGTGTGACCGGGATGATGCGGCGGATGTCGGCCAGCGGAGAGGTTGGCGGTTGCGACTCGGCCAGGGCCCGTTCCGAGAGCGGTTGCACGAACGGCCGGCAGAGGTCGAGCACGCCGCCCGGTTCGGGGTGCGGCGCATAAATGTCAAACGTGTACAGGCCATTGCTGCTTTCCGGCATGGTCACGACTTTTTCGACTTTCACCCATTGGCCGCCCGTGTCTCCCGGGAAGGCTTCGGTGCGGACGTCCGCATACCAGCCTTCGTTGAAGATCAGGACCGCGCTGGTGCGGCTGCGGAAGTTCGTGGTCCGGACATAGGCGCCGATGCGGTAGGGCTCTCCGGCGACGAGGCGGAACCCCGGCAGCTTGAACGAGCCGTACTCGGCGAAGTCGAGGCGGATGGCGTCGCAGCCGTCCAAACCGTCGCCCGGCAGCCGGATGGCGAGGTTCGGGTAGGCGCCGAGGTTGACGCTCCAGAGGCCCATTTCGCCCATACCGTCGCGCTGGAAGTCGGGGTTGGTGATGAGGTTGGCCGCGGCGGCGCTCAGGGCGGCGCAGGCGGTGAGCAGCAACGCGGTTCTCATGGCCGGTTCCTTTCGGGCGGCGGCTGGATGGCGACCAGGTCCTGGTAGCGGATGCCGGCGCCGCCGAAGATGTCCAGGGCGCTGCCGACGGTGTAGTCGACCCGGTTCTGGCCGGCGCTGGCGATCAGGTCGATGTCCGCCATGCTTCGGACTCCGCCGGCATAGGTGACCGGCACCGGCGACCAGATGGCCAGGCGTTCGACCAGGGTCTGGTCGATGCCGCCCTGCTTGCCTTCGACATCGACGGCGTGAACCAGGAATTCCGAGCAGCAGGCAGCCAGGTCGGCGAAGGTCTGCTGGTTGAGGACCAGCGAACAGACCGTCTGCCAGCGGTTGCAGGTGACGTGGTACTGGCCATTGACCGGCCGGCAGCTCAAGTCCAGGACCAGCCGGTCGCGGGGGATGGCGGCGGCCAGGGCCTGCAGCTTGGCCGGGTCGAGTTCGCCGTCGGTGAACATGTAGGAGGTCACGATGACCTTGCCGGCGCCGGCGTCAAGCCATTCGGCGGCATTGTCCGGGCTGATGCCGCCGCCGATCTGGAGGTTGCCGGGATGCACGGCGAGCGCGGCCCGGGCCGCGGCCGTGTTGCCCGGGCCGAGCATGATGACGTGGCCGCCGGACAGGCCGTCGCGGAAGTACAGGTCGGCGTAGTATTCTGGCGGCTGGGCCGCGGCGAAGTTGGTCTGCAGGCCGCCGCCGTCATCACGCAGGGATGAGCCGACAATCTGCTTGACGACGCCGTCATGCAGGTCTATGCAGGGTCGGAAACGCATGGCCGCTCATTTCTCCCAGTAGGACTTCAGTTTATCGTGGACGCGAACCGGCGCGTCTTCCAGGGCGGCGGTGCTGGACAGGTATTCGTCCACGGTGGCGGCTTCGCCCCAGAACCGGTATTCGGCGGCGGCGATGACGGCTTCGGCCAGGCAGGCGAACTCCAGGTATTTTTCGCCGCGGTCGAGGCAGATGTCCTGGCCGGTCTGGGTGTCGAACGCCTTCACCAGCATCAGGATTTCCGCTTTGGGGGAATAGCGGAAAACCTTGGTGATGTGCGGAAAGGCCGTGACAAAGCCGACGCCTTCGTGTCCGGCCGCCTGGAAATTGGCCTCGAACTGCGCCTTGGAAAGGGCGTTGCAAGCCCATTCGAAGCGGGCCGGGTTGTCCCGGCCGACAATGCTGACGTAGTAGACTTTGAAGACGGACTTGCCGTCCGGCATCCGCAGCTGCCGGGCCTCTTCAATTATGGCGTGGTAGGGATTGCATTTTTCCACGTGCATGGGAGTTTTCCTGAAGGTGGCGGGTGGTGGGTTTGGCGGGCGGCCCGGTGGCGTCGGGCCGCCGCGGCTGTTGGTTCAGGGGCGCCGGTGTTCGCAGGGCACGTCGGTCTGGCAGAGTCCGCAGCCGAGGCTGAGGTCCATCCAGCCGTAGTCGGCCAGTCGGTTGGGCACGATGTGGCTGACCGCGTACTGCAGGCATTTGGTTTTGTCGCGGTCCAGGAAATCCGGGCCGATGGCGTTGGCCGGGCAGCGCCGGCCGCAGGCGCCGCATTTGGTGCACCAGGCAAAGGGATCGTCGCCATAAGGGCGCTGGTCGGGTGTCAGTTCCAGGTCGGTGACGACGGTGCCGAGCCGGTGGGCGACGCCGCGTTCGGTGATCAGTCCGGCGGACAGTCCGAAAGTGCCCATGCCCGCCACGAAGGCGGCATGGCGTTCGGACCAGTTGCCGGCCAGGCGCTGCACGGCCTGGCGGTAGTCACTGTTCAGGTGCGGCGGGGTGGCGGCAAAGCCTTTTTCCTCCAGGCAGCGGCAGAGTTGTCGGCGCATATTTTCATTGGCCACTTCGCCGAAGGACCGTGAGCGCGCCCAGTCCAGGCTGGGGCGTTCGGTTTCGCCCCGGTTGCTGGAACGCGCGCGTTCCGTCTTCGGCATGCACCAGACCAGGACGGACCGGGCTTTCGCCGTCGGGAATTTGACGGCCAGGGCCTCGGCCGGAGTCCAATGGAAGTCGCCGATGATGGTTTTGAAGCGGACGAAGAACGGGTCGTCGGCCGCGGCGATTTTAAGCGTCGGTTCCTCAAAGAAGTCGTTGGCGCCGGTCGCGTAGTAGAGCCGCTGCAGCTGCAGCTCGATGTCTGCACGGGTGATGGTCATGCCTCTGCCTGTAAGATTCCTGTTTAAAATGATGTGTGTGAGCGGACAAAAAACCAATGTCACAATATATTACGGTTTTGTCATCTTGCCTAATGGACGTGTTACAGGAGACTGAAAATGGAACAAAGGTCGTATGCGATTCTGGCCAAGCGCCAGTTGTCGGAGAATGTGTTTCAGATGCGCATCCAGGCGCCGCTGGTGGCGACCGAGCGCAAGCCCGGGCAGTTTGTGCTGATTTCCCTGGATGAGGAATACGGCGAGCGCATTCCGCTCACGATCGCCGACGCCGATGTCGCCGAAGGCAGCATCACCATCATCTTCCAGAAGGTCGGAATGACGACCATGAAGCTGGCGGAGATGGCGGTCGGGGACCAGTTGGCGGCAGTGCTGGGGCCGCTGGGGCGGCCGACGCATATCGAGAAGCTCGGCCGGGTGGTCTGTGTCGGCGGCGGCATCGGCGTGGCGCCGATGCATCCGATCGCCAAGGCGTTCAAGGCGGCCGGCAATCATCTCACCTGCATCATCGGGGCCCGCAACCGCGAACTGGTGATTCTGGAGGACGAATTGCGCGCCTTCGCCGATGAGCTGATCGTGTGCACGGACGACGGCTCCGCCGGCCGCAAGGCGCTGGTGACCGAGCCGCTGAAGGAATTGTGCGAGGCGCAGCCGAAGCCCGACCTGGCGGTCGCGATCGGTCCGCCGATCATGATGAAGTTCTGCACGGAGACGGTGCGGCCCCTCGGCGTGCCGATCGTCGTCTCCTTGAACACGATCATGGTGGACGGCACCGGCATGTGCGGCGGCTGCCGCGTGACCGTCGGTGGCGAGACCAAATTCGTCTGCGTCGACGGCCCGGAATTCGATGGCCTGAAAGTCGACTTCGACGGCATGATGAAGCGCCTGGGCGCGTATCGCAGCCAGGAACGCCGCATGGCCGAGCACGCCCATGACGGCGGCTGCCGCCTGCAGCAGGCGATCGACAAGAAGTGACCGCGCACCGGCAAGCAGTCCGGAGGCGCGGCGGCACTGCCGAGGCGCTTTCTGAATAACGTCTTTCTGAACAATACCCCTACAGCCAAAGTTTAGGATAGTGAACCCATGAGTGAACACAGTGTTGAGGCCCTGCATGCCCGGGCCGAGGAAGTCTGGCAGCGGATTGGCGATCGTCATGCGAGCTTGAAGCCGGCGGAGCGGCTGGCGATTCCGCCGCAGGAGATGCCGAGCCAGGAGCCGCAGGTTCGGCGACACAACATCGATGAAGTGGCGCTGGGCTACAGTGAGACGCAGGCCCGGGTCGAAGCCGCCCGCTGCCTGCAATGCAAGAACCAGCCCTGCGTGGCCGGCTGCCCGGTCAATCTGCCGATCCGCGACTTTGTCGCGGCCACGGCGGACGGCGACTACGGCCGGGCCATCGGCCTGATCAAGGATTACAGCCTGCTGCCGGCGGTCTGCGGCCGCGTCTGCCCGCAGGAAAGCCAGTGCCAGGCCACCTGCACGGTCGGCAAGGTCCTCAAGGACGTCAACCAGTCGGTCGCCATCGGTCGTCTGGAACGCTTTGTGGCGGATTGGGAGCGGCGCCAGGGCCAGGCGCAGGCTCCGGCGGTGAAGCCGTCCACCGGCAAGAAGGTCGCCGTCGTCGGCAGCGGCCCGGCCGGACTGGTCGTGGCCGCCGATGTCCGCCGCGAAGGCCATGACGTCACCGTCTTCGAGGCGTTCCACAAATTCGGCGGGGTCATGCTGTATGGCATTCCGGAATTCCGGCTGCCGAAGGAAATCGTGCATCAGGAGGTCGATACCCTGCGGGCCATGGGCGTGACTCTGGTGCCGAATTTTCTGGTCGGGCGGACGCGGACGCTGACGGACCTCCTGGAGAAGGACGGCTTTGACGCGGTGTTCGTCGGCTCCGGCGCCGGCCTGCCGAATTTCATGGGCATTGAGGGTGAGAACCTGGTCGGGGTGTTTTCCGCCAACGAGTATCTCACCCGGGCGAACCTGATGCGCGCGTATGAGAAGGGCCGGGCCGCGACGCCGATCGTGGAGTCGAAGAAGGTCGCCGTCCTGGGCGGCGGCAACGTGGCCATGGACGCGGCGCGCACGGCTCTGCGCCTGGGGGCGGACGAAGTGCACCTGGTCTATCGGCGCACGGAGAAGGAGATGCCGGCCCGGGTGGAGGAAGTCGCGCACGCCCGCGAGGAAGGGGTCACCTTCCACATGCTGCGCAACGCGAAGCGCATCCTCGACAACGGCGACGGCCTGGTCAAGGGGATTGAGTGTCTGTGCTACGAGCTGGGCGAGCCGGACGCCTCCGGTCGCCGTTCGCCAGTGGCCATTTCCGGCAGCGAGTATTTTCTTGATGTCGACACGGTCATCGTCGCCATCGGCAACGGCTCCAATCCATTGATTCAGCAGACGACGCCGGGCCTGGAGTTCAACCGGCGCGGCAATATTGTCTGCGACGAGAACGGCCGCACGTCACTGCCCAAGGTGTTCGCCGGCGGGGACATCGTGTTGGGGGCGGCGACAGTCATCCTGGCCATGGGACAGGGCCGGAAGGCCGCGGCGGCCATCAACGAACTGCTGCGTCAGTAATCCACCCTACGGGACCGCGCATCATTATGGACAACATTCGGAAGAAGAAGGCCTTCATCTGCGACATGGACGGCGTGCTCTACCACGGCAACGACCTGCTGCCGGGAGTCCACGAATTCATCGCCTGGCTGAAGGACAATGACAAGAAGTACCTGTTTCTGACCAACAGCAGCGAGCGTTCGCCGCGGGAGTTGAGCCAGAAGCTGCGGCGACTTGGCGTCGAGATCGACGAAAAGCACTTCTACACCAGCGCCCTGGCGACGGCGGCGTTTATGGCCAGCCAGCGTCCCGGCGGCAGCGCCTATGTGATCGGCGAGGCCGGACTGATCCAGGCGCTGTACGAAGTCGGCTTCTCCATGAACAACGTCGATCCCGACTATGTGGTGATCGGCGAGACCAGGACCTACAGTTTTGAGAAGATCGAGAAGGCGGTCGTCCTGGTCCGCCAGGGCGCCAAGCTGATCGGCACGAACCCCGACCTGACCGGCCCGACCGAGCAGGGCATCGTGCCGGCGACCGGCGCGCTGGTCGCGCCGATCGAATTGGCGACCGGCTGCCGGGCCTACTTTGTCGGCAAGCCGAATCCGCTGATGATGCGGCATGCGCTGAAGGTGCTTGGTTGCGTGCGGGAAGACACGGTCATTGTCGGCGACCGGATGGATACGGACATCATTGCCGGCATCGAGTCGGAAATCGAGACGGTGCTGGTGCTCAGCGGAGTGACCTCCCGGGCGGACCTGAAGCATTTCGGCTACGCCCCATCGCATGTTCTGAACGGAGTCGGTGACATCCCGGCGTCGTAGAAATAGTCCGCGCCGCCCGGGTGCGGCGGCGCACCGCCTCGCCGCGCTCGCCGAGGATGTTCTCCGGCCGGCAGGATGGATTTGCGCAAATGAAGAGTATGGTATCGGCCGTGATGGGTGTTTTTGTTGGCGGTTTTTTATTTCGGCGACACTGAAATATACCGCCGCAAAAACACCCTTTTCATGTCCGGGGACCATCGGCCGGCCGAATTCCCGTAATCGGTCACCCATTGATAATGACGGTCAACGTGCGAACTGTGGTGGTACGCGCTTGATTTCCGGCTGCCGTATGGTGTCCCGCCCTCCGGGCGGCCAAAGCAGA
>CAYOUR010000136.1:10342-11405 GCA_964407145.1 uncultured Lentisphaeraceae bacterium | reverse complement strand
TGGGACGTATGGGACGTATGGGACGTATGGGACGTATGGGACGTATGGGACGTATAGGACGTATAGGACGGCAAATAGGACGTATGGGACGGTAAATAGGACGATGAAAGGGGACGTATGGGACGTATAGGACGTATAGGGAGGCAAATAGGACGTATAGGATGATGGGGCAAAATTTGTATCGTATGTGCTTGGGTTTTTGAAGCTGCAAACGGCAAGTGGGATTTTTAAATCAGGAGTATTGGTCCCATACGTTTAATTCCACCGTCCTATTTGGATGTATGGAGGAACGGGTTGCAGAAAAAACGGGGTCGCGGGGCACGGTGATGTGCCCCGCGACCCTGCTGGTTTTGTGGATGGAAGCGGGCGGTGCGGTTACTTCCAGGCGCCGGCGTTGAGGTCGGGCTTTTGGAATTTGTCCTGCAGCACTTTTTTTTCCACGATGCCGCCGGTTTCATCCTTTTCCGGTGGCTGGAATTCCCATTTCGGGCCAGGGAAGACCGGCGTTTTGAACGTGTGCTGGGTGATGTTTTTGGTTTTTTCCTGGAAGTCCATGCAGGCGCGGATGCATCCCTTGGCGCCGCAGACGGCGAAATAGCCGGTGTGCTCGAGAATCTGCTTGTAGTAGGGCACGACCTTGTTGCCCGGGAATTCCGGATTGGTCCGTCCCCACAGGCCGAGGGCCAGCGTGTAGCCGGTTTTGTAGGCAGTTTCCTCGGACATGGTGGTGTTGCAGATGTCGAGGTTGAAGCCCGGGAAGAAGCGCTTCAGGAACGGCGACGCCTTCCAGTTGATGCCGTGGTGGGTGGCGGTGCAGCGGCCCATGCAGACGTCGCCCCATTCGAAGTCCTGGCCGTCGATCTGAATCTTGATGGCCGGGCGGTCGTTCTTGCCGGGGATGGCATTGCCGGGGCAGTCCGGCACGCAGTGCATGCAGCGCTTGCAGAGCGTCTTGGGCTTGATGAGCGGGTCGGGTTCCAGCACGGCGTCGGTCAGGATGGTGCCGATGCGGACGCGGGGGCCGAACACCGGATGGATGAAGACCTTGGACCAGCCGATTTCG
>CAYOUR010000136.1:0-10332 GCA_964407145.1 uncultured Lentisphaeraceae bacterium | reverse complement strand
GATTTCGCCCAGGCCGCAGGCCATGGCGGCAATGCGCACCTGGATGTTGATTTCCGGAATGGGGCGGCCCGGGGCGACCGGCTCCGCCTCGGAACGGAAGGTCTCCGGCACGCCGGGATAGACCGGCACGGCTTCGAAGCCCTGGTCTTCAATGAAGCGGGCGACATCGTAGGTCAGCAGCGGCCGGAACAGGGTGTTCAGGCGATTGTAGGAGTAGTACGTGTAGTTGGGCCAGTAGGTGCCTTCCGTGATGCCGCGGTAGGTGCTGCGTGGAATCGGCTGCACGATCGAAATCACGGACTTGCAGTCCGGGAAGATGTTCTTCGGGTGCATGCGCTCCGGCGCTCCCGCGAAGCGTTCGATGTTCGCCACCCCGAGCACTTCCACGCCGCCGCCCCCGGCGCCGAGCCGGTTGGCGAGGTCCTTGAGCATTTTTGAGGTCAGTGTTTTTTCCATGGTAGGTCTTGTCTCCGGGTGGGTTTAGGCGTTGATCTTGCGGCCGACCAGATCGACGGCCCAGGTCGGGGCGGAGCGGAAGCTGCCGCCCTTGAACTTGCTTACCTGGCCGCGTTCGGTCAAGGCCGCCAGGCAGGCCCGGCCGCAGGCGGCGGCGATGCGGTCGATGGTGTTGAAGCGGCCGAAGTTGGTCTGGATAGCGCCGTTCTTGCATTGGGCGCAGAGGGCTTCGTGGCGTTGGGCGACCGCGGTCTCGGCGCCGGTCAGGCCTTCCTGGGTCGTCACTTCGGGTTCGAATGCCTGCAGGGGGCAGGCGTCGATGCAGGCTTGGCAGTCGTGGCAGAGCCGCGGGGCGAACGCCGGGTCGGGCGTGAACTCGAAGTCGCTGACGAGCATGGCCAGGCGTTGGCAGGGGCCGTATTCCGGGGTGAGGAACAGGCCGTTTTTGCCGATTTCGCCGAGTCCGGCGGCCTGGGCGGCGAACATCCAGTCCACGTAGACGTTCGGTGCCGGTTTGTCTTCAGCGACCGGTGCGCCGAGCGGTTGGCGGGCCGCGGCCTTGGCGTCATAGCCGAACATGGGAACCGCTTCGTAGCCCTCGGTTTCCACCCAGACCGACAGGTCGTAGGTCGTCTTGGCCAGGAATTGGTCTTCCAGGTAGAAAAGGCCGAATTTGTCGTAGGAGGCGGCGTTGGCCGGGCTCTGCTCCACGGCGCGCATGGTCCCGAAGGGGATTTTGCGGCCGACGACGATCATGGACTTCGCCTGCGGGAAAATGGAGAGCGGGTTCTGGTCGGCGGGAACGCTGGCGAAGCGGTCCATGGACGCGATGCCGACCAGGTCGGCCCCGAATTTCTTCGCCATGTCTTTGAGGGTCTTGGTATCCATCATGTGAATAGTTCTCCCAGGATGAGGGGTATTGGGCGTGGCCTTACTGTTTCGGGCAGACTCCCCCGACGAACGCGACTTTTTCGCCGTCGAGCTGCTTGTCGCCGCGCAGGCCGATGCTCCAGGCCTGGCGCTTGCGGAAGGGCTGGGCGAACTGGTTCCCGACCTGGTCGGCCAGGGCGATCATGCAGGCGCGTCCACAGGCGGCGGCGTAGCGGTCGACCTGGTCGCAGGTGCCGGGTTTGGGCGAGGCGCCATTCTGGCAGCGGCGGCAGAGGTCGACGTCGAGGGTGGTGGTGCCGTCGTTGCCGACGGTGATCGCCTGGAGCGGGCAGGCTTTGACGCAGGCGTCGCAGCTGGCGCAGAAGTCGACCTGGCGGAGCGGGTCAGGCGCCAGTTCGGCGTCGACCAGGATCATGGCGAAGCGTTGCCGGTGGCCATATTCCGGGGTGAGGAAGAACCCGCCCTTGCCGACCTGGCCGAGTCCGGCGGCTTCGGCGACGACGCGGTAGTCCGGGAAATTCTGTCCGGTGGTTTCGGTGCCGGGCAGGAGGGGGATGGCTTCGGCGCCCTGTTCTTCGAGCCAGCTGGTCAGGAGGTAGGCAGTCCGGGAGAGGAATTCATGTTCCATCCAGTTGTTGCCGAAGCATCCGTAGGTGGAGCCGAAGTTGGTGCCTTCCTCAATGCCCCGCATGGTACCGCGCATGATGCGGTGTCCGACCACGATGACGGCCTTGGTACGGTCGGAAATGGCGAGTGGGTTCCGGTTGGCGGGCTGGTTCTGCAGGCGGTCAATGGGAGCGATGCCGACCAGGTCGGCGCCGAATTCCCTGGCCATTTTTTTGACTTCCGCGGCATCCATGGTGTGTGTTTCTCCTTGCGATTGTGTTTGCGGAACAGACTGGAGGCGGGGACGGCAAAGGGCTCTTGGCGGGCGGGGGCGCCTACCAGAGGCTTTCGATTTTGCGGGCGGTGGCGGTCATGCGGTCGCCGAAGGCGGTGCGATAGTCGGCGCCGGCATGCCGGCCGGCCGGGAAGTACATGCCGATGGCGGCGGGCGGGCCGTCGGCAAGCGTCAACGGCACGGCCACGGCCACGACCTGACGGTCGGTGCCGGGGGTGTACAGCACGAAGCCTTCCCGGCGGATGGAGGTCAGCTGCTGCTTCAGGTCGGCCGGGTTCTCGGCTTGCGGCCATCTTTTTCCGGGCGAGCCCAGGCTGTAGAGAACCGTGGCCAGGTCATCCTCGCCGGCCAGGGCCAGCATCATGCGGCCGGTGGCCGTGTCGTACAGGCGGTCGTCCACGCCGATATTGGCGCCCACGCGCAGCAGCTGTTTGCTTTCAACGGCGGCGACGGTGCGGCGGCGGCAGTTCTGGAACAGGGTGACAATGACGGTTTCGCCCAGTTCCTGGCTCAATTCCCGGATTGGCGCCTGGGCGAGCGTCGCCAGCCGCCGGGCGTCCTCGTCGCGTCGCCCCATTTGCAGCGCCACCGGCCCCAGGACATAGTGGCGGTTATCCGGGAGCCGGGCAATGTAGCCGCAGCTTTCCAAGGTCGACAGCATGTTGTGGGTCGTCGGCGCCTTCAGGCCGGAACGGGCCGACAGCTCCATCAGCGACAAGCCGGAATCGCCGGCGTTGGCAATCACCGACAGCAGACCCAGGGCTCTTTCCACGGATTGTATCATGCGAGGCAATGTCGAATGTTTTAATATTATTGAAACGATTCAATGATAATAAAGATATACGCTCAAGGACGCGATGCAAGTCGGCCGGCAAGATTTTTTTAAGGTGCAAAAGACGAGAAAACGCACCCGTCGAGATGATCGGGGTGCGTTTTCTCTGGGGGGGGGCATGATGGTGTTTCTGTCTTTGACGGCGTCATGGCGCGGGCAGGCCTTGGCCGTGGCATTCAGGTCTGTCAGGGCGCGGCGCGGGGCGCGTTGCCGGGAGTTGCATCGCCCTCAGGCTTTATCGTATTGGAGCAGCAGGGCGGTCCGTGGCGTGGTGATACGGACGGGGAAGCCGTCTTCCATCAAGTCCTTGCCGCTGGCGGAGACCGGGGCAAAGGTGTGATCGGCGTCCGTGATTCGGTAATTGGTCTCCGGCAGCAGTCCGCGCAGGGTCAGGACGCATTCGACCACCGGGCTTTTTTCGCTGCGGAAGACCTGGACGATGCCACGGCCTGATTCCGGCAGGTCGTACTGGAAGACCGTCCACATGCCCGGTTCGTTGCCTGGCGGGGCGCTCAGGCAGTAGAAGTCTCCGGCAAAGCAGTCACGCACGGCCAGGTATTCGTGCAGGCGTTGGCGGAGCCAGTCGAACGGATAGTCGTCGGTGACTGGCGCCGTGGTGCCATAGAAGCAGTGAATGCCGAGGCCGGCGTTCATGGCGGCGCGGAAGTTGTAGGTGTCCCCGCCGGCCGGGTTCTGGACGCCGCCGCCGAATCTGGGCCAGAAGCGGGCCATGCCCGCAATATGGGTCAGGGAGTACTCGGGATGATACCCTGGATTGCATTGCATGTCGCTGTACCACAACGGCAGGCTGTAGCGCAAAAGTTCGAAGTCGAGGCGCCGGCCGCCGGAAGAGCAGTTGTCGAGCATCAGGTTCGGGAAGCGCTGGCGCAGTGCCTGCCAGAGGCGGTAGAGTCCGGCGACATAGCGGATTTCAGTGATGCCCCGGCGTTCCGGGGCGTCTTTCCGTCGCCAGTATTCAAGCGGCTGGAAGTTGAAGTCCTGGCGGTACCAGTCCAGGCGGTTGCGTTCGATGATGCCGGCGATCTTGTCAAAACACCATTGCCAGGCGGCCGGGTCACCCAAGTCGAGAAGGGCGTTTTCGGTGCCGTTGAAGATCATGTATTCCGGATGCTCCCTGGCCAGGGTCCGGTCGGTCCGGACGCGTTCGGGTTCAAACCAGAGAAGGAGCTTCTGGCCATTTCGGTGGACAGCCGCCTCAATGCTGCTCAGCTCCTGCGGAAAAGAGTCGCGGTCGAACTCCCAGTCGCCGACATTGCTGGCCCAGACCGGGCTGAATTCATTTGGGCTTTCGGGGGCAAACCAGCCGGCGTCAATCCAGTAGACGTCAACTGGGAGCCGCTGTTTCTCAATGGCGCGGAGGCGTTCCAGATGGGCCTTTTCCGGTTGTCCGCCCCAGGTCATGAAGCTCAGCGGCGCCCGGGGCGGTTCATGGTTAACGGGCAGCATGACCTTTTCCGTCATCAGCCGCCGCCAGAGATTGACGGCGGCCTCATTGCCGCCGTTCGTGTTGTGGAGAAGGATGGCGGAGGCGACTTGGATGCGTTCGCCCGGCTCCAAGTGCAGGTCTGCGTCCTCAAGGCCGGCCCGCACCTGAAAATCATGTCCGGCCCGGGTGACGGTGGCCTGCCACTGCCCGGCCCAGCCAATGGCGAGGCGCAGGTTTTCCGGACCGGCTTCGAAGTCAAAACACGGCATCCAGACATCGGAGGGCCGTCCGCCCACGGCTCCGAAGACGAGTTCCTCGCCTGGCGCCATCGCGTCAGGCACCAGGGTGAAAGACTCCTTGAAGGCGTCGCCGGGCAGGGGTCCATGTGATTCCGTGTGGAAGGAGCCATGCATCCGCAACAGCCTGGCGCCGTCCGTCCGCGCGGGGGTGAAGGTCATTTGTACGGAGTTCAATTGACGGAGGCGCTTGCCGCGGACGCGGGCGGGGTTGACAAAGGCGGTCTGCCACTCCCAGGCCGGGAAGTCATTCCAGGCTTTGAGCTCGATGATGACGCGGAGGCCGTCGGTTTCGGAGACGAATCGGTGGAGTGTGTGGTCGGGCATCTCCACCGCGGTGTGCTGTAGGCCGTTGCGGGCGAAGAAGTCAGTTGCCGGCCGGTTGTCATACTCGAAGCTGACGGGCAAGGCTGGGGGTGGTTCCCGTTGGCCCAGGGGCAGGTGTTTTCCGTTTTCCGTTTCGAGCATGGGCTGGCACCAGTTGGCGTGTGCCATGGAGATGGCCGGCGCTTCGACCACCAGGTCAAGCGAAAGGGCCAGTGGCAGGTCCACGTTGAAGTGGCAGCTTTCGCCGTATGACAAGAACGGCGACTCAGCCAGGCGCTGGCCATTGGCTTCGACCGCGAAGCGCATGGCGGACATCTGCTCAGGGGCCCGCGACGTGTAGGAATTCATGGCCGGGCCGACCACTGCGGTAAAATGCCGCAGGGGGATTGGTGAGGCGACCCTGATCCGGCTCCCGGCATGCGTTCCCAAGCCGTGCTCATAATTCCGGCCGCCGACCCGCAGGGGCTCGCCGCCGATGACCGTCTCCCCCTGGCGCAGGCTGCCCCAGCCTTGCTCCAGGCAGCTCACTTCCAGGAGGCGTGGGGACAGTTGCGAAGCCAGGTGTTTCATTCTTGCCAGGTCGCTGTTCATGGCGGATGACTCCTCTTGTTGGCGATAACCGATGACGATGGCCTGAGACCATGGCGCGCCGAGCGATGTGTGCGCCGCGCCGGGGGGATGGTGCCTGGCGACCGGAACCCTCCTTGCCGCCCGTCAGGGGGTTGCCACTTCGGCTGGTCGGCGGTGTTGGTTGCTGCTGTTGCATGCCGGTCGCCGGCGATGGTCGCCCATGGGAATAGCCGCCCTTTTGTCGCCGATGGCTTCAGTCATTTGCGGCCGGGCCGTTCCGCCGACCCCGAGGCCGGCCCCGAGGCCGACCCCGCTGGCCGGCCGGTCGACGGGCCGAATAGGCCGTGCGTACCCGCTGCAGCTCCTGTTCAATCTGGCTGATGCGCCAGTTAATGGCCTGGAGGTTGAGCTCGTATTCGTTTTGGATGATGTCATGGGCGTCTTGGCGGCGTTCGGTCGACCAGGTGGAAAATCCCCAGAAGAACGTGCGCTTGTGGGTGCGCACTTCCCGGCGGGTATCCAGGATGGCGCGGTTCAGGCTGGCGTTCAGATCGTCAAGGTCAGAGCAGCTCAGCTCTTTCTGGCCGGCCTCCAGGGCGATGTCAGTCTGGATGAGCCGGAGTTGCTCCAGATTGCCGGCCTGATACGCCTTTTGTATGGCATTCCACAGCCGTTGTGTCCTGGTGTCATGGGCGCCGAACCGGTCCGGGTGGTAGCCCAGGCAGAGTTCCCGGTAACGCCGCTTCAACTCCTGGGCGCGCTCCTCGCGCTCCGTCCCGGAGTTGTCCGCCTTTGCCCTGCCGCCACTGAACAGCTGCTCGAAAAATTCGTCGACCAGCCCGTCCAGGTCAAAGTCGAAATCCCCGTCCCCGTCCCCGTCCCCGTCCCCGTCCCCGTCATCGCCGCCGTCCCCGTCTGTCTTGTCGTCTTCATTTGTGAAAGGGTCATTGAAATTCTGCCGGAAATAGTCGATTTTCTGGCGCCAGGCATCAAGTTCATCCTCTAGCACAGCCCAGAAGTCATGGTTGGGGGCAGCCTTGGCGTTGAGATCATGGCAGAGGCGTTCGGGGGATACGTGGTGCGCGTCGGCCAGGGCGGAGATCTTCTCCAGGCGCATCATCAGCAGGTGGACTTTTTCGACGGCTTCGCGTTGACGCGTCTGCAGCGCCCCGAAGTTCCTGGCCTGGTAGGCCTCGAATTCGGGCTTGTCATTCTCGTTGAACCGGAGCAGGTCGGCCTCCAGCCTTTCCAGTGTCTTCCGGCGTCGCTTATAGGTGTCGAGGCGTTTTTTTCTGATTTTTTTCGTATCCAGCAGGATCAGCGCCTGTACGGCGGGTGCCGCCGCACGTTTTGCTGCCGGAATATGGAGGTGTTTTTTTCGCATTGGTTCGTTGACGGCTTTCATGGCGGCGGCCTGGTCGGCTCCCGCGTCCTGGTGGGATTCGTGGGAAAGGAGTCTGGTTAGGTTGCCTGCCTGGACGTGTCGGGTCGTTGGCAGCACCGGTGTTGCCCATCGCACTTCGGGCGGGGGGCGAGGGAATGTGGCTATAATATAATGGCCGCCAAGTGTCGTTTCCAGATTGGACATCGGTCGTAGACGGGGAATGCCGAACCGGTCACCCATTGATAACAAATCAATGGCACGGTTCCGCCGTCCTTGCAGGATGCCCGGCAAATGAGGCTGGACACCATACGGCAGGCTGAAATCAAGCGCTTACCACCACATTTCGCACGTTGACCGTCATTCTCAATGGGTGACCGGTTACGCGATTTTTCGCCATGTGGCCAAAAAACAGTCGTCAGCTGGCATTTTTGCTTTATATTTCCGGGTGTGCCGTACTGTACCGTCGGAATCCCCAAGGTGATGGCAATGGCGTCAAGGCGCCAGGAAGCAGGTTATGAACGACATGGTCCGCTCAGTTTTCCAACGACTTCGCCGGCACCGGCTCTGGAGCTGGCCGGCACTGGTTTATGGCCTGATATCGGTCATCCTGGCCCTGGCGTTCCAGCTCGGTGACCTGGTCTCGACCAGCTACCATGGCTACCAGTTGCTGGAATGCGTTTTCAGTGGCCAGGTCACCAGCTTCTATCCGGAATGCGGCCGCGGGGTCATGGGCAACGCGGCCTATGAGTTGCCCATCTATATTGTCTTCGGGCTCTGGAATCTGCCGGTCTTCCTGGTCAATCAAGTCGCCGGCTGGCAGCCGCAGCCCGGGGTCCTCACCTACTGGTCAAAATTCCTGCTGGCGGTCATGTATGGGCTGACCGCCCGGGTGCTCGTTCAGATTCTCCGCGACCTTGAACTGGGCCGCAGGCTGGAGGAACTCGGGCATGACCTGTTCCTGACGGCGCCGCTGGCCTATTTTTCGATTGTCCTGCTCGGGTGCTATGACATCTTTGCCGTTTTCCTGACCCTCCTGGGCATCCATTATCTGCTCGGCAATCGGCAGCGGTCGTTTGTTGCCGCCTTCGCCCTGGCCAACTGCTTCAAGTATTTTTCCATTCTGGTCTTTATCCCGCTGCTGCTGCTGACGGAAAAACGGCCGGCGCATCTTTTTCGCAGCCTGCTGGCCGTCGGCCTGCTGCCGGCGTTTTTCTGGGGCATCAGCCGATGCATGCCCGGGTGGGGCCGCTATGTCGATTTCCCTGGCCGGACCCTGTCGAGGCTCCAGTATGTGACCTACGATGTCGGCCTGCCCGTGCAGGGAAGCTGGTTTGCATTCACTTTTCTTCTGGTCTGCATGCTGGCCTATGCCTGCCAGCCCCAGAACCGTGAGGTCAGACAGCGATTGATCGTGTACATTCCCCTGGTTGCCTACGCGGCCTTTTTCCTGCTGGTGCCCTGGAACGCGCAGTGGACGATGCTGCTCAGTCCGTACCTGGTGCTGCAGGTGCTTTTCTTTCCGGAGCGGCGTCGCGCCCTGCTGTGGGTTGAAGCGCTGCTGTTCGCGGGGTTTGCTGGGCTGTGCCTCGGCATGCATGGCATCAACGAGCAGCTGATCAACATGTGCTCCGCCGTCTCCTATGGGCTGCGCCTGGACAAGCTGGCGGTTTTTACGGTCAGTTCGCAACAGTTCCTGCAGTCACAGCCGACGGTGCTGCTCCTGTGCCTGTCGCTGTTTTCCGCCTCGCTGGTGGCTTTCTGCGTGCTGACCTGGCCGACCCTGGAGCGGCAGGCGGTCCCGCGTCTGCAGCCGCCGATTCCCCTGGCGTCGAAAGCGTGCCGGTTCGCCGTGCTTCTGGTTTTTGTCCTTCCGGCGGCGGCGTGCTTTATCGGGTCGTATTTGTCGCGGCCGAAAATGTGAGGCCAGGCGGCGGCGGATTGCCGCCGGCCGTTTGTCCACGGGTGTTATTGCCAAGGAGGTCATGATGTTTGCCAAAGCTGTTTTTCCCGGTAAATATATCCAGGGGGCGGGTGCTCTGCAGGAGTTGCCGGCATTGTTGCACAGCCTGGGCAGGAAAGGGCTCATCCTGGCTTCACCATCGGTTCATGGCAAGGTTTTGCCGGCCAGCGGCATTGACTGGCGGCAGGAACATGTCACCCAGGAGGTGTTCGGCGGCGAATGCTGTGAGGAAGAGCTGAGCCGGGTCCTGGCCGTCATCCGGGAAAGGCACGTCGATGTCCTCGTCGGTATGGGGGGCGGCAAGACCATCGACGCCGCCAAGATCGCGGCTGACCGGGCCGGCATTCCCGTCGTCGTCGTGCCGACGATCGCTTCCACGGACGCGCCCTGCAGCGGCTGTGCCGTGCTGTATTCCCGCGATGGCGTTTTCGAACGGGTGTTTTATCAGAAGGCCAATCCGTCGGCCGTGCTGGTCGACACCTCGGTCATCGTGTCCGCGCCGGTGCGTTTTCTGGTGGCGGGCATGGGTGACGCCCTGGCGACCTGGTTCGAGGCCCGTTCCTGCGTGCAGACCCGGTCAGCCAACGAGTGCGGTGGGCTGTGCACGGCGGTTGGCCTGAGCATCGCCAGACTGTGCTATGAAACGTTGCTGGAGCATGGCCCCGCCGCCAGGCTGGCCTGCGAGAGGGCCCTGATCACGCCGGCCGTCGAACGGATCGTCGAAGCAAACATCCTGCTCAGCGGCATTGGCTTTGAAAGTGCCGGCCTGGCCGCCGCCCATGCCGTTCACAATGGCCTGACCGCCTTGCCGGAAACCCATGCCTTCCATCATGGCGAGAAGGTGGCTTTTGGGGTGCTGACCGGCCTGCTGCTGACGGGTGCGCCGCAAGCCGAAATCAAGGCGGTGTATGATTTCTGCCGTGAAGTTGGGCTGCCAACCACCCTGGCCGACATCGGTTTGGCCCACGTGGACCGCCGGCAGTTGCTGACGGCCGCCCGGATGGCTTGCGAACCGGAACAGTCCATGCAACACGAAGCCGGGACAATCACCGCGGAACGCGTGCTTGACGCCATGCTGGCCGTTGACACCATGGGACAGGCCATGAACAGAAAATAACCTGACCCCCGGCAGAACACCGCAGGGAAGGTGGAATGCGCCGGCAATGGCGGCCTCGCGCGTTATGAGGATAAGACGTGGCGTTGGCCGGGCTCGTTTTCCGGTGGAATTCTTGCAAAAAAGTCTGGCAGGCGGCTTGCGCGGGGTGGAA
>CAYOUR010000135.1:6016-11418 GCA_964407145.1 uncultured Lentisphaeraceae bacterium | reverse complement strand
CCGCGCCTTCGACATTGGCATTGGTGCCGCGACCACCACGAATCACAAACTGCACATGGTCGCCGACGCCATACATCTTGAATTTCTGCTCAATCTCCTGGGCAACCCGCTCCACGTGCTTCTTGATGGGGAATTTTTTCGCGGCTTCGGCGTCAAGGACCTTGAGCAGATCGGCCTCGACCTGGGCGACGGTCTTCGGGCTTTTCTGGATCGGCCAGGCCCACGGCGGGTCCAGCTTCCACTTGACCAGCTGTTCCTTGACCACCTTTTCCTTGGTGACCAGCACGTCAAGCTGCTTCTTGACCTCCAGCTCGACCTCCTTCAGAATCTCCTTGCGTTCCTGCTTCCATTCCTCCTCAAATTCATCGCCGCCGCCGGCCGCCGGCGCCGGGGCGGCTTCCTGAGCCGCGACCCGAGAAAACAGCAGCACCATCAGCATCAGGGCTGACAACCATTCAATACGTCTTCCTAACAAGCTCATGTTGACTCCTTGGCAATATCGTCGGCAGACAATTTGGCGGACATAAACAACACATGGAAATGTAATCCATCTCCAACGGATGACAATTGAAAATGAGATAAAAACTGACTGCAGCCCGCGGGCAAGTCGAAAAATCGTCCGGCCAGCCGAGTCATCGTTGTTGCCGCGTCACCCGGTTTGGCGCCGGCTGGGCGCGCTTACCGGAACAGGCGTTTCAGTTTATCCATGACGCCCTGGCCATCAGTCGCGCCCTGGCCGGTTCCGGACGATCTTCCCGCGGCTCGGCGCGGGCGCATTTCTTCTGGCCGCCATTCTCGCGCCATGGGGTCATAATAAAACCCCTGGCCGGCCAAGACCGTCTCCTCGATTTCGGGACGGATTTGCTCGGCATGAGCCTGCCTGGCGGCATACAGTCGGTCGGCGAACCAATCTGTCTGGGAAAGCCAATTGGCCGGAACCAGGAATTCAGGCCCTTCGACCATTTCCAGGGGCCGGTAGCCATGCTGGAGCAGCAGGTCGGGGAAGTGGCCTTCACGGAACCGGCGGGCGAAATCGTCGAGGCGCAGGTTAAGTCGCCGCATTTCCCGATCCACAAATCGTTTCTGCACTTCCTGGGCCTGTTCGGGGAAGAAGCGGGCCATGGTGTCACGGTCCAGGTCGACCGCCGTCAGCCAGCGATTGGCAATCCGGACACGGCCCGGGGTGACGGCCTGCAGACGCCCCTGGATCTGATGGCTCATTTTCCCGATCGTCCGCACGGACACGTCGTCGCCGACCTTGCAATAGCCGTACAGGCGCTGGGCTTCCTGGAGGATTTCTTCGCGCAGCCGGTCGGGGAATTCCCGCTTGAGCGCCTCGTTGAGCCGGGCCTCCGCCTCGGCGTAAATCTGATCCAGGGTTTTGCTGGCCGGGGGGATGGGCCAGGTCAGGCCATTGGCGAGCGCGACGGCCTCCGGCCGCACCTCGTTCTCGACCTCCGCGAGAATCTGGGCGTTGACTTCCGCCAGCAGCTGGTCACGCCGGACACGCCAGGACCCGTCCTGAGCCACCGCCAGGAGCGGCATCAGGCAAGCCAGCAGAAACAGGGCTGGCCAGGCACGGCAATTCATCTTACACGTTCGCATCGTGACCTCCTGTAACACGGTGAGGCAGCTGTGCGGCCCACGACAGTATTCCCAAGGTGAAAAGGCATCTTGTTTTATGACCCCGATTGTCTCCCCGAGTTGCAGCCGGCGGTTCAGGCCGCAGCCAGGAACGCCATTCGACGGGAATGGCGGCCATGGCGCCGGTCCAAGCCACTCATCCGAAGAACGTCAGGTCAGCTCTTCGGGCTCTGTGGCCAGCGGCACAGCGGCCGGCGCAGCGCCAGCATGACCATGACCGTGACCACTCCGGAGACCACGAAGACCTGGCTGGGGTGCAGACGGCAGAGATTCAGCAGCAGCCAATGAAAAACTGAGGCCAGGAGCATGGACACGCAGTCCAGCGCATTCATGGCGGCCAGGTACCGGCCGCGTTTCAACTGCGGGCTGCGCTGCTGCATGATCGTGTTCAACGGCAGCTGGTAAAAGCCGGTGCTGAATCCCAGCAGAACCGACACCACCAGGCTGGGGACGATGCGCCCGACGCTTATTCCCAGCAGAACGGCCAGCAGGGCCATGCCCAGGCCGGCGGGAAAGACAAAACGCGGGTCCAACCGGCCGCGCAACATGAAACCACAGACCAGACTGCCCAAGCCGATGCCCAGGGCGACGGCGCCCTGGAAAAGCCCGGCCAGGCGGTCGCTGCCGGTCATTTCGCCCTTGACCATCAGGGCCAAATTGCTCTGAAACAGCACGCCCATGAACCAGAAATACGTATTGCCCAGAAAACAGACCAGCAGCAGCGGGTCGCGCCGGATCTCCTGGAACGTGCGAAGGTGTGGCGTCAGCGGATCCGCCGTGAAGCGGGTCGCCTGGCCGCCCGGCCGGGTGGGCAGAATCCAGTAGCTGGCCAGAACGCCCAGGACGGCGATCAGCACGCAGAACATGGCGGCGCCCTGCGGCGCCCCGGAAAACTGCTCGGACAATTCGCCCCCGGCCCAGCCGCCCAGGATAATCGCCAGGAAAGTAAACAGCTGGGTGGCGCCATTGCCGCGGGCCAGATGCCTGCCCGGCAGCACTTCCGGCAAAAAGCCGTATTTGGCCGGACTGAAGAAGGCGCTTTGAGCCCCCATCAGAAACAGCACCGGCAGCAGCCAGTAGATGGCCCTCTGCCAGAACAGCCACAGCCCCAACAGCATGACGGACACTTCCAGCCACTTCGTGCCAATCATCACGACACGCTTGGAAAAACGGTCGGCCAGATAGCCGGCATAGCCGGAAAACAGCAGATAGGGCAGGATGAAGACCCCGGTTGCCAGCGGCACATAGCTTTTCCCGGCCGCCGCTGACAAATGATTCATGGCAAAGCAGATGATCAGCAGCTTGAAGACATTGTCATTGAATGCGCCCAGGAACTGCGTGCCCAAAAAGGCCTTGAAGCCCGTGCTGTGCAACGCGGCCGCCCTGGATGCGGGAGAAGTGCCGCTCATCATGGTCTTCCTTGAATCACCCCGCAGGTAGTGCAGGCTTGAGGTTGCCAGAACTACCAACTCTGGCAAATGCCGTTTGCCGCCAGACCAGGATGAGCTGGCTACCTTTTACTGCCAGACCAGGATGATCTGGCTACCTTCCCTCCGCCAAATGCCAGATTACTGCCAGACCAGGATGGGCTGGCGACCTTTTTACTGCCAGACCAGGATGGGCTGGCTACCTTTTTACTGCCAGACCAGGATGGGCTGGCTACCTTCTACTGCCAGACCAGGATGGGCTGGCGACCGTCCCCGCGCCGTCATCCGCAGGATTCCAAGGGCGGGACGGCGCGGGCGGTCTTGGCGGGGAGAGTCGTTCGCCGTTTTCAGCGGGCGCCGCAGGCCTGCAGGCAGGCCTGCAGATGTCCGCGCGATTCCGCGGCAATGGCCACGCACGACGTCAGGTCGTATTCCTTGGCGCCGATCACTTCCAGGTCGATCGGACCGTCGTAGTTGTATTTGCGAAGCACCCGGATGTAACCGAGAAGGTCAATGTCCCCGCGACCGTTGGCCTGCATCTCCGGCTTGCCCGGATTCGTCTGCCGGCCTTTGCAGTCACGGATGTGGACGTGTTTGATGCGGGTGATCACGGCCGCCAAGGCATCCACGGGATTTTCCCCGGCGCGATAGACATGGCTCGGGTCCATGTCCAGGCCAAAGCTCGGGTTGGTGACGGCTTCCAACAGGCGCAGGGAAGTCGAGGTGTTCCAGATCGCCGCCTTGACATGGGCCTTGACACACAGCGTCACGCCGTAACGGGCCGCCATGTCCGCCAATTGTCCGAGGCTGTCCACCGTCTTCTGGAAGGACTCCTCGTCATTCATCACGCCGCCTGGGCCGCAGTTGACGACCGGGATGCCGATGGCGACCGCGGCCTGGAAGGCCGCTTCCATCACGGCCGGGTCCTGGCGCGGCTGCTCCATCGCCTGCACCGGCAATTCGTAGCGCGCGGACAGCTCCCGGATGACCGGCGCCAGCTCTTGCCAGCGACTGAGGTTAAGATGATCGCTCATGCCCTCAATCGCGGACAGTTCGATGGCGTCATAGCCACACGTCCTGGTCCACTTGAAAGCCGTTTCGAGGTCATGTGCCCCGAACAACACCGAATTGACACCGATTTTCATGTTTGTCGCCCTGTTATCGCTCCGGCTGGTTGGCCGGAGCAGCTGCTGTTCATGAGGTGCACGGCCCTTGTCGGCGGCGTCCACCTGCCCCCGCCAACTGGAATCAGACGTTGGCCGGGTCCGGCTTGATGGTCGGCAGAGCTTCCGGCCGCACCATCACGCCGCCATTTTCATACGACTTGATCGCCGCAAACGTGTATTCCAGGGTCGCCAGGGCATCCCGGCCGGACGCGCGCAGCTTGTGTTTCGGGACGTTGTTGGTCACGTCTTCCAGGAAGCAGTGAATGCGCCGGGGGAAGGTCAGGCCGAAATCTTTCAGTCCCGTGTCCGTGATGATCGGCGCCGGCGCCTGGCCCAGGCCTTTCGGGGCCTCGCCGGCCTCGGGATTGCCGTGTGCCGGCTGATACGTCAGCTTCTCCACGCAATTTTCGATGACGAACGTGCCCTTGGTGCCGCCGACCTCGACACTCCACCAGCCGCCCAGGGCCATGGTGGTGTCGCCGCGCGAACTGAACAGGAAGCCGGTCGCTCCGCTGGTGAAGCGCAGATGGATGCTGTTGATCGAGACCATCGGGTCAGCGTCCTTGATGCGATAGCTGGGCTTGCCCATGAAGGCCTGGACCTGGGCCACGTCACCGCAGAAGTAGCGCATGATGCTGAACGGATGCGCCAAAAAGGCCTTGACATGGAAATACGGCTGGCCCTCCATGTTGGGGCCGGCGGTGCGCGCATAGGTCCATTCGCTGCCGGGAAAGCCCATGCGATGGTGGCAGTAGACCAGCTCGCCGATCTTGCCTTCCTTCATCAGCTGCTTGGCCTGGTCCGCCGGCTCGGTGAAATAATGATTCAGGTTGCATCCCAGGTAGAGATTCTTCTCGGAGGCCAGGCGGACCATCTGCCGGGCCTCGTTGATGTCGTTGGAGATCGGCTTTTCGCAGAGGACGTGCTTGCCGGCGCTGAGCGCCTCCATGGTTGGCTCGAAGTGCCAGCCGCCGTTTTCCGGGCCGCCGGTGCAGACGTCAACAATGTCGAGCTCTTCGTTGGCCAGCATCTCGGTCAGACTGTAATAGGCCCTGACCTCCAGCTTCGCGGCCAGTTCATCCGCCCGGGCTTTGACCACATCACAAACGGCAACCAGATCGGCCAGGGCGTCGTTCTTGTGACTGGTCGCATGCGTCGTCCCAAT
>CAYOUR010000135.1:0-6006 GCA_964407145.1 uncultured Lentisphaeraceae bacterium | reverse complement strand
CGTTGCTAACGATGATGAATGCGGAACGGGCTCCGACCCGTCCGGCACAAGCCGGAACACCGGCCACTGCCCGCCAGGGCCATTCACTGGCAAAACGGGCCTTACCATAAAGCAGCTTCGGGGAAATTTCCACCGTTCAGGCTGGAAAAAAGCCCTGCTGCGCCCCTCCCGTGCCCGGCGCCGGCGCCGGCGCCGGCAGTCCAAATGAAGCAAAAAAGCAGCGCGGCTTCGGAGCCACCGGCCTTCATCGCCTTTTCCGGCGCGAGGCTTTGGGGGCGGCGGAAAGCATCTTCAGCTCAAACGGGGCCTTGCCATGCAGGGCTCGGCTGCCCAGGGCGGTCACCTCCAGCACCGGGTACTGACCGTCGGCGACCCGGGCAAAGCCCTGCCGGCACAGCGCGTCCAGAATCTCCTCGAGGTATCTTTCCCCTCGAGTCATCATCTTGCCATAAGCCGGGTGGTTCTGCAGGATGGGGCTTTCGGCTTCCAGTCCCACCAGCATGGCGATGAAGCGTCGTCGGCCAAACTGGCCATCGACCAGTTCCAGCGCGTCCAGCATGGCCTGGGCGTCTCCCTGCTCGGCTGTCGTGGCGGGGCGTCCCAGGCTGGCATGGCCGCCGCCGCAGGCGTCGCAGCAGCCGCACCGCCAGGAGCCGATCTTTTCACCGAAATACTTGATCATGAAGGCCTGTCGGCACGTCCGGCAATGGCAGTAGTTACGGACCAGCTCCAGGCGCTGCTCGTCCACGCGTCGTTTGCGGGCCAAGTCTTTCAGGTCGAGCTGCAGCTCGGTGGATTGGCCGGCCTCGGTCAAACACAGAATATCACCCGATGCGTCGGGGCACCAGTCGAGGGTTTCGCCATTGAGGTATTCCAGCACCCGGCAGACCTGGTCGGTTCTGAGGCCGCAGATCATGGCCAGCTCGGAGGGATGGCCGTACCACTGTTTCAGGCGATGTTCATTGAAAAAGGCCGCCATGGTCGCCACCAGCCGTGAGCGCTGCGTCTGGACGCCGGCATGCTCGGCGGCCAAATCGGCCAGGCTGCCGCGAAAAGACAGGCATCCCCGGCCGGTGGCATGCTGATACGACCGCTGCACGATGCCTCGCCGTTCCAGGACTCTGGCTGCGGCCTGGACCTGGGCCAGATTCTTGGCGCCCGGCAACGTCGACCAGATCAGAGCCGGTTCCCAAGGACACGCCAAGCCGCCGTCAAGCGCCTCCTGTTGAAGCAGATAACGATGCAGACCGACCAGCAGTTCCGGCGGCGGGTTGTTGACATCCAGCAGGAACTGCTGAATCATCAAGTCCTGATAGGAATCAAGCAGGATGCACTGGGCCGGCGCGCCGTCCCGGCCGGCCCGGCCGGCTTCCTGGTAATAGGCCTCCAGGCTGCCGGGCATGTTATAGTGCACGACCCGGCGCACATCGGGGCGGTCGATGCCCATGCCAAAGGCATTGGTGGCCACCAGCACCGGACAGGCGTCGCGGATGAAATATTCCTGGGCGGCTTTGCGGGCCTGATCAGGCATTCCCGCGTGATAGCACTGCAGGCCAAACTGACCGGACAGACCCTCGGCCTCCTTGCGGGTGGACGTGTAGATCAGGGTCGGCTGCGGCTGCTTCAGCAGCCTCTCCACCACGGCCTGCTTGTCCCGTTTGCCTCGACAGGACAGCACCGACAGCTCCAGGTTGGGCCGTTTGAAGCCGGAGACCAGTTCGGCCATCTCCGGCCGGAGGAGCTGCGTCTTGATGTCTTCGCGCACGGCCGGGGTGGCCGTTGCCGTAAAGGCACAGACCTGCAGGTCGCGCAGGACGCGGCACTGGCTCCAGATCACCTGATAGTCAGGGCGGAAGTCGTGCCCCCACTGGCTGACGCAGTGCGCCTCGTCGACCACCACCAGGTTGGGCTGGACGGCGTCGAGAAAATTCCGGAAGGACTGCACCTGGAAGCGTTCCGGCGCCACGTAGAGGAACTGCAGCCGGCCGGCGGCGGCGTCACGCAGGGCGGCGTCCTGGTCGGCCGGGGACACGGCGCTGTTGACGCAGGCCGCCGCCAGCCCCCGGGCCTTGAGCGCGTCGACTTGGTCCTTCATCAGGGAGATCAGCGGCGAAATCACCAGCCCATAGCCGGGGCGCATGAGCACAGGCAGCTGGTAGCAGAGCGACTTGCCCGCGCCGGTCGGCATGATCACGCAAAGCTCCTCGCCCTGCAGGATGCGTTCCACGATCTCGGCCTGGGATTCGCGAAAATCGACAAAGCCGAAATATCTGTTCAGTGCTTCCTTCATCGCTGCTGTTCACATCCTCCATCGCCGCCGGGGCCGAGGCCGAGTCTGTACCGCCGCGGCGCCGGACCGAAAGACTCTCTGGAAACGCTTGCCGAAGCAGGTGCGGCCCGGTTGTCGGCATTTTGTTTGATTCAACGCGGCACGCTGAACTACGTCGAAGCCGTTTCCTGAGCTAATCGGATTCAGACAGTTTTCAGGTTCTTGAAATTCAGGCTCAGCCCAATCTGAAGTCCCGCAGTTCTCAGACAGATGAGAATCTGATCTTCTGCTTGGCCCAATGCATTTCTCCCTTGGATTATCATCGGTGGTCATCGGTGGTCTTCGGTGTCCATCGGTGGTTCTTTTCTGGCCTCTCTTCATCTCTTTCTTCAGTGCCGGCGCCGGCCCGATACCGCCGCGGCGTCAAAACAACCGCGGATTGGCGGTCAGCGCCGCCGTGGCGATGGCCGCCACTTGCGAGCAGTCGCAGAGCCGGCAGGCCGCATCGCCCAAACGCATGTCGACCACGGCGCCGGCGGCGCGCAGGGCCGGTTCCAGAAGCGGGAATTTTTTGGAGCTGCCCACGATGGAGCGGGTGGGTGGAATCGCCACCGGCTGTCCGTCGCGATTACGGACCGTCAGTTTCGTCTTGATCAGGGCCGGCTCCAGGATTCCTTCGAGGGCCCAGTCCGTCACCCCGTGCAGAAAAGTCATGCTTTCCAAGCCGACGCCGACCAGCAGAATCCTGGCTTGGCGCGGCAGCAGGCGATGCCAAGGCGAATGCCGGGCGCATCCGGAGGCGCAGTCCTGATGGCCGGCGACAAAGGCTTCGGCGTCACGGCCATAGGCGGCCACCGAATGAGTCGGATGCAGGGAGCGGACCACGCCTGGCCGCTGCCAGAACAAGTTCGGCAGCAGGCCGATGCAGGCCAGCGTCCGCCCGGCGTCAAAGCAGTGCTCGTCGCCGGGTGACAACGTCCTGGCCAGGCAGTACTCCGGTTTCATGGTACAGTTCAGGCAAGCCGGCTGGGATGGGTCGTACACATGTGGCAGAGTGTAGGTCAAGGTCGGAAAAACCAGCAGGCCCTCCTGGCCCAGGAAGCCCATCAGCGCATCCAGCACACCGTCGGCGCCGCCTTCGACCTGGCCAATGCGCTTCATGGACGAGTGCACCAGCAGCGTATCGGCCGGCCTGACTCCGCCGGCCTGCAATTGACGGCGCAATGATTCCTTGGTATGCATCTGTCCCACGCCTCCGGGGAATTCTCTGTTGTCGAACCACCTCCAGCCGAGCCGGCCTTGCCGCCGGCCGCCCGTTGCGGGCCTGCCGGAATCCCGCCGGTCATGGTCCGGCCTATTCGGCCACCAGGACCATGCGTCCCGCTTCGGGGTGGACTTCACGGATTCGTGCCGGCAGGCGCTGGCCGATCTGCAGGCGTTCCCGGCACATCAGGACGCCGCGTTCCAGGTACGTATCCAGTTCAGCCAGCACAAAGCTGCCCTCCACCCGCACCACCGTCACCGTCATCGTCTCGCCAATCTTGTGGCGTTTCAGAAATTCCAGCAGCCAATAATGGTTGGCCTCCCGCTCCAGGGCCCGGTTCTGGCCCGCAGTGCGGTCGACATTGTCCAGCACGGCAAACAACTCCTCCACGGTATAAGGCAATTCCTGCCCGCGCAGATGCGCCGCCAGCTGTCGTTGAATCACCAGGTCGGCATATCGGCGCAATGGCGAGCTCACCTGCGTGTACAGGTCGAGGCCCAGGCCGAAATGAGGCTGCGGGTGCGTTGACAGGCGGGTCCGCTTCATCCGCCGAATCTGCTGGTCGAACAGGTGCGGCTCATAGACCTTGACCGCCGTCACCGGCTCGCTCGGCGGTTCCTGGGCACGGTAGATCACCGGGATGTCGCAACGCACCGCGTACCGCGCCGCCAGGTGATTGGCCAAAATCATGAATTCGCTGACCAGCTGGTGGCTGGGCGTGGCCTGGTCATCGGGCCAGACCGACACGTCGCCGTCGCGGACCCGGATTTTCAGTTCCGGGCGATTGAACGTCACCCCGCCGGCGGCTTCCCGCTTCTCACGCAGCTTTCCGGCCAGGAAGAGCAAGTCGCGCAGCGAGGCGGCGATGCTGCGGTCGCCGCCGCCGAAGTCGCCACTGACGCCGTCGCCCAGCAGCTGGTCAGCCTCGATATAGGTCAGGCGCCGGGACACCCGCACGATGGCCGGGGCAAAACTCCAGTCCGTCACCTCGCCGGCCGCCGAAAAGGCAATCCGGAAGCTGAGCGACGGCCGGTCCTGCCCCGCGACCAGGCTGCCCAGGTCGCAGCCAAGGCGTTCCGGAAACATGGTGACGGTCGTCGTCGGCAAATACAAGGACAACGGCCGTTCGACGGCCGCGGCATCCAGGCAGTCATCTTTGCTGACATAGTGCGCCGGGTCGGCGATATGCACGCCGACGACAAAGCCGTCCCCCTCGCGCCAACACGACAGCGCATCGTCGATTTCCCGCGTTTCCGCGTCGTCGATACTGAACACCTCCTGGTCCTGGTGGCGATCGCGGCCGTTGTCCTGGACATCGGCGACCAGGCTCTCGGCCTGCGCCAGCACGTCGGCCGTGAAGCCGGCATGGATGCCGTTGACCAGGAGGAACTCATCCGCCTCGGGCGGCATGCGCCCGGTGACCTTGAGCAGTCGCACGGCGGCCTCGCGGGCCGTCATCCTGGCCCGGGCCGCACTGAGCAGATTGACGGCTTCGGCGGCAAAGCCGCACATCAGGTAGTCGATGGTCTGCCGGACAAAGGCCTCCTGCTCTTCCGGCACCTCGGCCAGGCCTTCGCCGCCATGCGCGAGGGCGCCGTCCAGCCACAGCCGCGTCCTCTCCCGCAGCGCCGCCCGGGCGGCGCGCGCTTCGCGCAGGCGGCGGATGTCCTCGACTTCCTCCCGGGTCCGCGGCGCCACCGCCAGCTGCTGGAATTTGAACAGCAGGTTGTCGTCAAGCAGTTTTCTGGCCATGGCCGAGACGTGCCGCGGGGTCGCCTCGCCGAAGTAACCGGCGGCAAGGGCGGCCAGGTCGCCGCACTCGCCCTGCTCCAGGACATCCTCCCAGAGCAGTTCGACGTCAATTTCGGCCATGGCGTCGATGATGCCGGCCTGGATTTCCGCCAGCCGCGACAAGGCTGCTGACCTGGCGTCGCCATGACTGGTCAGGACATGCTTGACGGCGACCCGGTCGACCTGTTCGCCGACGCCGCGGACCTGCAGGCGCTCGGGGCCCGATTTCACCACCACGCCCAGGCACATCTCGCCGCGGCCCCAATAATCGACAATCGTATTTTCGAGATAATCCATGCTGACCTAACTGTACTGCTGATAATCGGCCGTCAGCCCGGGTCCGGGGAGGAAATCGGGAGCGGCACGCGTTCACCTGTACTATAACCGGCCGGGCCGGGTTCTGCCCTGTGAACAGTCGCAATTTCCGCTTTCGGCCGCGAAAAAACCGTCGCCGGGCCAGTCGGCCAGAATGCCCGAAAAACGGCAAAAAGCACATGACTTGCCGATGGCGCCAACGCGGGTCCCGCACCGCTGCAGTCAGCCCGAGGCCGTCCCCGGCGTCACCAGAAAAGTCCTCGCCGCCACGACAGGCGCGCTGGCCAGCGACTTTGACACCGTCCGAAAAGCGTCTGCCGGAAGACTCATCCGCGCGCCTCCGCGGCATCCGCGGATAAAATGAAGG
>CAYOUR010000134.1:7862-11583 GCA_964407145.1 uncultured Lentisphaeraceae bacterium | reverse complement strand
CCATTGTCCTATTCCACCGTCCCATACGTCCTATAGGTCCTATAAGTCCTATTCCTCCGTCCTATGGGTTCCATGTTTTCAGCCAGAGTTACGCATAAGTGAAGAGCATTGGACGTATGGGATCTAGGACGTATGGGACGGTGGAACAGGACGTAAAGGACGCGACAGGCGCCGCATAACAGGCTCTTTCATTCGTCCCCCTATTCAACGCCCCCCAGGCAGTTGCGGCACGTTGCGATTACAGTGACTGGAGGAACTTGATGGCGCGGGTGATGTCTCCGACCGGGTCTTCGCCGACTTCGCGCTCGATGGCGAAATAGCCGTCATAGCCGACTTCACGCAGGTTGGCGACGTACTTCGGCCAGTCGATCCAGCCTTCGCCGAGTGGCACTTCCTTGCGCCCGACGTCAGGAAACACCTTGGCGTCCTTGGCGTGGGTATGGATGATATGCTTGCCAAACACCTTCACGCCTTCGATCGGCTTGTATTCGGCAAACGCCTTTTCGCGGTCGTAGGTGCCGCCGTTCATGGTCTGGTAGCGCGCCGGCCACAGAATCAGGTTGGCCGGGTCGTAATTGACCTTCAAGGACGGGCTCTGCACATCGGCAATCATCTCCATGAACACTTCCGGCGGTTCGGGGCCGGTCTCCACCGCCAGACGGGCGCCGACCTTTTCGCCATGGCGGCAAATCCGGCCAAAGGAGTCGGCGAACCGCCCCCACTTCGGATTGTCGCGGGTATGGGGCATGATGCCGCAATGACCCTGCCAAATGCCGCATTCCAGGTCGGCGGCGAATTCCAGCAGCTTCTGTCCGGCGGCAATGTGCTGGTCGAGGTTTTCCGGTTCGCCCAGGTCGACGTTGCCGCCCCAGGCGCAGATCGCCGAGATTTCCAGGCCCATGTCCTTGACGCGCCGCACGAACTGCTTCCGCGCCGCCTGGTCCATGTCATTCGGCGTAAAGCCCTTGACGCAAGCCAGATGTACGCCTTTTACGCCCATGCGCGCCGCGAATTCCATGCCTTCATAAATGCCCATCCGCAGATTGTGCACCATGATCGCCACTTTCAGACCAGCCATTGTCGTCCTTTCCCAAAATGAATGCGTACCTCGCCGCCGCGGCATCCGCCGCCCGGCCCGGAGACCGGCAGACCCCTCGCGGAACGGCCGCCGCCGGCGGCAGGAAATCTTCCCATCAAGTTAACCCCTTTCCGAAAAAAGTAAACTGGCGCCAGGCCAAAAAGTCGGCTTTTGCGCCGGGCGACGGCCGGAACACCACCGGATGACTTTTCATTTCCGGTTTTTCAGATATATTGAACAGATTAGCCCAATTCCATTCTCCCTCTCCTCAGGGGAGCCACCCTTTCTCCGCGCCAAATCAACACGGGGAACCGCATGTCAAGCAAGCTGAAAATCTGCCATGTCATCACCAGGATGATCGTTGGCGGCGCCCAGGAAAACACCCTGTACACGTGCCAGGGGCACTTGGAGCGCGGACATGAAGTCACCTTGGTGACGGGGCCGTCCCCGGGCGCCGAAGGCAATCTGCTGCGGCAGACCTGCCCGCCCGGCCTGGAAATCATCGAAATTCCGTCGCTCTGCCGCGACCTCAATCCCCTGCGGGACTGGCGGGCATGCCAGGAACTGCACCGGTTCTTCCGGACCCGCTATTTTGATGTGGTTCACACCCATTCGTCGAAGGCCGGCATCCTGGGGCGACTGGCTGCCTGGAAGGCCTGCGTGCCGCTGGTGGTCCACACCGTCCACGGACAGCCCTTCTTCCCCTACCAGTTCTTCCTCAAAAACTGGTTTTACATTGCCGCTGAGAGGTACGCCGCCCGGCGCTGCGACAAAATCTACGCGGTCGCCCAGGCCATGGTCGACCAATGTGTCCGGGCCAAGGTCGCGCCACGGGACAAATACAAGGTCGTCTACAGCGGCATGGACCTGGAGGCGTTCATCCAGGCCCAGCCGGAGCCGGAGCTGCGCGAACAGCTCGGCATCGGCGAAAACGACCTGGTCGTCGGCAAGATCGCCCGGCTGTTTGACCTGAAAGGCCATGACGTGCTGCTGGCCGCCGCACCCAGAATCATCGCCGCCGTGCCCAACGTGAAATTCCTGCTCGTCGGCGACGGCCCCCTGCGCGCCAGGCTGGAACAACAGGCCGCCGCCCTCAAGGTCGCCGGCCATGTCGTCTTCGCCGGACTGGTCCCCCCCGCGCAAGTCTGCCGCTACACCGCCCTCATGCACGTGCTGGCCCACCTGTCCCTGCGCGAGGGGCTGCCACGAACCGCCGTCCAGGCCCTGGCCGGCGGCGTACCCGTCGTCGCCTATCCCTTGGACGGGACTCCGGAAGTCGTCCTCAATGGCATATCCGGGTACCTATGCGAACCGAAAAATGCCGACAAGGTCGCCGACGCCGTCATCAGGCTGCTGAAAAACCCCACCCGCCGCCAGAAAATGGGCGAGCATGGCCGGCAGGAAGTGCAGAAACGCTTCTCCTGGCGCCTGATGTCGAACATCCTCGAACTGGAGTACATCGACGGCCTGGAACGCAAAAAGTCCACGGCGACGGCGGCGCCTCCGCCGGTCAACAAGACGGTCCGCACCAGCCGCTGAGCCGCCCGCACGGTCGATTCCTTCTGCTTCCGGCCGCCCGCTGGCGGTCATTCCTCTTCAACCATAAGGATTTCCGAACATGCCCGAACCCGCCCATGTCTACCATCCTGCCGCCATCGAACCGAAATGGCAGCAGTTCTGGAAGCAGAACAAGACCTTCAAGGCCATCGACTGCGACTATTCGCGCCCGAAGCTGTATGTGCTGGACATGTTCCCGTATCCGTCCGGCGCCGGACTGCATGTCGGCCATCCGGAAGGGTACACCGCCTCGGACATCTGGTGCCGCTACAAACGCATGAACGGCTTCAACGTCCTGCACGCCATGGGCTGGGATGCCTTCGGACTGCCGGCCGAGCAGTACGCCGTCAAAACCGGAACCCACCCGGCCGTCACCACCGCCAAGAACGTCGGCGTGTTCAAAAAACAGCTTGAGGCCTTTGGCTTTTCTTTTGACTGGGACCGGGAAATCAACACCACGGACCCGAAATACTACAAGTGGACGCAGTGGATTTTCTCCCAGCTGTACCGGCAGGGTCTGGCCTACCAGTCGTTCGAGCCGGTCAACTGGTGCCCGGAACTGGGCACCGTGCTCGCCAACGAAGAAGTCATCAACGGCCGCTCGGAAGTCGGCAACTACCCCGTCATCCGCAAACCCGTGCGCCAGTGGGTGCTCAAAATCACCGCATATGCCGAAAAACTCCTGGCCGGCATTGACGGCCTCGACTGGCCGGAAGGCACCAAGGAAATGCAGAAAAACTGGATCGGCAAGTCGACCGGCGCTGAGGTCGACTTCCACGTCCAGGGCGGCGAGGACGCCATCCGCGTCTACACGACCCGTCCCGACACCCTGTTTGGGGCGACCTACATGGTCCTGGCGCCGGAGCATCCGCTGGTCGCGAAGCTGACGACGACCGACCGACAGGCGGCCGTGCAGGCGTACGTCGAAGCCGCCCGCCACAAGTCCGACCTGGACCGCACCGAGCTCAACAAGGAGAAAACCGGCGAGTTCATCGGCGCGTACGCGGTCAACCCGGTCAACCGGAAGCCGATTCCCATCTGGATTTCCGACTATGTGCTGCTCAGCTACGGCACGGGCGCGATCAT
>CAYOUR010000134.1:3336-7817 GCA_964407145.1 uncultured Lentisphaeraceae bacterium | reverse complement strand
GTGCCGGCGCACGACACGCGCGACTTCGACTTTGCCACCCAATTCGGCCTGCCGATCACCTGCATCATGCGGCCGGACGCGAAGGCGTGCGCCGCGGCCGGGGTCGACCCGGAGGCGGTCATGGCCGGCAAAGCCTGCTGGACCGAAGACGGCGTGCTGATGCATTCGGCCAATGACGAGGTGTCCCTGGACGGCTTGCACGTGGCGGATTCCAAGAAGCGCATCACCGAATGGCTGCACGCCAAAGGCATCGGCACCCCGACCGTCAACTTCAAGCTGCGTGACTGGCTGTTTTCACGGCAGCGCTACTGGGGCGAGCCGTTTCCGCTGGTGCACATGGACGACGGCACGATCAAGCTGGTTCCGGACGAGGAGCTGCCGGTGGTCCTGCCGGAGATGGAGAACTACAAGCCGACCGAGAACGGCGAGCCGCCGCTGGCCCGGGCCAGCGACTGGCTGGACTACACGGACCCGGCCACCGGCGCCAGGGGCAAACGTGAAACCAACACCATGCCGCAGTGGGCCGGTTCCTGCTGGTACTACCTGCGCTACATCGACCCGCACAACGACCAGGCCGGCTGGGATCCGGCCAAGGAAAAATACTGGATGCCGGTCGACTTGTATGTCGGCGGCGCCGAGCACGCGGTCCTGCACCTGCTGTATTCGCGCTTCTGGCACAAGGTGCTGTACGACCTCGGCCACGTCAGCCACCCGGAGCCGTGGAAACGCCTCATCCACCAGGGCATGATCCTGGGCATCTCCTACAAAGACAGCCGCGGTGTCCTGATCCCCAACGACCTGGTCGAGGAAAAGGACAAGAAATACTTCCACAAGGAAACCGGCGAGGAGCTGACCATGCTGCCGGCCAAAATGTCGAAGTCGCTCAAAAACGTCGTCAATCCCGACGATGTAATCAGGAAATACGGCGCCGACAGTTTCCGCCTGTATGAGATGTTCATGGGGCCGTTGCGGGAAGTCAAGCCCTGGAACACCGAAGGCGTCGAAGGCGTGTGCCGGTTCCTCAACAAGGTCTGGAAAATGATCGTTGACGTGGAGACCGGCAACCTGGCTTCCGAGGTCGGGGACGCGCCGATGTCACGGGAGGCCGAACGCCTCCTGCACCAGACCATCAAAAAGGTCGGCGAGGACATCGAAAGCCTGAGCTACAACACCGCCATCAGCCAGCTGATGATTTTCGTCAACGAGTTCAGCCGTCTGCCGCAGCGCAACCGCGAGGCCATGAAGACGTTTGTACTCCTGCTCAGTCCGCTGGCCCCGCACATCGCCGAGGAACTCTGGCAACGGCTCGGCCACCAGGATACGCTGGCGTACACGCCCTGGCCGCAATACGACCAGGCTAAACTGGCGGTCGACGAAATCGAGATCGCGGTGCAGATCAATGGCAAACCGCGCGTCCGCCTGCCGGTCCCGGCCCAGGCCGATGCCGAGGCCCTCTGCGCCCTGGCCCTGGCCAACGAGGCCGTGCAGGCGCATGTCGCCGGCAAAACCATCGTGAAATCCATCGCCGTCCCCGGCCGGCTGGTCAACCTGGTGGTGAAATAAATGCCGCGGCAAATGGCCTTTTAAGGGACGAGTGGACCATGGACGTTGGTGGACGAAAGCTCATTTCAAGCCTGGACGACATACCTACGGCAGCCTGAAGGCTGGACGACATACCTACGGCAGCCTGAAGGCTGGACGACATACGTATGGGAGGCCAATCATGTCCAGGAACAAATCCCGCCCCGGCCCAGTGCTGCGGCATCTGCTGCTGGGTCTGCCGTTGCTCCTTCTGCTGCTGGCGCCATGCTGCCATGGGGAGGACGTCAAGGCTGGCGCCTTTCTGGTCACGACCGACCTGCCGCCGGCCGCCATCCGGCCGGCGGGCGCGGACATCATCATCACGGCGAAACTGGCATACCCCGAGACGTATTCGTTCTGCGGCTCGTCCATCTATGCGTATCAGTTCAATCTGCCGGGGAATTTCTGCGTCGTCACCGGCAAGACGGCCTCTGCCCCCAAGGATCCGAAGTGGTCCTCAGTCAGACTTGAACCGATGCTCTGGGTGCCGGCGGCAGCCCGGCGCGGTCGCGAGCACCAGCGCACCATATCCACCGATGGCTGGCCAGCTGGCGACTACAGCCTGGTCCTGTCCTGCTTCTTTCAACCGCTGAACCGCGACCAGGGACTGCCGGACAAGTATGTGACGGCACGGCTGCTGTTCACCCTGGAATAGCCTGCGGCGCCCGTGTCCGCCCAGTCGCCGCCGCCGGCGTCCACCCAACACCCCATACAGGAATGACATCATGTCCGACCGCCTGCTTGCGTGCCTGCTGCTCCTGATGTCGTCCAGCGTGGCGCGGCTTTTGACCGCCGAACCCCTGCGGGCGGAGTTCCAGCAGCTGCCGCCGACAATCGATGGCCGCCTGGACGACCCCGCCTGGCAGACCACGCCCTGGAATGCCGGATTCCTCCTGCTGGGAGCCGAACAGGCGCCTGCCGCCGACGCCCGATACAAGCTCTGCCATGACGGGGACCGCCTGTTCCTGGGAGTTGAATTGCAGGAACCGGCGATGAACCAGGTCCGGCAGACGGAATACTCGCCCGGCTCAACCATGCTCTGGCTCAATGACTCCCTCGAAATCAACCTCGTCACCGACCAGAATCTGCTCTCCTTCTACAAAATCATGGTCGATGTCACCGGCGCATGGGTGGACATGAAGGCGGTTGACGACAATACCGACACCGGCAAGTACCTCCTTGACCTGGACTGGTCGAGCGCCGCCGAAATCAAAGTGGCGCGGGCGGCAACGTCCTGGTCAGTGGAAGCCGCCATGCCATTCGGCGCCCTGGCGTTCGCCGCCGGGACGGAGCCCGCCTGGCGCATCAACCTCGGCCGCAACCGCTACGCCGTCACGCCACCGGAGCTGTCGGCATCCTCGCCGATTCCAATTCGCAGCCACATGGTCCCGGCGGCCTTCCGCACGGCCGTCATCGCCGACTTCACTCCGGCCCGGTTCCTGCTTGACATCGACCAGATCAGCTTCTCGTTTGACAAAAACGCGGCCGGCCAATACGAAGCCGGGGTCAGCGCCGTGGTGCATAACAACACCGGCTCTTTTGCCATTGTGCACCTGGAGGCCCGACTGCGGAACCGCACTTCAGGCGCCGTGGCCCGGACGGACAAGCTCCTGACGCTTCCACGGGACGACTATCAGAAGCATTCAGTGACCCTGCACCCGGCTGGGCCTGGCCACTATGAGCTCGACTGCGAACTGTACGCCAATTCCACGCGCCGGCGACTGCTGAAAAAAGCCACCCGGCTGGTGCTGGCCGAGTATCAGCCCATGGCCATCACCCTGCACCGGCCGTGCTACCGGAACAACCTCTATGCCACCATGCCGGACCAGTCCATCGAGGCCGAAATCACCCTGCGGGAAGGCGCCGGACAGCCGCTGGCCGTGGTCCTCGCCGGCGCCGCCGGCGACATGGCGCGACGGGACTTCACCGCGGCCCAGGCCACCCAACGCGTGGTGTTTGACGGCGCCAGCCTGCCGGACGGCGACTACCTGCTCAAGGCCACGTGCAAACTCGACGGCCGGAGCCTGCACCGCGAGGTCCGCATCAGAAAACTCCCGTACCTCCCGAACGAGGTATGGTTTGACCAGGAGGGCATCACCCATGTCGACGGCAAACCCTTCCTGCCCTTCGGCTGGTATGGCACCCAACCCGACGAACCGAAACCCTGGACCAACTCCATGCTCGTGCTGACGCCCTTCGGCACCCTGGAGGAGGCACGCCGGAGCCACCAACGGCAGGCCGACCGCGGCCAGTTCCTGATGGCCTTCCCGTTCCAGGAACTGCCCGGCGCCTCCTGGCAGCCACGGGTCATCTTCAAGGACCCCGAAACCAGAAAAAAAGGCCTCACGCCGGAACAGCGCCAGAAGATCATCGACTACATCACCGGCATCCGCGATGTCCGCGGCCTGCTGGGCTACTACATGGCCGACGAACCGGAATGCCGAGACAATAACCCGCTCTGGTACGAAGAGGCCCACGCCCTGATCAGCGAACTCGACCCGTACCACCCATGCATCATGCTCAACTGGGGACCGGCCGGCATCAAAAAATACTACACCGGCGGCGATGTGCTCATGCCCGACTGCTACCCCCAGTACTTTGCCGACGGCAGCACCGGCCACCCGCGCTGGTGCTCCTCCGAATGGGCCCAGACCGCCAGCGCCCTCCGCCCAGCCTGGCAGATGCCGCTGATGACGTCCTGGCCGGCGTACTCGCGCGACGGCAAAGTCAAAGGCGTGCCGCCGGACTATTTTGACCAGCGCAGCCAGTTCTTCCAGGCTATCATCCACAATGCCAAGGGCTTCAACCTGTATGCCTGGCATTGCGCGCCCTGGTACACGTCCCTGATCTTCGGCCCCGACGCCATCGGCGAGACCCTCTTCCGCTTGCAGGACTATCTC
>CAYOUR010000134.1:0-3326 GCA_964407145.1 uncultured Lentisphaeraceae bacterium | reverse complement strand
CCCGGCCCGATGGCGTGACCGTCGCCACCGCGCCGGCGCAGCGCCATTTCCAGGCCGGCCTGAAAGTCCGCAACAGCCGCGTCTGCCTGCTGGCCGTCAACACCTCCCTGGAAACCGTGACCGCGACCTTCACCCTGCACGAAAAAGTCGGTGCGCGCCTGTTCGTCGCCGGTGAAAACCGCGAAATCGCACTGGCGGGGAACACCTTCCAGGACACCTTCGCCCCCAAGGAAACCCATATCTATCTCAACAACCGGGAAGATGCCGACGCCGTCCCCGCCGTCGCCGAAACCGTCCAGGCCATTGCGGAATTCCGCCGGGCCCGCCGCAAGGACGGCAACCTGATCGCCGTCGGCGAAATGAAGGAAGCCGACTACCTGGAGTACGGCGCCGGAAAAATCCCGCCGGGAGTCCCGGCCCTGGCGGCGTCAAGCGACGCCCGCTACTATGCCACCAGGAATTTCGGCTCGCTGTACTTCCTGGTCGACGGCATTACCCGGCCCCTGCGTGTGGAGATGTCCTGGTCGCCCAAGGCCGACGACCGGACACCGTGGCTGGACATGGCCCTGCCCCAGCCGGCTCCGGTCCGCAAGGTCGTGCTCTACACGCCGGACGGAAATCTGATCGCCGGACAGGTGACGGCCAATGGCAAGTCCTTCCCCTTCCAGAACGATGAGCGCGAGGTCATCACCGTCGAACTCGACGGCGATACCATCAGCACCCTGCGTCTGGACATCACCAGCCGCAAAGACAAGGCCCCGGGAACCGGCGGACTCGACAACCGCCTGCTGACTGAAGTCGAAGTCTACTGAACAGCGCCGGCCAGGCGAAGCACCGACGGACACCGGCGGACGCCGATGCTGATTCCTGGCCCATGACGGCCCCGGCGTCCATCGGTGGTTCAACCTTCGGTCCAACCAGCGGGAAGCAGCCGGCAGATGGCGTCGATCAGGCAATCCGGCGGCGAGTCTTCGCCGGTGACCGGGAGCATGACAGCGCCGGGATGCTGGTGTTTGAACCAAGTCAGCTGGCGACGCGCGTACTGGATGGTGCGGTTGGCGACCCGTTCGGTCAAGGCCGGCAGCCCTCCGGGGACATTGCCATCCAGAAAATCGATCACCTCGCGATAACCGAGCGCCTGCCGCGCCGTCGGCGAGGTCATCAATCCCATGTCACGGACCCGACGCGCTTCCTCAAGCCAGCCGTTGGCGAGCATGGCCGCCGTGCGGCGGCGGATACGCTCCTTGAGCAGGCCCAGCTGCGGCAACAGGCAAAACTGCGCAAAGTCGGGATCAGGCCGGTGGAGCCGCGAACGCAGCTTCCAGGGCGGCTGCCCCGTCAGCTCCAGGACTTCGCAGGCCCGGACCAGACGCCGCGGGTTCAGGCGCACGTCCTCCGGGACCTCGTCGGGCGCAGCGCCGCCGCGGAGTCTCTCCAGGAGTGCTTCGCGGCCGCCGGGGCTGGCCAGCTCCTGCTCCAGGCGGGCAAACACGGCCGCCGAAGCCGGCAGCAGCTCGAAGCCGTAAATCAGGGCACGGGCATACAGCCCGGTCCCGCCGGCAAGGATCACCTTGCGGCCACGGGCGCGAATTTCAGCGGCGGCGGCGCGGGCCATGGCCGTGAAGCGGTTGGCGTCATACGGCTCCGAAAGGTCAAGCACATCCATCAGGTGATGCGGGACCCGCCGGCGCTCCTCGATGCCGGCCTTGGCCGTGCCGACATCCAGTCCGCGATAGATCTGCATGGAGTCGCAGGAGATGATTTCCGCGCCAAAGCGTTCCGCCAGCATCAGGGCGCAATGGCTTTTCCAGGAGCAGGTCGGACCCAGGATGGCAAGCTGCACAGCCGTTGCGGACATGGTGGCTCCGCCTCGCTTCATGATTCCTTGGACATCTGCCGCCGGCCATTCCGGAAATTCCACAGCATCAGCAGGATGACTCCGACGCAAATGGCACTGTCGGCGATGTTGAAGGCCGGCCAATGCCGGCCGCGGAAGTGAAAGTCAAGAAAATCGACGACTGACTGCCGTGCCCAACGGTCAATGAGATTGCCGGCGATGCCGCCCAGGATGGCGCCCAGGGCCATGGCCGCCAGGCGGCTGTCCTCATGCAGGCGCCGAAAAAAGACGGCCATGCCCAGAAAGGCAAGCAAGGACAGCAATCCCAGCAGCCACGTGTGGTCGGCCAAAATACCCCAGGCGGCACCGGGATTGCGCACATGCACGAAATTGAAGAAGCCCGGAATCACCGTGTTCAGGGTCCCGACGGGCCAGTTTGCCACCACCAGCCACTTGCTGGCCTGGTCGGCCACCAGCACGGTCACCGCCAGCAGCCCCGGCCAGCCCCAAAGGCGCTTCCAGGCATCCGGCCGTTGGCCGCCAAACGGCTTTGCCGGGGGCTGGATTTCGCGGCTGGCCGTCATGGCCTGCTGGGGTTGTTGTCCTGCCGGTTCGGTCGTTGTCAACGGGTTTTCCCTTCCTATTGATCCTGCCAAGCCGCCGAAAACCGCAGCTGGCCTCAGGCGTACGACAAGGCATGGGCTCTTCAGCCCGCGACTGTTCGGGAATGCCTGCCCCCGCCAGGCAATCAGCGCCCGTTCCATCCGCGGGATAAAACAGCCTTTGCTGGCCTGGTCATCCGGTTGTGTCTGACATCAGGCCCGTACTTGTGGAACATGACACTTGCCGTCACGTTCACCGGGCGCTGGCGCCGTCGGGCCGTTCGCCGCCATTTTCTTCCCGGGCGCTTTTGCAGGTCACGCACAACTTGGCATAGGGCTTGGCGCGCAGACGGCCAAGGCCGATCGGCTGGCCGCAATCACTGCAAATGCCGAACCCTGTTTGATTCATGTTTGCCAAAGCCGATTCAATCATCTCCAGTTTTTCACGTTCATCCGCCAAAGTCGACAACGTCGTTTCGCGGATGAAGTCATCGCTGCCGATGTCGGCCGATTCTTCACCGGCCTGCCGGTTGCTGGTCAATGACGAAGTCGCATGAGCGATTCGCTGCAAAATCATCATTCTTTCCCGGGCCAGCATGTCCCGCAATTCTTCAAGCTGTTTCGCCGTCAAGGCGCCTGGCGGAGACAAAGTTGTCGTTTTCCTTTTCACCATGATATGCCTCCTTTTTTTCACTGTCGAAAAAAACAGGTTGATCTGATGCAACGCCACCTTGAGACGGCTTGCGGCCGCCATCAGGCCATTTAAAGTAATACCGCTTTGCCAACCTGCAACTGCAGCGGCAAAAAACATCAGGATGTTTTGCCACCGGTTAGCCATTGAGAATGACGGTCAACGTGCGAAATGCGGTGGTACGCGCTGGATTTCA
>CAYOUR010000133.1:0-11837 GCA_964407145.1 uncultured Lentisphaeraceae bacterium | reverse complement strand
GTTCTATACCGGCCGTACCCATAAACTGGGTGAAACGCACGACGGCCAGGCCACCATGGACTTCATGGTCCAGGAACAGGAGCGCGGCATCACCATCACCAGCGCCGCCACCACCTGCACCTGGCGAGAACACCAGATCAACGTCATCGACACCCCCGGACACGTCGACTTCACCGTCGAAGTCGAACGAAGCCTCCGCATCCTCGACGGCGCCATCGGCCTGTTCTGCGCCGTCGGCGGCGTCGAGCCGCAGTCCGAAACCGTCTGGCGGCAAGCAGAAAGGTACGGCGTGCCCAGAATCTGCTTCGTCAACAAGATGGACCGCGTCGGCGCCGACTTCTTCACGGTCGTCAGCCAAATCCGCGACATCCTCGGCGCCAACGCCGTGCCCCTGACCATCCCGATCGAGGAGGGACCCGACTTCCGGGGCATCGTCGACCTGGTCAAAATGTGCCAGGTCAAATACGTCGAAGATCCCAAGGGAACGTACCCCGTCGATGAACCGCTCTGCGACCAGCTCCGGGAATACGCCGAACCCTGGCGCCGTAGCTTGCTCGAAAGCGTCGCGGAAATGGACGAAGAGCTGCTCGAAAAATACTGCGCCGACGAACCGCTCGAGGAACAGGAAGTCATCGCCGCCATCCGCGCCGCCACCCGCCAGCAGAAAATCTGCCCGGTGTTCTGCGGCAGCGCCTTCCGCAACAAGGGCGTCCAACGCCTCCTCGATGCCGTCGTCGACTACCTGCCCAGCCCCGTGGACGTCCCGGCCGCCGTCGGCATGCTCCCGGATGACACCGAGGGCAGCCGTGCCCCCGCCGACGACCAGCCAACCGCCGCCCTCGCCTTCAAAGTCGTCACTGACAAGCATGTCGGCAAGCTGATCTACATCCGGGTCTATTCCGGCACCCTCAAGGCCGGTTCCTACATCTTCAACTCCACCAAACACAAAACCCAACGCATCGGCCGCCTGTTCCGCATGCACGCCAACCACCAGGAAAGCGTCGACTGCCTGTACACCGGCGAAATCGGCGCCGCCATCGGCCTGTCCGACACGGTCACCGGCGACACCCTCTGCGACGAAAACGACAAGATCGTCCTCGAGTCCATTGACTTCCCTGCCCCCGTCATCAGCGTCGCCGTCAAGCCGCAAAGCCAAGGCGACCGCGACAAACTGATGACCGCCCTGCTCAAGCTGGCCGAGGAAGACCCGACCTTCACCGTCCGCCATGACCGCGAAACCGAAGACACCGTCATCTCCGGCATGGGCGAACTGCACCTCGACATCATCGTCGACCGGCTCAAACGTGAATTCAACGTCGGCGTCACCAGCGGCGCCCCGGAAGTCGCCTACCGCGAAACCTGCCAGAAGACCATCGAACACGAGGAACGCTTCAAAAAGCAGAGCGGCGGCCATGGCCAATATGCCCACGTCGTCTTCAAAATGGAGCCGCAACCGGCCGGCGTCGGCTACGAATTCGTCAACGAAGTCAAAGGCGGCAATATCCCCAAGGAATATATCCCCGCCATCGAAAAGGGCATCAAGGACGCCATGGAGGAAGGCCCCAAAGCCGGCTACCCGGTCGTCGACCTCAAAGTCACCCTGCTCGACGGCTCCGCCCACGAAGTCGACAGCTCGGAAATGGCGTTCCGGACCTGCGCCTCCATCGGCTTCAAGGCCGCGTTCCTCAAGGCCAACCCGCAACTGCTCGAACCGGTCATGCGCCTGACCGTGACCGCCCCGACGGATTTCGCCGGCTCGGTCACCGGCAATCTCAACAGCCGGCGCGGACGCGTCCTCGGCATTGACGCCCTCGGCGACAAATCCCAGGTCATCAAGGCCCTGGCCCCGCTGTCCAACCTGTTCGGCTACACCAGCGAACTGCGCAACATGACCCAGGGACGCGCCGGCTTCAACATGCAGTTCGAATTCTACGAGCCCGTGCCCCAACACCTGGCCGAGGAAATCGTCCTCAAACGCAAAAACCGATGAACCGCCCGCTCACCTTCACGCTGCTCTGGCTGCTGCTCATCGCCGGGTCCCTGCCGGCCCGGGCGGATACGCTGACTGGCCTGGTCATCGCCGTCACCGATGGCGATACCATCCGGGTCCTCGATGCCCAACAACAACAACACCGCGTGCGGCTCTACGGCATCGACGCGCCCGAAAGCCACCAGGCCTTCGGCAACCGCTCCCGGCAATACCTGGCCAGCCTGGCCTTCCGCCAAAACGTGACCGTGGTCTACTCAGAAAAAGACCGCTATGGACGCATCCTGGGCACCGTCTTCCGCGGCCGCCAGAACCTGAATCTGGAAATGGTCCGGGCTGGCCTGGCCTGGCACTATGTCTATTTCGCCAAAAACGAAACCGACCTGGCCAAGGCCGAAAAGGACGCACGAAAAAAACAGCTCGGCCTCTGGGCCGACAAGAACCCCATCCCGCCATGGGATTTCCGGCGACTGCCGAAGAACGGAAACTGACTGGCGACGCTCTTGCCTTTCCTGGCTTGATGACTACATTATGAATCCCGTCCGGAACAGCCCCTGCGGCGCCCCGGAGACCATGGCTCCAATCGCCATTTTCATAGGTAGTCTCGAGTCACGAACCAGGATGAAGATCATGAGCGAAGAGTTGACGAAGGTTCTCGGCATTGACATCGGCGGCACCAAAATCGCGGTCTGCATCGCCGATCAGCAAGGCCATGTCCTGGCCAGCAGACGCCTGACCGGCGGCTCCACCGTGCCCTACCAACAGGTCCTGCCCCAGATCGTCAGCCTGGCGCAACAGCTGATGGCCGAAACCGGCCTGGCCGGCAAAATCCCCGCCTGCGGCATCTGCGCCCCCGGCCCCCTCGACATGGCCGGCGGACGCATCATGAAATCGCCCAACATGGCCTGGGACGACGTGCCCATCCGAGACGACCTGGCCAAGGCCCTCGATCTCCCTGCCTTCCTGGAAAACGACGCCAACGCCGGCGTCCTCGCCGAATGGTTCTTCGGCTGCGCCAAAGGCAAGAAGGACGTCATCTATCTGACCATGAGCACCGGCGTCGGCGGCGGCATCATCGCCAACGGCCACCTCGTCACCGGCGCCTCCGGCATCGGCGGCGAACTGGGACACCTGGTGCTTGACGTCAATGGCCCACCCTGCGGCTGCGGACAGCTCGGCTGCCTGGAAGCCTACTGCGGCGGCCGCAATGTCGCCCTCCGCCTCCAGGACGCCCTGCGCCACCGCCAGGACCACGCCCTCATGCGACTGCCCGAAGTCGACGGCAAACTCGAAAACCTCAATTTCCAGACGGTCCGCGAAGGCGCCAAGCTCGGCATACCCCTGGCCATCACCCTGTGGGACGAAATCTGCATGCGCCTGGCTCAGGGCATCGGCCTGTGCATGGCCACCTTCAACCCGGAAATGATCGTCCTGGGCACAGCCGCCTTCTATGCCGGCGACTTCATGCTCAAACCCGTTCTGGCCCACCTGCCCAGATTCGCCTGGAAGGAATTCCGCACGGCCTGCGAGGTGTGCCTCACGGCGCTTGGCCCCAAGGTCGGTGAACTGGCCGGAGCCTCGGTCGCCCTCAACGGCCTCGCCGAAACCGGCAAACGGCAACCCTGACCCCGCTGAAGACCGGCCACGACCTCCCGGCCGGCGGACAAGAGGCCATCCACATGGCAGGAACCACATGACCTGGCGCGCAGTAGCGATTGGACTGGTGGGCGTGCTGGCCATCAGCGGCTTCGGCTACCTGAACGACCGCATCCTCGAACTGGAAAGCATCAACAACGGCCACCAGCTGCCCATCCTGGTCGTCGGCCTGCTCATCGTCGCCGTCCTGCTCGTCAACCCGGCCCTGGCAAGACTGCGCCGCCCAAGACGACTGTCCCCGGCGGAACTGGCGGTCATCGCCACGTTCTGCGCCTGCGCCTGCGGCATCCCCGGCCGGGCGCTGGCCGAACAGTTCGCCCAGCTGCTGGTCCTCCCCCATCACTGGGAACGCATCACCCCCGGCTGGCAAGCCCACCGGCTGCTTGACTACGCACCGGAAAACCTCCTGGCTGACCCGGAACCACAGGACGAGGTCGTCAACCGCTTCCTGACCGGCTCGACGCGTGAAGAGCCCGGAAGCGCCACGCTTTGGCAACGCTGCGGCCGAAAAATCGCCCAGGTCCCCTGGCGCCAATGGCGCGCCCCCCTGCTGACCTGGGGGCCGATCTTCGCGCTGGGCATGGTCATCATGACTGCCCTGGCCATGGTCACCCACCGACAATGGTCGGCAAACGAGCACCTCCAGTACCCGATCGCCGGCTTCATGGGCGAACTGCTCCGGCAGGACGGCAACTCCTGCTTCAACACGACCCTGCGCAACCGACTGTTCTGGCTCGGCTTCGCCATCTTCTTCCTGATCCGGCTCAACAACGGCCTGTGCCAGTGGTACCCGGAAACCATGATCCCGATCAAACTCAACCACTCGCTCTGGCCTTTCGCCGCCAAGTGGCCCGCCCTGCTCCGCAACCCACGCGCTGCCGGACTGCTCAACTTCAATATCTTCCCGCTTGTCATCGCCGTCGGCTTCTTCCTCAGCTCGGAAATCTCCTTCACCCTCGGCATGACCCAGATCCTCTGGGCCTGCTTCTGCATCCCCGTCACCGGCCTGGGCTTCAACCTCACCACCGACTATGAAATCGGCGGCTGGCGCGGCTGGCAACGCGCCGGCAGCTACCTCGCCTTCAGCGCCATCCTGCTCTACACCGGCCGCCATGCCTACTGGGAGACGCTCAAACGAGCCTGCGGCCGGCGCCCGCCCCGGGACCAGCTGCCGACGCCCGGCGCCCCGGACCGCGCCGCCGTCAACGCCATGCGTGTCCTCCTGGTGGCCTCCCTGGCCCTCTGCCTGCTCGTCATCCGCCTCGGCCTGACCTGGCCCATCGCCGTCGGCCTGATCATCCTGCTGCTGGTCACCTTCCTCGTCGTCGCCAGAATCAGCGCCGAGACCGGCCTGTTCTTCATCCAGCCCGGCTGGCAGCCTTTCGGCATGCTGATGGCGCTGTTCGGCGGCTACGCCATGGGGCCGACCCCGATCGTCATCGCCGCGTTCGTCTGCATCGTGCTCTGCATCGACCCCTGCCACGCCATGATTCCCTACCTGGTCAATGGCCTGAAGCTGGCGGAGCGGTCCGAAGTCCGGCCCGCGACCCTGGCCCGGGCCAATCTGGCGCTGTATCTGACCGGGGCGGCCGTCGCCATTGCCGCGGTCCTGGTACTCAGCTACGACTTCGGCACGCCGGCGCAGTACTACTGGTCGTACCAGCGTATTCCGACCCTGCCATTCCGGGCGGCCCAGCCGGTCATCATGCAGCTGAAGGCGATCGACGCGCTGGAGGCCTCCGAGGGCCTCAGCGGCTGGCAGCGCCTGCTGGCCATGCGCCCCACCGGCGCCTTCGTGTGGGCGGTCGCCTTTGGCGTCATCGGCGTGTTCAGCTTCAGCTTCCTCCGCCTGCGCACCCGCTGGTGGCCGCTGCACCCTTGCCTCTTCCTGCTCTGGGAGACCTACCCGCTGTCCGCCATGAGCCATCCGTTCCTGCTCGGCTGGCTGATCAAGAAACTCTGCCTGCGCTTCGGCGGCAACCGCCTCGTCGTCAAACTCCGGCCCTTTGCCGTCGGCGTCATCTCCGCGGAAATCATGGGCGCGCTGGTCTTCATGGCCGTCGGACTCATCTATTATCTGCACACCGGTGAAAAACCCAAGACCTACCGCTATTTCCCACGTTGACCACCAGCCCCAGGAGCTTCATCATGACCCTCACCGCCGCCTTCGCCATCCGTGACATCACGCCCGCCATCGGCATGGACATGCCCGGCGGCTTTTCGCCACGCGTGTCCACTGGCGTCAGCATGCCGCTCCTGGCCCGGGCCGCCGCCCTCGAAAACCACGACAGCGGCCTGGTCATCATCGGCGTCGACGCCGTCTCCATCAACTTCAGCACGGCCAATGCCATCAAAGCCGAAATCAGCGCCGCCACCGGCGTGGCGCCGCGACGCATCGCGGTCGCGGCCAGCCATACCCACTGCGGCGGACCAGCTAACGCCGTGCTCGGGACCGACGCCAATCCAGCCTACCTGGAACAGCTGGTCGCCGGCGCGGCCCAAGCCGGCATCACGGCCTGGCGACAGCGCCAGCCGGCCACCATCGCAACCGGCTCCCGCGACTGCCCCGGCTGGGCCTTCAACCGCCGCTGGCTCGGCCAGGACGGCAAACACCACACCAACCCCGGCAAATGCAACCCCGACATGCTCCACCCCGTCGGACCCACCGACCCGGAGGTCGCCGTCATCGCCATCCGCGACCTGAACGGCAACCTCCTCGGCATGATCGCCAATTTCACCTGCCACAGCACCATCCTCTGGCAGAACGAATTCTCGCCCGACTACTGCGGCTACTGGGAAAAACAACTCCAGGCACGCCATGGCCGAAACGCCACGCTCGTCTTCCTCAACGGCGCCTGCGGTGACATCAACCAAATCGATTTCTCCACCGACGGCAAACGCGAAGGCGGCCCCCAGCATGCCGAAAAAATGGCCGCCGCGCTGGCCGACGCCGCCGACCAGGCCCTGGCCGGCCAGCCCTGCAACCACGACCCCGTCCTGGCCTGGGCCGGCGCCGACGTCGCCATCACCTTCCGGCCGCTGACGCCCGAGCAACTCGCCGCCGACCGCGCCCTGGCCGACTCCGACGCGGCCTGGAACGCGCCCAAGTGGCAGGCCCGCGACCGCCTCCTCCTGGCCCAGGAGATCAACAGCCGGCCGGCCATCCCCTGCCCGGTCGACATCTACAGAATCGGCCCGACCGCCATCGCCGCCGCGCCCTGGCAGCCCTTCTGCGCCTTCGGACTCGAACTCAAGGCCGTCGCCCCCGGACACGTCATGGTCGCCATGCTCGCCAATGGCAACATCGGCTATATCCCGACCCCGGAAGCCTTCGTGGGCGGCGGCTACGAGCCCACCCACTGCCGCGGCAGCCGGCACACGCCCGAAACCGGCGGCATCATCAGCCAGGCCAGCCAACAGCTCCTCTCACTCGTCCTGAAATGACCGGCGACGACCAGGGCGGGGCGTTCAAATGGGACGGATGGAACCCAAGGCGCAAAACACAAAGAGCCGATAAAGCCCTACTTGCCCACGAACGCCCGCGGCCCATCGGCCACTAACGGCCACTAAAGTCCACTGTCCACTGTCCACTGTCCCGAAAATTGCCCCGACGCCATTGTTTTTCCAGCCCAAAGAATTACATTAATTTTTTTTGCACCGGGTCATGACCGCCAGGCGATGGCTCCGGCATCGCCGGTTGCGGACCAGGGCTTCTGATACGAGCATACAGAAAGGGCACCCATGACAGCGTTCCAAGACTGGCAGACGGACTCCAATAAGATCATCATCGGCGTGGCGACCGACCATGGCGGCCTGGCCAAAAAATCGCTGGTCCTGGCCAAACTCAAGGAATGGGGCGTCACCGCCATCGATCTCGGTCCGGCCACCGACCAGGCTGATGACGACTACCCGGACTACGCCGTCAAGCTCGTACAGGCCCTCCGCCAGAAGACGGTCACCGCCGGGCTGCTGGTCTGCCGCTCCGGCATCGGCATGTCCATCGTCGCCAACCGCTTCCACGGCGTCCGCGCCGCCCTCTGCACGACTCCCGCCGCCGCCGCCCTCAGCCGCAGTCACAACGCCGCCAACGTCCTCGTCTCCGGCGGCGACCAGATGTCCGACGACGACTTCCTGGCCACGGTCAAGGCCTGGCTGGCAACGCCCTTCTCCCAGGAGGAACGCCACATCCGCCGCCTGCGCAAGGCCGAAACCATGACCCAGGACGAAGGCGCCGCCCTCCAGTTCGCCGACCCCGAAATCGCCGCCATCATGGACCGCGAACAAAACCGCCAAAGCCGCGGCCTCGAACTGATCGCCTCGGAAAACTTCGCCAGCCCGGCCGTCCGCGCCGCCGCCGGCTCAATCATGACCAACAAATACGCCGAAGGCTACCCGGGCAAACGCTACTACAATGGCTGCGTCCACGTCGACGAGGCGGAAACGATCGCCATCGACCGCGCCTGCCGGCTGTTCGGCGCCGAGGCCGCCAACGTCCAGGCCCACTCCGGCAGCCAGGCCAACATGGGCGCCTATTTCGCCATCCTCAACCCCGGCGACACCGTCCTGGCCATGCGCCTGGACCACGGCGGCCACCTGACCCATGGCCACAATGTCAACTTCAGCGGCCGCCTTTACAACTTCGTCGGCTACGGCGTCGCCCCCGACACCGAACAGCTTGACTATGACGACATCGCCCGCCTGGCCCACGAGCACAAGCCGAAACTCCTGCTGGCCGGCGCCAGCGCCTATCCCCGCGTCATCGACTTCGCCCGGCTCCGCGCCATCGCTGACGAGGTCGGCGCCGCCCTCATGGTGGACATGGCACACATCGCCGGCCTGGTCGCCGCCGGCGTCCATCCCAGCCCGGTGCCCTATTGCGACATCGTCACCTCCACCACCCACAAAACCCTGCGCGGACCCCGCGGCGGACTCGTCCTCTGCAAGGAAAGCCTGGCCAAAAAAATCAACTCGCAGGTCTTCCCCGGCATCCAGGGCGGCCCGCTCATGCACGTCATCGCCGCCAAAGCCGTCTGCTTCAAGGAGGCCATGACCCCGGCCTTCGCCGCCTACCAGCGCCAAATCGTCAAGAACGCCGCCTGCCTGGCAGCAGCCCTGCAGAAACATGGCTTCCGCATCGTCTCCGGCGGCACGGACAACCACCTGATGCTGGTCGACCTCCGACCCAAGCATACCACCGGCAAGGCCACCGCCACCGCCCTCGACCTGGCCGACATCACGGTCAACATGAATCTCATCCCCTTCGACCCCGAAAAGCCCTTCGTCACCAGCGGCATCCGCGTCGGCACCCCGGCCGTGACCACCCGCGGCATGCAGGAACCCGAAATGGAAACCATCGCCGCCCTGATCGCCAAGGTCGTGGACAACATCGACAGCGACAGCGTCAAAGCCGAAGTCCGCGCCGCCGTCCACGAACTGACCGACCGGTTCCCCATGCCGCAGATGATGACGGAGTGGGACTGACAACCCAACCACGCCCCCGCATGCCGCCCGCGCCACGCGGCCCTGCCCCGCCGTTGCCGACGCCCCTGCCGACGGCAACGGCGCCGGCTTTCCCAGCCAGCACCGCCCAGCGCCTTCACCCCATCTGACAGCGCACCTTGCCATGCCCCATCTGACCGTCCTGCCCAATAACGACTTCGGCGCCGATTCGACGCCGACCTACCTGTTCGACTACGCCGAGGAATACCGCACCAACGCCCGCGAAGCCGGCGTCCACTGGTTCCGGGAGGCCCGCTACGGCCTGGCCGTCAGCTACGGACTGCATGCCCTGCTCGGCAAGGGCGACCGGGTGCAGTTCCAGGACCGAATCCCCGTCAAACAGTACGAACGGCTGAAAGACAACTTCATGGCCGAACGCTTCGACCCGATGGAAATCGCCGAATGCGCCATCGCCGGCGGGTTCCGCTACGTCGACTTCTGCGCCCGCGGCGCCGACGGCTTCTGTCTCTTCCAGTCAGCGCACACGGACTTCTCCTGCGCGGAATCGCCGGCCCGCCGCGACCTGGTCGCCGAAATGGCCTCGGTCTGCGAATACCACGGCCTCGGCCTCTGCCTGCATTACGCCCATGGCCACGACTGGCGCCACGCCCACGCCCCCAACCGTGACCTCGGCGGCCCCCTTGCCCGCCCCGACTACCCGCACCCTGACCCGGCCTACCATACCGGCGCCGAACACCAGCTCGACGCCTACCTCGACTTCGTCAGCGCACAAATCCAGGAGCTGCTCAATTCCTATGGCCCAATCGCCGCCATCTGCCTGGAGGGCATCGCCGGTCCGCTCCACCTCGGCCCCGAGCCGTTCCACTGCTCCGACCTCTATCGCCTGATCCGTCACCTGCAGCCGCAAGTCATGGTCTCCTACCAGCAAGGCCTGACCGGCGAGGAAGACTTCTTCATCGTCAGCCAGGCGCCGCCGGCCCAGGACGCCCCCAAGGCCGAACAGGGCTTCGTCAACACCATGATGGACAAACCGCTGGCAATCCGCGACAGCCTGACCCCGGACGCCTGGGGCTACCACGCGGAACTGGCCGGCGGCCACCTGACCGCCGACGACGTCTGGAAACGACTCCAGAAAGCGGCGGCCTTCCCCGCCAACCTGACCATCAACACCAACCTCATGCCCGACGGCTCGCTCGACCTGGAAGACATCAAAACCATCATCGCCGTCGGCCACCAGCTTGAGCAGCAAGGCTTCCCGCAAGCCTGAAGGCCATTGCATCATGCCTGACCAGCCCGTTCCACCCGCCGTCCGCGACCTGCTCGCGGATTTCTGCCAGCCGGCCGTCCTGGCCGCCCATGACGCCGGAGAAGCCATCATGGCCATCTATGACGGCGACCTCGACGTGGAACTGAAGGCCGACCGGTCCCCCCTCACCGCCGCCGACCGCGCCTCGCACACGATCATCATGCAGCGCCTGCAGCAGCTCTGGGATTTCCCCGTCCTGTCCGAGGAAAGCGGCGACATCCCCTGGGAAACTCGACGACAGTGGCAGACCTTCTGGCTCGTCGACCCCCTCGACGGAACCAAGGAATTCATCAAGCACAACGGCGACTTCACCGTCAACATCGCCCTGGTCCATCAGCACCAGCCCGTGCTCGGCATCGTCTACTGCCCGGCCCGGCCGACCTTCTACCTCGGCGCCCGAGGCCGGGGCGCCCGCAAGCTCACCCTCGGCGTCGACTACCTCAACCGCGACGACCTGGCCGATGCCCTGGCCCGGGCCGATGACCTGCCCCCCCTGCCGCTGCCGCGACCGGCGCCGGCCGACACCGTCCGCGTCGTCGCCTCGCGCTCCCACAACAGCCCGGAAACCGACGCGTTCATCAGCGCCCTGGAGGAACTCTACGGCGCCACCGAACGCATCGCCATCGGCAGCTCCCTCAAGCTGTGCCTGGTCGCGGAAGGCGCCGCCGATGTCTACCCGCGCCTCGCCCCGACCATGGAATGGGACACCGCCGCCGCCCAGGCCGTCGCCGAAGCCGCCGGCGGCACGGTCATCGACTTCCACACCCAACAGCCGCTGCGCTACAACAAACCCAATCTCACCAACCCCTTCTTTGTCACGTATGCGGCCGACTGGCCGCCCAGCCGGAACCGCCACTGATGGAATCGTATCGCCTCACCCATCTCCAGCAGCTCGAAGCCGAAAGCATCCACATCATCCGGGAAGTCGCCGCCGAATTCCAGAACCCGGTCATGCTCTACTCCATCGGCAAAGACTCCTCCGTCATGCTCCGGCTCGCCCAAAAGGCCTTCCACCCGGGAAAAATCCCCTTCCCCCTCATGCATGTCGACACCCGCTGGAAATTCCATGACATGATCACCTTCCGCGAACGCATGGCCCGGGAAATCGGCTTCCAGCTCCTGGTCTGGACCAACCCGGACGGCATCGCCCAGGACATCAGCCCCATCACCCATGGCTCGGAAAAACACACCCAGATCATGAAAACCGAGGCCCTCAAACAGGCTCTCAACCACTTCCATTTCGATGCCGCCTTCGGCGGCGCCCGACGCGACGAGGAGAAATCCCGCGCCAAGGAACGCATCTACAGCTTCAGAAACCCGTTCCACCAGTGGGACCCGAAAAACCAGCGCCCGGAACTCTGGCAGCTCTACAACGCCAAAATCAACCAGGGCGAGTCCATCCGCGTCTTCCCGCTCTCCAACTGGACC
>CAYOUR010000132.1:0-11879 GCA_964407145.1 uncultured Lentisphaeraceae bacterium | reverse complement strand
CCTGGTAGTGGAAGGAGCCGTTTTTGGCGGTGATGGTGATGCCGCGTTCGCGCTCCAGGTCATTGGAGTCCATCAGCCGCTCCGCCACTTTCTGGTTGTCACGGAACATGCCGCCGAATTTGAAGAGTTCGTCAACCAGCGTGGTCTTGCCGTGGTCGACGTGCGCGATGATGGCGATGTTCCTGATCTTGTCCTGTTCCATAACTGCCTGAAGTCCTGTCTGCTCGTTGCTCTGGGTTGAACGCCCGGCGGGACTGTCTGGTTCCCGCTGGCGCCACGAATTGCCGCCTGCCGCTTCCTGTTCTCCGCCTGCGGCGACGGTCCTCAGCCGCCGGCCCGGCCGGCGCCCGGCCCGGCCTCGCCGTCAATGCCCGCCCAGCAGGAAGATGCCTGCCACCCCGGCCGTCACCAGCAGGGCGCCGGCGGCCTGGGTCCAGCTGATCTTCTCCCGCAGGAACAGCGCTCCGGCGGCCAGACTCATGACGATGCCCAGGTTGCGCCCGGCCGTCACCAGGGTGACGTGCCCATGCCGGAACGCCACCACAATCAGCAGATAAGCGACCAGCGACGTCGCCCCAATCAGCAGGTCCGCGCGCCAGTGCCGTTGCCATTCCCGCAGCAGGCGCCGGCCAATGCCCGGCTTCGGCAACAACCAGACCGTGACGAAAAACAACATGAAGACATGCATCAGCAGCAGATACTCGACCGCGGCCGGCGCCGGCGACTGCGTGACTGCAGCCCGGTCGAACATATGGTACCCCGCCACGGCCAGGCCGGTCAGAACCGCCAGAACAAGCCCGTTCCAGGCCAAACGCCGGGACCGATCCCGCCGCAAGGCGTCCCAACTGAGCAGACTCACGCCCGCCAAAGTCACCGCCACGCCGGGAAGATGCACCGCCAGGGGCGGGTCACCGACCAGGCCGCCAAACACCAGCGTGGCCACCGGAGCCACCCCGCGGCTTAACGGGTAGGCCACCGACAGGTCAACGTGCTTGTACGACCAGAACAGAAAAATAAAGTATAGACTCTCGAAAAAGCCGGAGGCCGCCGCGCAGCCAAGCACCGGCCAGGTCAGCGCACCGGGAGTGCAGACGCGGCTGACAATAAACCAGGGCAAGACAAACAACAGACCGGTCAGCGTCACCATCCAGGTGAACGCCTCACGGTCTTCGCAGCCTTTGCTCAACGCATTCCAGGAAACGTGCAGCAGGCAGGACAGGAAGATCAGGCCGAAAACCCCGAACGCGTTCATGACAGCACCGAAGCCTTCTGGCAAAGCCAAAGCCGAAACCCTCTCACAGCACCTGAGCCCGGCTATTCCGGTCTGACAGGACCACCACCCGCGGTTTCCAAGCCGCGGCTTCAGCCGGCTCCATCAGCGCAAAGGCCATGATGGTCACCATGTCACCGGGAATCCCCAGCCGGGCCGCCGCACCGTTGAGGCAGAATTCCCGGCTGCCGCGGGCCGCTTCAATCGCATACGTCATCAGCCGCTGGCCATTGTTCTGATTGACCACCAGAATCTTCTCAAACGGAAGAATCCCGGCCAAATCAAGCAGATCGCGGTCAATCGACAGGCTGCCCTGATAATCCAGTTCGCAACCCGTCAGAACGGCGCGGTGCAGTTTGCCTTTCAGGATTTCTATCTGCATGGCTTCCAATCACCCTCTTTCACCCAAAAAAATCCGCGTCGCCGGCTGACGGCCCGGCCAGTCCGAAGCCAGGCCAACCGCCGCCGCACCACCCCGGCGCCCTCAGGCGTCCGCCGGCTTCCGGGCCGAAGCGCCAATGCGCAGACGCAGGGCATTGAGCTTGATGAAACCAGTGGCGTCACCCTGGTTGTAGACGTTGTCCGACTCGAAGGTCACGATTTCCGGGTCATAAAGGGTATAGGGCGAACGCCGGCCGACAACCAGGCAGTTGCCCTTGTACAGCTTGCAGCGCACCTCGCCGGTGATGTTCTTCTGGCTCTGCGTGATGGACGCCTGCAGGAACTCACGCTCGGGCGCAAACCAGAAGCCGTTGTAGACCAGATTCGAATACTGCGGAATCAGCTGGTCGCGCAGACTCATGACTTCGCGGTCCATGCAGATCGACTCCATGGCCCGATGCGCATGGAAGAGGATGGTGCCGCCGGGAGTCTCATAGATGCCCCGGTCCTTCATGCCGGTGAAACGCGTTTCTACTATGTCAATGCGGCCCACGCCGTGCTTGCCGCCCAGGCGGTTCAATTCGCGCATCAGGTTGGCCGGGCTTAGGCGCCGGCCATTGACCGCCACCGGATTGCCCTTCTCAAATTCAATCACCACATACTCGGACACGTCCGGTGTCTGCTCCAACGGCGTGGTCAGCACATGCGTCTCCGGGGGAGCTTCCACCCACGGGTCTTCCAGGACGCCGCCCTCGAAGCTGATATGCAGCAGATTGCGGTCCATCGAATACGGCTTGGCCGCACTGACCGAAATCGGAATCCGACGCTCCTGCGCATACTTGATCAGATCGGTCCGCGACTTGAAAGTCCAGTCCGGACTGCGCCACGGGGCAATCACCTGGATGGACGGGTTGAGCGCATAGGCGGTCAACTCAAAACGAATCTGGTCGTTGCCCTTGCCGGTGGCGCCGTGGCAGATGAATTCGGCGTTTTCCGCCTTGGCGATTTCAACCAGACGCTTGGCAATCAGCGGCCGGGCAATGCTGGTGCCGAGCAGATACATGTTCTCGTAGATCGCATTCGCCTGGAACATCGGAAAAATGAAGTCACGGGCAAACTCCTCGGTCATGTCCTCAATGTAGGACTTGACCGCACCGGTCGCCTTGGCCTTCTCATGCAGGCCGCTCAGCTCCTCCTCCTGCCCCAGGTCGGCGCAGAACGTCACCACTTCGGCGTCGTACTTTTCCCGCAGCCAGGTGAGAATGCAGGATGTGTCCAAACCACCGGAATACGCTAATACTACCTTCATCGTCACGTTCTCCTTCGTCACCCAAATGCCGCCAAAGGTCACAACTCAATCAGCCTTGACCAAACAAACCACTTAATATACTGTGACTGCAGCATCCCTACAATCACCGCCATGACAAATTCCGACAATTCAGGCAACGCCTCAGCCCCGTTGGCCAAGCCCCATGCCGGTGAACCATGGAATTCCGGCCGACCCGCCCGGGCAGCAAGGCGATCGGCCATCCGAAAGACATGGCCTGGCTTCCAGGCGGGCTCCGTCTGGCGGGGGCGGCGCCGTCCACCGTCCAGTGTCGGCCAACGTCCACTATCGCCCGCTACTGCCCACCGCCAACTCCTGCCAGTCTTCTCTGACTGCCCACCTTGATTTTTCCCCTTGCGGCATTAAAATGAATACCAGTCGTTCCGCAAAGCGTTGCGGCGGGTCCGTCCCGCTTTTCCCCCGACTGCTTCCTGGAGTCTACCCATGCGCTTGGTGTTCATTGCCGACATCCACGGCCATACCGAATTCCTTCCTCTGCTCCCGCCGGCCGACCTGCTGCTCGTCGGCGGTGACTTTACCCAGTTCGGCAACCGCGAGGACGTCGCCGAGGTCCTGCAATGTCTCCGCCAACGCCACGAGCCTGTCCTGGCCGTCCTCGGCAATCTCGACCCGCCTGACGCACAGGACGTCCTGACCCGGGAAAACTGCGCCCTGGACCTGAACCCAACAACCTTCCGGGGCCTGCGCCTGGCTGGCTTGGGCGGCGCCAACACCTCGCCGTTCAACACCCCCTTTGAATGGCAGGACCGCGACATCGCCCCTGCCCTGGAGCTGGCGTTCCCCAAACCGGCCGCCCTGGACATCCTGGTCTCACACGCGCCGCCCCACCAATCCGGCGCCGACCGGCTTCCCAATGGCGCCGCAGTCGGCAGCCAGGAGGTCGCCAAGGCCGCCAGGCGCCTGCAGCTGCCGCTGCTGCTCTGCGGCCACATCCATGAGGCTGACGGCATCTTCGACCTCGATGGCACCATCGTCGTCAACCCCGGCCCCTTCGCCGACGGCGGCCGCCATGCCTGCATTGACTGGCCGCCCGGCAGACGCCCGTCCGTCTGGCTCGCCTGAACGCCGCCGCCCGCCCTGACTTTTCCTGCGCCAGGCCGCCCGCCGCCGCGTATTTCGCCCCCCCTCACCGCATTCCAACCAAGGCGTCACCATGTCATTAATCACGGTTATCGGCCGCGGCCATTCCGGCACCAGAGCCATGTCCCATACCCTCAGCGCCAGCGGGGTTGACATGGGCAACCCGCTCAACAACTCCGGCGACCTCATCCCCGCTGAAGACATGTATGAAGCCTGCCGGGTCTTTGCCCAGTATGTCGACTGGCAGGGCGACCTCGGCTGGGACTGGCGCCGGGCCGCCCAGGCCGATCCGCCCGAACCCTTCACCCGCCTGATCTCATCCTTCCTGAAAACCGTCCTGGCCAGCAATGCCCAGCACAAAGGCTGGAAAATCCCGGAAACCACCCTCTGCTTCCCATGGATTTCGCGCCTGTTCCCCGACGCCAAGTACATCTTCTGGATTCGCAACCCGAGAGACTGCATTATCGGCAAACATGTGACCGACGACCTGGAGCGGTTCGGCATCCCCTATCCGACCACCCTGGATGAACGCCGCCGCCGGGCCATCTCCTGGAAATACCAATACGACCTGGTCAAAGCGACACCTAAACCTAAAAACTGGATCGAAGTGCGCCTGGAAGACTTCGTCCTCAAACAAGACGAGACCCTGGCCCGGCTGGAACAATTCCTGGGCTTCCCCCTGGCCAAAATCCCGGTCAAGCCGGAGGTGATCGACCGCTGGCTGATGGACGACGACGACGCCAGCACCGGCCCGAACTACTACTCCTTCTTCGAGCCTGCCATGCGTGAATACGGCTATGGCATTCCCCAAAACCCGAAGTCCATCGTGCCGCCGCCCTTCACGTTCAATACGGATGAAGCCAAGGTCCCGGCCGGAACGCTGCCTGAAGTCCTGACCGCCAACGACGGCAGCAAAGTGACTCAGGCCGAACAGTGGCCCGCGCGTCGCGCCGAAATCCTCAACCTGTTCGCCACCGAAATGTATGGCCAGATGCCTGGACGACCCCCGCGCCTCAACGCCACCATCCGTGAACAAGGCGCCTGCCTGAATGGCAAAGCCATTCGACAACAGGTGAGGCTCAACTTCACCGACGACCAGGATAAATTTTTCCTCGACCTGCTCATCCTCAAACCGACCGCCGACGCACAACCCGCACCCGCCTTCCTCGGCCTTAACTTCCATGGCAACCACACCGTGCTCGACGACACGGCCATCCTGCTGCCGGAATCACCGGTCCGAGACCGGGAAAAATTCGGCGGCAAACATGGCAAGCCCTCCGCCACCGGCCGCGGCAAAGCCGCCGAGACCTGGTCCGCCGAACTGCTGATGGAACATGGCTACGCCCTGGTCACAGCCTACTGCGGCGACCTGGACCCCGATTTCCATGACTGCTTCCGCAATGGCGTCCACCCGCTCTTCCCCAGCCCGGGATACGCCTACCGCTCCCCCCACGCCTGGGGCACCATCGGCGCCTGGGCCTGGGGCCTCTGTCGGGCCATGGACTACCTTGAAACCAGGACCGACATCCTGGACCCGAAGCGCATCGCGGTCATCGGCCACTCGCGCCTGGGCAAAACCGCCCTCTGGGCCGCCGCCAATGACGAACGCTTCGCCATGACCGTCGCCGTCCAGTCCGGATGCTGCGGCGCGGCCCTGTCCAAACGCTGCTTCGGCGAAAACATCGCCTCCATCACCGCCGCCTTCCCGCATTGGTTCTGCTCACAGTTCCGTAAATACGCCAACGCCGAACAAAATCTGCCTTTCGACCAGCATATGCTGATCGCCTCACTCGCCCCCAGGCCGGCCTACATCGCCAGCGCCAGCGAAGACCTGTGGGCCGACCCGAAAGGCGAGTTCCTCGCCGCAAGGTACGCACAGCCGGCTTATGACCTCTTCGGACTGACGGGCATCGGCCAGGACGAACCCCCGCCGCCGGACACCACCGTCGGCGATACCGTCGCCTACCACCGCCGTACCGGTATCCACCAGGTGACCGCACAGGACTGGAAAGCATTCCTCAGCTTTGCGGATAAACACCTCCGCTGAATCCACGGACACCTGAGCACACACCCGCCGCCGGATGAATCGCCCCGCGGCTGTGGGACGCACGACCGCGCGGACAGGCGGCGCACCACCATGTGCATGGCACCGCCACGCGCATCGCCACGCCGCAGAGGCCAATGCCGGGCCAACAGCCGGACGCGCGCCGCACGGCCCCACTCGGATAGCTGCCACGCCGCAGAGGCCAATGCCGGGCCAACCGCCGGACGCGCGCCGCACGGCCCCACTCGGATAGCTGCCGCGCCGCCTGGCTGGCGCCGCCAGACCGGCGCAGCCCCTCACGGCAACACCCGCCCCGGTCACCTCGACCGCTCCGGCCAGCAACTGCCCCTTCCATGCACGTCACTGCGGCGCGGCCGCTTTCCGCCATGCCCCAAAATCCAGGCTGCGCCTCCCATCTATGTCCATGTCTATGCAAAAATAAAGAATTGCATATAAAGTACATGACTTTCATTAAAAATAATAATAAGTGATAGAAATCATCCTCTTTCCCGGTATATCCGGGGGATGGCCGGCGCCTGTTCTGAGTCCTCCCCCTCTTCCCAGGGGGCGCGACCGGCAGGCGCCGGTCACTTGGCCTTGGCCAGCTCCGCCAGGCGCTTGATCTCCTCCTCCAGGGCGTCCTGTTCGGCATACAGCCCGGCCAGCTTCGGGTCGGCGGCCACGTACTGGGCGCGGCGCTCCTTCTCCAGCTCGTCAGCCTTGGCCCGGAGGGCGTCATTGACCTCGGCCGCCGCCTTTTCCAGCTTCCGGATCTGACCCCGCTTGTACAGCAGGCGGCCACGCAGACGCGCCACGGGGTTCTTCACCGCGCCGTCCTCCGCGCCGACCTTGGCGGCCGCCGCACCGTCCGCCGCCGCCTCGCCCCAGACCAGGGACACCGCCGACAGCCCCGGCAGCAACAGGGCCGCCAGCAACACCAGACTCATTCGCTTCATCATGACCGACCTCCTTCAAAATGCGCCGGACGCCCGCACCGGATGCACGACGTGGCGGCGGAAGGCCCGGAAGAAACGCCCGGCTGGACATCATTGGCACACTACCGCCGCAACGCCTAAAATAACCCCGCTTTTTATTCATGCAAATTATTTTTTCAATTTCACATTGATTTTTCAAAAAATGATATTAAGATATGCTTCAGGGTCGTTTCAGGCGATGCCGCCGGCAGCGAAAAATCGCCCCGCCCCCCCGGCCCTGACCGCGTACGTCCGGAAATCATGGCTATGTTAAACGATGACACGGCCGGCCGGAACCCGGCCGTGCCACGCCCAACCCCGAGCCAACGTGCAACCAAACCAACCATCCTGGAGAAATGCCATGCACCCCGGACGAGATGCCGCCCGCCCCCCTGCCCATGCCGTTGTCGAACAGCACAACGTCATGATTCCCATGCGCGACCAGCTGCGCCTGGCCGCGGACGCCTACTTCCCGGCCGACACCGCCTCCGGCGAACGCCGGCCGGCGCCGGCGCCCGTCATCCTCCTGCGGACGCCCTACAACAAGGCCGCCTCCGCGGAACATGGCCGTTTCTTCGCCGCCCACGGATTCATCTACGTGGCCCAGGACGTCCGCGGCTGCTGGGAATCCGAAGGAACCTTTTTCCCGTTTGCCGACGAAGCGCCGGACGGCTTTGACACCATCGCCTGGATCGCCGCCCAGCCCTGGTGCAACGGCCAGGTCGGAACCATGGGCTGCTCCTACTGCGCCGCCGTCCAAAGCGCCGCCGCCTGCCTGGCGCCGCCCCCGCTGGCCACCATGATCGTCCAATGCGGCCCGTCCAGCTTCTTCGACAGCTCCATGCGCCATAACGGCGCCCTCGAACTGCGCTTCATCGTCTATGCCTTCACCATGGCCGCCAATGCCCGCGCCACCCGCCAGAACCCCGGCCGCCAAAAAGAACTCGCCCGCGCCAGCAAGGACATCTGGAGCCAGCTCCGGGCCGGACCCATTCGCCGCGGCGGCACCGCACTGGCCCTGGTGCCGGAACTGGAACAGTGGGCTATCGACCTGCAAACCAGAGCAACCTTCGACGAATTCTGGCGCAAACCCGGCTTCGGCCCCAAGCCGTGGCGACACCAGCACGCCGAAGTGCCGACCCTCTACCTCGGCGGATGGTTCGACACCTACACCCGAGGCACCCTCGAAAACGCCGTCATCTTCGCCGAAGCCAAACCAAACGCGCCCGTCCAGGCCATCGTCGGACCCTGGACACACGGCACCATAACCGTCCAGAACCAACGCGCCGGCGACGCCGACTTCGGCCCCCAGGCAACCTTCGACTACCTGAACCTCTGCCGCAACTGGTTCGGACAATGGCTCGGACACGAAGACAATGGCTTCCCCCATAAACACCACATCGACTACTTCCTGATGGGAACCGCCGCCGCCGGCAACGAGACGACGGCGCCGATCCTGCGCGGCGGCGAATGGCGCCAGTCCCCGACCTGGCCGCCGCCGGCGGCCACGCCGACGTCGTTCTTCCTGCAGCCCAGGGAAGGCCTGGCTCTGACGCCGCCAGCCGACGACGGCACCGACGACGGCACCGACGACGGCACCTCCTTCCTGGCCGACCCCGACCACCCCGTCCCGACCATCGGCGGGTCGCTCTCCGCCATGCCGCTGCCCGCCGGATGCTTCCACCAGGTCCATGACCCGCGCTTCGGCGACTTCCCGGCGCCCATCCCCCTCGCCAGCCGCCAGGACGTCGTCTGCTTCTGCTCCGAACCGCTCGACCACGACCTGGTCGTCGCCGGGCCGGTCCGCGCCCGGCTGTTTGTCGCCACCGACGGCCCGGACACCGACTTCACCGTCAAGCTGGTCGATGTCTGCCCGCCCGAATCACCCCAGGCCGGCACCCTGGCCATCAACGTGACCGACGGCATCCAGCGCCTGCGCTTCCGAAATGGCTATGACCAGGAGGAACTGGCGACGCCCGGACAACCCTGCCTGATCGAATTCGACCTCTTCCCGACGGCCTGCCGGTTCGGACGCGGCCACCGCCTGCGCATCGACATCGCCGCCAGCAACTTCCCCCGCTTCGACGTCAACCCGAACACCGGCGAACCCCTCGGCCGGCACCGGCTCAGCCGAAAAGCCGTCAACACCGTCTTCCATTCCCCCGACCTGCCCTCCGCCATCATCCTCCACGTCCTGCCGGAATAACCTTCCGGCGGCTTTCCCGCAACCAGTCCGTCCACCACCAGCAGAGGAGAACCACCATGGGCAACGTCAACAAAGTACTTCTGATGGGACATCTCACCCGCGAACCGCAGACCAAATCGACGCCTTCGGGCACGGCCATCTGCGAGCTCGGACTGGCCGTCAACCGCCGCTACCGCAGCCCGCAAGGCGATGAGCGCGAGGACACCTGCTACGTCGAAGTCGAGGCCTTCGGCCGAACCGCGGAAATCTGCGGCCAGTTCCTGCACAAGGGCTCGCCGGCCTTCTTCGAAGGACGTCTGCGCCTGGATCAATGGGTCGACAAAAACACCGGCCAGAACCGCTCCCGACTCAAAGTCATGGCTGAAGCCGTCCAGCTCATCGGCCCCAGGAACTACGCCACCCCGTTTACCCCGCAGACCGGCGGTGAGGAAAACAACGACTATGAGACGACGCAGATGCCACCGGCCAACCCGTACCAGCCGCCATATTCCCAGCCGCAACCGCCGCCGCCAGGCTCCTGTCAGGGTCAGGCGCCCTATCAGCCGCCGCCCGCCCCCCAGGCGCAACCCAACAACTACCGCCAAGCCCCGGCCGGCTACCGCCAAGCCCCGGCCGGCTACCGCCAGCCCGGCGCCGGCCAGCCGCCGCAACGGCCCTTCCCGCCGCCACCCGCGTTCCAGCCGCCCCCGGCACCCTCTCCCGCCCCCCAGGAAACGGCCACGACAAAGCCACCAGCGGCCGCGGCGCCGACGGCGTCCAATGCCGGCGAAGACACCAGCGCCATGGGCGACAACACCTACGAGCCCATCCCGCCGCCGCCCAGGACACCCGCAAAACCAGAGCCCCCACCCACACCTCCTCCAAACAGCCCCAACGCCAATGACGACATGCCGTTCTGACCCGCGTCACGCCTCTTCCGGAGATGGAAAAAGTGGCCTGCGACCCTGCAGAAATTGGTCAATGGGCAAAATGTGGTGATGGGAGAAAGGGCTTGACAAGCGGTATCTGCATATTCACTTTTAACAGACTGCCAACCCGGCAGTTGGAAAAACGGAAAGACGATATCGCAGCCGGAACGAAAGCAGCCCGAAGGGCTATACAAACATAACCCCGGGTGACCGAAGCCCGGAGGGTGAGGGAACCCCGGGGGGAGCCGATCCTCCCGGTCGCGCCCGGAGGGCGCCACTTGGAAACGCTGGTCTCCACGGACAGTGGGGGAAGCAGCCATCACCACATTGCGCCCATTAACCAACTCCTATGAAACCCAAGAGCGGCAGCAACCCCTTTCATTTTATCCGCAGATGTCGCGGATGAATCTTTCGGCAAAAGCTCCGATGAAACCCAAGATCGGATACCGCCCGAAAAAAATGGCAGGACGGAAAAACGCTGACGGCAGGAAAAACGACGCACGATGTAAGTTTCATCGCCCTTGACGCCGCGCCCAGCGCGGCGTCAACAACTTTTCGGACGGCCGCTATCCAGCCTGACAAACGGCGGGATCAAGCTCCTACTGATACTGCCACTGCAGGTTCGCGGTGTAGACCACCCCGGTCGGCGGCGTTTCGCTCCAGGCCTGGTACTCTTTCTTGAACTGCGCCGCGAACTCCCCAGCGCTTTTCACCGAGCCGGCATGGCCGTCAAGATAGGCCAGGTTCGCGCTGCCGCCATGGGCGCCCAAGTAGATCGCCGTGCAGTCCTCCGCTGCCGTGCCCGGCGACGTCCGGTTCGGCTTCACAATCGCATACTGGTACGACGCCGCGTTCGCCGTGAAATAGCTCATGCAGAAACTATCGCCGATGATGAAGAAATCCGACGGCTGCTTGAACAGCTTGACGTGATAAAAGGTATCCTTGTAGGTCGGCGTGTACTTCCCTGTCGACCAGGGCCGGCTGTACAGACGCGTCGGCAGAACACTCTGCCGATGACCATAGAGGTTCCATTGCCCCGTGTACTTGAACGGCGGCCGGCCCGGACAAACCGCCTCGTCCGGCGTCGAGTCCGACAAATACCCGTTATTGCCGTAGGCGCCCTGAATCGCCTGCATCCAATGCGAAGAATAGTTGTAGTTCGCTATCAGATCGCCGTCATAGTCGTTCGTGTACAGCTGGAACGCCAGCGAGCACTGCTTCAGATTGTTGATGCAGCTGATCCCGCGGGCCTTCTCCCGGGCCTTGCTCAGCGCCGGCAACAGCATCGAAGCCAGAATCGCAATGATCGCGATCACCACCAGCAACTCGATCAACGTAAACCACACCAGCCGGAAAGGACGCTTGCTCATGGCTCATCCTCCTTATGCCTGATCCATTAACGTTAATCTAAAACGCCGCAACTCTAACAACGATGTACAGTGTAACATCGCGCAAGACTTTTGTCAAGACAGCTAAAAAAAATTATTTTGGCTGGAAATCGGTCACCCATTGCAACCGGCGACCATCACGGCTTGGCGCCTGCTGTGGGGTATATCCCTGGCCGCGGCCGAGCGGCAAAAGCCCCGACGGGATCGTCAGAACAGTCCCCAGAGGTAACCGGTCACCCATTGAGAATTGCGCCATGGTATGGTGTCGTCGTCCTTGCAC